>DATAAV010000031.1:0-1815 GCA_036259935.1 Geodermatophilus sp. | reverse complement strand
CCCGGCGGGCGTGCGGGCTGCGGTGGTTGAAGTTCTTCGGCACCCGCACCCGGGCCAGCGCGGTCACCGGCGTCGGGAAGTCGACGGCGCCCAGGCGCCCGGCCCACTTGTCCTCGGTGAGCACCAGGGGGCGCGGCTCGGTCAGGTCGGTCACCCCGGGGTCGAGGACGACGGCCAGCCCCTGCCGCCGTCCCGACGGCACCCGGATGACGTCGCCGGTCCGCAGCGCGGCGAGCGCCTCGGAGGCCTCCATCCGGCGCTTGGCCGCCGAGTCGCGGGAGAGCTCCTTCTCCCGGTCGGCGATCTCCTGGCGCAGCCGCGCGTACCCGGCGACGTCCCCGCCCTCGGAGTGCATCTCCGCGGCCCAGCGCTCGGCGTCCCGCTCGTGACGGGCCGCGGCGCGGGCCAGCCCCACGACCGACCGGTCGGCCTGGAACTGGGCGAACGAGGAGGCCAGCAGCTCACGGGCGCGGGCCCGGCCGAAGGAGCTGACCAGGTTGACGGCCATGTTGTAGCTGGGCCGGAAGCTGGACCGCAGCGGGTAGGTGCGGGTGCTGGCCAGCCCGGCGACGACCGAGGGGTCCATGCCCGGCGCCCAGACGACGACGGCGTGCCCCTCGACGTCGATGCCGCGGCGGCCGGCCCGGCCGGTGAGCTGGGTGTACTCCCCTGGCGTCACGTCGACGTGCGCCTCGCCGTTCCACTTGACCAGCCGCTCCAGGACGACGGTGCGCGCCGGCATGTTGATGCCCAGCGCGAGGGTCTCGGTGGCGAACACGGCCTTGACCAGGCCGCGGACGAAGCACTCCTCGACGGTCTCCTTGAACGCCGGGACCAGGCCGGCGTGGTGCGCGGCGATCCCCGCCAGCAGCCCCTCGCGCCACTCCCAGAACCCCAGGACGTGCAGGTCCTCCTCCGGCAGCGACCCGGTGCGCTCGTCGACGATCGCGGCGATCTCCGCGCGCTCGTGCTCGTCGGTGAGCCGCAGCCCGGAGCGCAGGCACTGGTCGACGGCGGCGTCGCAGCCGTTGCGGCTGAACACGAAGGTGATCGCCGGCAGCAGGCCGTTGCGGTCCAGCCGCTCGATGACGTCGGGCCGGGCCGGCGGGCGGTAGCGCGGTTTGTGCCAGTCCCGCTCACGGCGCGAGCCCCCGTTGCCGCCGCCCCAGGTGTCGAGCCGCCGCTCGTACTCGCGCACGTAGCGGACCAGTTCCGGGTCGACGACGCTGGCGCCGCGCTCCCGGGTGGACAGGCCCCGCGGGTCGTCGCCCTGCTCGGCGGCGTGCGCGGCGGGGCGCAGGCTGAACAGGTCGAACACCCGGTTGCCGACCAGCATGTGCTGCCACAGCGGGATGGGCCGCACCTCGCTGACGACGACCGTGGTGTGGCCGCGGACGGTGACCAGCCAGTCCGCGAACTCCTCGGCGTTGCTGACCGTGGCCGACAGCGACACCAACGTCACCGACTGCGGGAGGTGGATGATCACCTCCTCCCAGACCGCGCCGCGGAAGCGGTCGGCGAGGTAGTGCACCTCGTCCATGACCACGTAGCCCAGGCCGTCGATCGTCGGGGACTCCGCGTAGAGCATGTTGCGCAGCACCTCGGTGGTCATCACCACCACGGGCGCGTCGCCGTTGACCGCGTTGTCGCCGGTCAGCAGGCCGACCCGGTCGGCGCCGTAGCGGTCGACCAGGTCGTTGTACTTCTGGTTGGACAGCGCCTTGATCGGCGTCGTGTAGAAGGCCTTGCGCCCCTCGGCCAGCGCCTTGTGGACGGCGAACTCCCCCACCACCGTCTTGCCGGCACCGGTCGGCG
>DATAAV010000030.1:0-14220 GCA_036259935.1 Geodermatophilus sp. | reverse complement strand
CGCTGGCGCGGGTCGAGGAGCTCACCGCCCCGGTCGAGGGCGGCTGAGCTCGCGATTCGCCTCCGGGACCGGCGCAGCCGGCCGCCCGGTTTCCGTCACACCCCCGGCCTAGCGTGCGGTCAGGAAACGGGTCCTGAGGAGGTCGCCATGAGCCCCACCGTCACCAGCCTCGACCGACTGGACCACGAGATCGCCGTCGCCTACATCGCGCTCGGCGTCGCCCGCAGCCGCTGGGTCCACTGCCCCTCCGGGGAGAACGCCCGGCTGGTGGAGGAGTCCGAGGGCGCGGTCGACCGGCTGCTCGACGAGCGGTTGGCCGCCCAGCAGTGAGGCCGGGCCCGCGGCAAGCCGGCCCCGCCGCCCGCTCAGCCCATCGTCTTCTGCCCGTCGAGCGCCTCGCGCAGGATGTCGGCGTGACCGGCGTGCTGGGCGGTCTCCGCGATGACGTGCAGGAACACCCGGCGGGCCGACCGGTGGGCGCCCGGCTCGAACCACGGGGCCTCCGGCAGCGGCTGCGAGACGTCGAGGTCGGGCAGCGTGCGCACGAGGTCGTCGGTGCGCCGGGCCACCTCCTCGTACTCCGCCAGCACACCGGCGAGGGTCTCCTCCGGCAGCAGCCGGAACTCGTCGGCCCACGCCGCGTACCCGGCCGGGTCGGCCGGCGGTGCCAGCACCTCCGGCCCGGTCAGGAGAAAGTCCACCCACTTCTTCTCGATCCTCGCCACGTGCTTGATCAGCCCGCCCAGGGTGAGCTCGCTCGGCGTGGTCCGCTGCCGGGCCTGCTCGTCGGTCAGGTCGCGCACGGTGAACCGGAGGAACTGCCGGTGGGTCCCCAGCGCCTCGAGCAGGTCGGCGCGCTCGCCGGTCCGTGTGGTGGGGGCAGAGGTCATGGTGTCCGCCTTCCGTCGTGCCGGATCGGTCGGGACGCACGCTAGGGGCTCCGGCTGTCAGTTCGGCCAGCGCGACGACGCAGGAGGTCATGATTGCGATTCGGTATCGGGTGGGGGCGGCTCGGGGAACGCCCGGCATCCCTGCTGCCAGGCTCGCCGGAGCCCTGTCCGCGATCCAGAGGATGGTCCGCCATGCGCTCGCCCCGCGCTCTCCTCCGCGCCGTCGCCGTCCCCTTGACGCTGTTGCTGACCGTCACCGCGTGCGGCGGAGGCGGCGGAGGCGGCGGGGGTGGTGGCGGCACCGGGGACGAGGCGCCGCGGATCGCGGCGGTCTTCTCCGGGACCACCACCGACGCCGACTACACGTTCCTGGGCCTGCAGGCCCTGGAGGCGGCCGAGGAGCGGTTCGGCGCCGAGGTCACCTACTCGGAGAGCGTCGCGGTGCCCGACGCCCAGCGCGTGCTGCGCGAGTACGTCGCCGACGGCCACACCGTGATCTGGACGCACGGCAGCCAGTTCTACGACGCCACCGTCGCCGTCGCCCAGGAGGCTCCGGACGTCGTCTTCATCGCCGAGCAGGACACCGAGCCCGAGAGCGTCCCGGAGAACGTCTGGGTGCTCGACCGGAACTTCCACCTGGCCTTCTACCCGCTCGGGGTGCTCGCCGCGGCCACGACGCAGACCCAGCAGATCGCCTACCTCGGCGGCGTGACCCTGCCGTTCTCCTACTCCGAGGTGCACGCGGTCGAGCAGGCCCTCGCCGACGTCGGCTCGACGGCGACCCTCACCCCCGTCTGGACCGGCGACCTCAACGACCCGACCCGCGGCCAGCAGTTCACCAGCCAGCTGATGGCCGGCGGCGCCGACGTCATCCTCGGCTCGCTCAACCTCGGCATGGTCGGCGCCTTCGAGGCGGTCAAGGCCGACCCGGACGTGCGGATCACCGCCAAGTACACCGACAAGTCCAGCCTCGCCCCCGACAACTACCTCACGGCGGTGCTCTACGACTTCTCGGTGATGCTCGAGGAGATCCTCACCCAGGTCGAGCAGGGGGAGACCGGCGGCTACCTCGGCATGACCTTCGAGCAGGGGATCTCGCTGCAGACGCCGACGAACGTCGACCAGGCCGTGGTCGACCAGGTCAACCAGGTGATCGAGCGCCTGACCAGCGGCGAGATCGAGGTCGAGCGTGACGTCACCCCGGTGGCATGACGGCGGCCGGTGAGCCGCGGGCGGGGGAGGTGCCGCCCCCGCCCGCCGTGGACAGCGACCTGCCGCTGCAGATGACCGGCGTGCACAAGGCGTTCGGGCCGGTGAAGGCGCTCGTCGACGCCGACTTCGGGCTGGCCGCCCGCGAGGTGCACGGGCTCGTCGGCGGCAACGGGGCCGGCAAGACCACGCTGATGAACGTCCTGTACGGCCTTTACCGGCCCGACGCCGGCGTGATCCGGGTCGACGGCCGGGAGGTGCACATCCGGTCGCCCCGCGACGCGATCGCCCTCGGCATCGGCATGGTCCACCAGCACCTGCTGCAGGTGCCCGCGTACTCGGTGGTGGAGAACGTCGTCGTCGGCACCAGCGGGCGCTCCGGCGGCCTGCGGCGGGCCAGCCGGCGCATCACCGAGCTGTCCGAACGCTTCGGGCTGGCGGTCGACCCGCGCGCCCGGACCGACCGGCTGTCGGTCGGCGCCCGGCAGCGGGTCGAGATCCTCAAGGTGCTCTACCGCGGCGCACGGATCCTGATCCTCGACGAGCCCACGACCAACCTCACCCCGCAGGAGGTCGACGCGCTGTTCGCCTCGCTGCGCGAGATCGTCGCCGAGGGCACCAGCGTCGTGTTCATCTCGCACAAGGTGCGGGAGGTGCTGGCCATCTGCGACCGGATCTCGGTCATGCGCGACGGGCGCCGGATCACCACGGTGCGCCGGGCGGACACCGACGCCGAGCGGGTCGCCGGGCTGATGGTCGGCGAGCTGGCCGAGGAGTCCTCCACCGAGGTGGCCGCCGCCCTCGGCCTGGCCCCGGTCGGCACCGCCGTCGCCGAGCACCCGGCGCCGGCCGGACAGCCGGCGGCTCCCTCCTCGAACGTGCGGCTGGCCGTCAGCGGGCTCGTCGTCGACAACGACCAGGGTGTGCCGGCGCTCGAGGGGCTGGAGCTCGCCGTGCGGGCCGGGGAGGTCCTCGGCGTCGCCGGGGTCGCCGGCAACGGGCAGGTCGAGCTGGCCGAGGCGCTGGCCGGCGTCCGCCCGCTGCGCGCCGGGAGCGTGCGGGTCGATGGCACCGAGCTGGCCGGCCGGCACACCGGCGACTGGCTGGACGCCGGGGTCGCCTACGTGCCCGAGGACCGCCACCGCGACGGGATCCTGGGCGCGGCGTCGGTGACCGACAACCTGCTGCTGGGCTCCCAGCGCGGCGGCGCCTACCGGCGAGCGGGGCTGATCGACTGGCGGCGGGTGCGCGAGCACAGCCGGGAGGTCATCGAGCGCTACGCGATCCGGACGCCGAGCCCGGACGCACCGGCGGCCAACCTCTCCGGCGGCAACATCCAGCGGCTGATCCTCGCCCGCGCCTTCGAGCGCGAGCCGGCGGTCCTCGTGCTGCAGAACCCCACCCGCGGGCTGGACATCCGCTCCACCCGCTTCGTCTACGACCGCGTCGAGCAGGCCCGGGACCGCGGCTGCGCGGTCGTGCTGATCTCCGAGGACCTCGACGAGCTGAGCCTGCTGGCCGACCGGATGGTCGTGCTCTACTCCGGCCGGATCGTCGGCGAGCGGACCCGGGGCGACTTCGACGCCTACGCACTGGGCCGGCTGATGGCCGGCGTCCGGGAGAACGCATGACGGCCCCCACCACACCGGCACCGACCGAGGTCGCGCCCGCCCCGCTGCACGGCGGCCTGCGGCTGCTGCGCGACCTGCTGCCCTACGTCCTCGCCCTGGTCCTCGCGTTCCTGGTGTCCGGGCTGGTCATGGCGGTGCTCGGCTACGACCCGGTCGGCGCGTTCCGATCGATCCTGTCGACGTCGTTCCGGACTACCTTCGGCTTCACCGAGACCCTCACCAAGTGGGTCACCGTGGTGCTGCTGGCCCTGGCCTTCACCATCCCGCTGGCGGTGGGCCGGTTCAACATCGGCGGCGAGGGCCAGTTGCTGGTCGGCGGCACGGCCGCGGCCGGGGTCGGCATCGTCTACGCCGACCTGCCCACGGTGCTGCTGCTGCCCCTGGTGCTGCTGGCGGGGGTGCTCGCCGGCGTGGTGTGGGCGGGCATCGCCGCGCTGCTCATGGGGCGGTTCGGGGTCAACGAGATCCTCAGCACCGTCCTGCTGAACTTCGTCTCCTTCCAGGTGCTCGACTACGCCGCCACCGAGATCTGGGCCGACCCGGCCGCCGGCGTCGCCGCCACCCAGGTGATCAGCCCGGCCGCGGAGCTGCCCGTCCTCGGCGGGCCGCCGGGGGTGCACTCGGGGATCCTCCTGGCCGTCCTGGTCGGCGCGGCGACGATCGTGGTCACCCGCCGGACGGCGGCCGGGTTCGAGCTGCGGGCCGCCGGCACCAACCCGCGGGCGGCGGCGATCAACGGCATCCGGGTGGGCCGGATCGCCGTCCTGGCCCTGGTCGTCGGCGGCGCCCTGGCGGGGCTGGCCGGCGCCATCGAGGTGGCCGGCGTCCACGGCCGGGCGATCGAGGGCATGCAGGCCAACTACCTGCTGCTGGGCATCATCGTCGGGCTGATCGCCCGCGGGAACGCGCTGTGGGTGCCGGTGGTGGCCTTCGGGATCTCGATCCTCGAGGTGGGGGCGAGTTCCATGCAGCGCACCGTCGGCGTGCCCGCCGAGATGGTCCTCATCATCGAGGCCCTGATCCTGATCTTCCTGCTGCTGAGCGACGTCATCGCCGGGCGGCTGGCGCGGAGGGCGGCGACGTGAGCGAGCTCGCGAGCTCACGCAGGGGCACAGCACCGGCGGTCATGCGGCCGACGAGCGTCAGCGAGGAGGACGCATGACCGAGTTCGAGACCCTGGCCCAGCTCACCGTCATCGCGATGGTGCCGTACCTGCTGGCCTCGCTGGGCACCATGCTGGGCGGCCTGGCCGGCGTCTTCAGCGTCTCGCAGGAGGGCGTCATGGTCCTCGGCGCCTCCGTCGGCTTCCTCACCAGCTACGGGATGGGCAGCAACACCGCCGGCATCCTCGTGGCCGCCGCCGTGGGCGCATTGTTCGGGCTGGTGCTCGGCTGGGCGACGACCGTGCTGCGGCTGGACCAGTTCGTCATCGGCCTGGCGCTGTTCTTCGCCGCCACCGGCCTGGCGGGCTTGCTGTTCCGGGTCCTCGTCGGGCAGGTGGCGGCGCAGCCGCTGATCGAGACGCTGCCCCGGCTGGAGATCCCGCTGCTCAGCCAGATCCCGGTCCTGGGCACCGTGCTCTTCTCGCACAACCTGCTCGTCTACCTCGCGGCGCTGGTCACCGTCGGCCTCTACGTCTTCCTCTACCGCACCCGCGCCGGGCTGGACCTGCGCGCGGTGGGGGAGAACCCGAAGGCGGCCGACAGCCTCGGCATCCCGGTGGCCCGCACGCGGCTGTGGACGGCGACCGTGGGCGGCGCGCTCATGGGCGTCGCCGGCGCGTTCCTGCCGATGGTCTACACCGGCACATTCACCGAGGGCATCGTCGGCGGGCGCGGCTGGCTGGCGATCGCGCTGACCTTCTTCGGTGGATGGCGGCCGCAGTTCATCGCCGCCGGAGCGCTGTTCTTCGCCGCGATGGACGTCATCGCCCTGCGGGCCGAGGTCGGCGACGTAGGCATCCCCAGTCAGGCGCTGCTCGTGATCCCCTACGTGGCCACGCTGCTGGTGATGATCTTCGCCTTCCGCTGGGCGCGGGTGCCGGCGTTCCTCGGCCGCAACTACGACCGGGAGAGCCGCACCGTCTGAGCCTCCGCCCGCTGCGACCTGCGCCGGAGCGGGCGGAGGCGCTCCCCACGACTGGGGAGCGGCGCATCCCCACCACGTGGCTGCTGCGGACTCCGTCGCCGGAGAACCCTCGGAACCGTTCCGCCAGCGGGACCACGTCTCCCCGGGAGGTCGCGATGAGCACTCCGGTCACCAGTCCCGACACGCTCGACCTCGACCTGGACCTGGCCCTCGCCTCCGTCGCGCTGCACGTGGCCCGGGCGATGTGGGACCACTGCCCCTCGGCGGCCAACATCCGGCGGCTGCAGGAGGCGCAGGCCGACGTCGACGCACTCCTCGACCGGCGCCTGGGCGCCGCCGACTGATCCCGGGCGCGGGCTGCCCGCGACGGAGACGGCGGCCGTCAGCCGCAGCCGGGGCCGTCGTTCTCCGGCCGGACGAACGGCTCCAGCGGGGGTGTCTCCGTGGCAACCGCCGGGCGGTCGGAGCCGATGGTCCGGCCGAACTGCTGGGTCGCCCAGACCGAACCGTCCTCGGCGCAGTGGACGCCGATCCCGAGCCTGTCCCAGCCGGGGTTGAGGACGTTGGCGCGGTGGCCGTCCGAGCGCATCCAGCCGGCGTGCATCGTCCCCGCCGGCACCGGCCCGGTGGCCTGGAAGACGTTCTCGCCGATCGCCTCGAAGCCCGAGAGGTCCTCGCGCCGGATCAGCTGCCCGAGGTCCTGGTGCCGCAGCTGCCCGGTCTCCGCCATCTCGGCGCTCCAGTCGCGGGCCACCGCGGCCAGCTCCTCGTTCCACGCCAGCGCCTCGATCCCGCGCTCGGCGCGCTCGGCGTTGACCCGGTCGAAGATCGCCCGCGCCATCTGCTCCTCGGGCGCCGCGGCGTCCTCGCCCGGTGGCGACTGCGGCGCCGGCCCCTCCGCCGTCCTGGGCCCGGACGGCGGTGCCCCGATGACCACGCAGCCGGCGAGCAGGAGCGACAGCAGGGCCAGGACGATGCCGAGCCATGACCGGCGTCCGGTCGTCATGCCCGACAGCTACCCACCGCGCGGGGCGGCGGTCCGGCGGCCGCGTTGCGATCCGGTCTCGGTCGCGGCGCCGGGCGGGGGCCGGGGCGACTGGATAGCGTGCAACGCATGGCCGACGGGACTGCTCGGGTCGCGATCGTCACCGGCTCGGAGTCCGGCATCGGGCGGGCCACCGCCGTGGCGCTGGCCGGGCACGGCTTCGACGTCGGCATCACCTGGTACCGCGACCGTGCCGACGCCGAGGCCACGGCGGAGGAGGTGCGGACGCTCGGCCGGCGGGCGGAGGTGCGTGGGCTGGACCTGACCCGGCTGCCGGAGGCCGGTGACGTCGTGGACGAGCTCGCCGAGGCGCTCGGCGGGATCGACGTGCTGGTCAACGACGCGGGCACCGGGCACATGACCCCGCTGCTGGAGCTGGACCTCGGCACCTGGCGGGAGGTGCTGGCCACCGACCTCGACGGCGCCTTCGTCTGCCTGCAGCGTGCCGCCCGGCGGATGATCGAGGCCGGCCGCGGCGGGCGGATCATCAACGTCACCAGCGTCCACGAGCACCAGCCCCGGGTCGGTGCGGCGGCCTACTGCGCGGCCAAGGGCGGTCTCGGTCTGCTCACCAAGGTCGCCGCTCTCGAGCTGGCCGAGCACGGCATCACCGTCAACGCCGTCGCTCCCGGCGAGATCACCACGCCGATGACCGGGCAGGACGACGAGGACCCGACCGCGCCGGGGCACGAGCGCCCAGGCGTGCCGCTGGGCCGGCCCGGCGACGCCCGCGAGGTCGCCGCCGTCGTGGCCTTCCTGGCCTCGCCCGCGGCCGGCTACGTCACCGGCGCCTCGTGGTCGGTGGACGGCGGGATGCTGCAGATGGGCCCGATGGCCGGCTCGCACATGAAGGACGACGACTGGCGCCGCGGCTGAGCTCCCCGCCGGCGGGTCAGCCGGTGCGGCTGCGCTTCTCCCGGTAGAGGGCGGCGTCGGCGCGGTGCAGCAGGTCGGCCAGGGTGTCGCCGTCCCGCGCGGTCGCCGTCCCGGCCGACCAGGAGGCCGGATGGCTGTCCCGCAGCCGCTCGAGCAGGTCGGCGGCGTGCCCCTCGTCGGTGTCGGGCAGGCACAGCACGAACTCGTCGCCGCCGTACCGGCCCAGCAGGTCGGCCCGCCGCAGCCGCCCGCTCCACTCGCGGGCCAGGGACTGCAGCAGCGCGTCACCGGCGCTGTGCCCGTCCTCGTCGTTGACCGTCTTGAAGCCGTCGAGGTCGATCACGGCGACGGTCAGCGGCTCTCCGGTACGCAGCGCGTGGGCCAGGCTGAGCGCCGCCCCCGCCTCCCACGCGCGGCGGTTGGCCAGGCCGGTGAGCGGATCGGTGCCCGCCGCCCGCCGCAGCGTCCCGGAGATCCGCACCTGCGCCTCGGTGAGCGCGGCGACGGTGACGACGGTGGTCAGCCACGCCGAGCCGAAGCCCGACGGGGCCGCGGCAACCGCTCCGGCGGTGGTGGCGGCCAGGAGGAAGGCGGCGTGCGCCCGCGCCGCGGCGGCGGGCAGGAAGTGGGCGACGAACACCCCGAGCGCGACCATCGCCGGCCCCAGCCCCACCACGCCCGCCGCGGTCACCGACCGCCAGGCCAGCGCACCGGTCAGAACCGCCATGACCGCCACCGCCGTGTGCAGGCCCGCGGTGCCCACTCTGGCCCGGCGCAGCCAGAGCAGCGCGGCGGCGCCGAACCCGACCAGCGCCAGGCCCCACAGCAGCGCGACCGGGGTGTCCTCGGCCATCGGCCGCAGGGCGCCCGCCACGCACAGGGAGGCGCTCACCGCGTACACCAGCGAGAGCAGCCCGACCCCCGTCGGCCGTTCGGTGTGCATGAACCCCCCGTAGTCCCCGTTCCGCGACAGCATCGACCGAGGGGGTGACAGTCTGCAGCGCGGCGCGGCCCGCTGGCCCCGAGGGGTGAACCCCCGCCGGCCGGCGGCGGACACTGCAGCACATGCAGGTGCACTTCATCGCGAGCGTCTCGGTCGTCAGCGCGGCCCCCGCGGAGGACCGGCGGCTGTTCGTCGACGCCCTCGGCCTGCCGCTGCGGCCGCCGGAGGGCACGGACGGCTCCGGCTACCTGTTCTCCGAGGCGATCGCGGGGGCGAAGCACTTCGGCGTGTGGCCGCTGGCGGAGGCCGCGGAGGCCTGCTTCGGGGGGCCGGCCTGGCCGTCGACGCACCCGGTCCCGCAGGCCAGTGTCGAGTTCGAGGTGGACGACGTCGGCGCGGCGGCCGCGGAGCTGGAGGCGAGCGGTTACCGCCTCCTGCACCCGGTGCGCACCGAGCCGTGGGGCCAGACGATCGCCCGGTTGCAGTCGCCGGGCGGACTGCTGGTCGGGGTCTGCCTCACCCCGTGGATGCACGAGGCCTGAGGACTGCCGCCGGTCAGCCGCCGGTCAGCTCGATCGGCACGGTGATGACGTCCACCATCGCGCCGCGGCGGTACACGGTCACCGGCAGCGGCCGGCCGATCGCGTCGGCGAACAGCAGCCGCTGCAGGCTCTGCGCCTCGCTGACCGGCCGGCGACCGGCCTCGAGCACCAGGTCGCCGGCCTTGAGCCCGGCACGGTCGGCCGGCGAGCCGGGGACGACGTCGACGATGCGCAGCCCGCGCCGGCGGCCGGTCCGCTCGACCAGCGGGGCCGGCAGCGGCGCGGGGGTGCTGACCAGCCCGAGGAAGGCCCGCCGCACCCGGCCGTCGCGCACGAGCGCGGCGACGATCCCGCGGGTGGTGTCGTTGATCGGCACGGCCAGGCCCAGGCCCCAGCCGGCGACGGCGGTGTTGATGCCGACCACCCGGCTGGTGGAGTCGGCGAGCGCGCCGCCGGAGTTGCCGGGGTTGAGCGCGGCGTCGGTCTGGATGACGTCCTCGACCACGCGGGCGGTCCGCCCGTCCCGGGTCGGCAGCGAGCGCCCCAGCCCGCTGACCACGCCGGCGGTCACCGAGCCGGCCAGCCCCAGGGGGTTGCCGACGGCGACCACCAGCTGCCCGACCCGCAGGCCGGCGGCGTCGCCGAGGACCGCCGGCGGCGGGGTCGCCGTCCGGGCGCGGACGACGGCGAGGTCGGACAGCGGATCGGCGCCCACGACGTCGACGTCGCTCTCGCTGCCGTCGCTGAACACCGCCCGACCGATCCGCGACCGGTCCACCACGTGGGCGTTGGTGAGCAGCAGGTTGTCGCCCGGCACGACGACCGCCGAGCCCGCGCCCCCGCGGCCGTCGGCCGTCATGACCTGGAGGGCCGCGACGTGCGGGGCGAGGTCGGCGGCGACGGCGGTGACGATGCGGGAGTAGGCGTCCAGCGCCGCGCCGGTGTCGTACTCGGGTGCCAGGCTCACGGGCCACCTCCTGATTACGCGCTTACAGAACCAGTCAACGCCTTCCGGGGCGGTGCGGACAGCCGTCATGCCGTGGGCGAACACCGCGGCGATACTCCCCCCGTGACGGGTGGGCTGTGGCGGTGACGGCATCGGAGGCGGGGCGCCGCAAGGCCGCGGAGCGGGCGTGGACCGCGCTGCGGCCCCGGCTGGCCGCCGACGCGGAGGCGACGCTGGGTGCGGCGGAGGCCGACGCGTTCCTGACCCGGGTGGAGCTGGCGCTGCTCGACGTGCACGAGCCGCTCGCCGTCCTCTACGCGGGCCGGGCCGACGTCGACGCGCTCTTCGAGCGGGCGGTGCGGACCGCGCTGGCTGCGGCGGCCGAGCGGCCGGAGGCGCTGCGCCGGCTGGACCGGCGCCGGGAGATCGACCCGGTCTGGTTCCAGCGCGCCCGGATGCAGGGCTACGTCTGCTACGTCGACCGGTTCTGCGGCACCCTGGCCGAGCTGCCCGGGAAGCTGGACTACCTCGCCGAGCTCGGCACCACCTACCTGCACCTGATGCCGCTGCTGCGCCCGCGACCGGGGGAGAACGACGGCGGCTACGCGGTCATGGACTACCGCGCCGTCGACCCGCGGCTGGGCACGATGGCCGACCTGGAGCGAGTGGCCGCGGCGCTGCACGAGCGGGACATGAGCCTGTGCATCGACCTGGTGCTCAACCACACCGCCCGGGAGCACGCGTGGGCGCAGGGCTGGCTGGCCGGCGACGCCGCCTACGCAGGCTTCTACACCGCCTTCCCGGACCGCACCATGCCCGACGCCTACGACGCCACCATCCCGGAGGTGTTCCCCGACCGGGCGCCCGGCTCGTTCAGCTGGGTGCCCGAGGCCTGCGGCGGCGCCGGCGGCTGGGTCTGGACGACGTTCTGGCCCTACCAGTGGGACCTCGACTACACCAACCCCGAGGTGACGCTGGCGATGCTCGGCGAGATCACCTGGCTGGCCAACCGGGGTGTCGACGTCTTCCGCATGGACGCCGTCCCGTTCATGTGGAAGCGGCTGGGCACCACCTGCCAGAACCAGCCCGAGGGGCACACCCTGCTGCAGCTGCTGCACGCCCTGACCCGGCTGGCCGCGCCCGGGGTGATCTTCAAGGCCGAGGCGATCGTGTCCCCGGACGACCTGGTGCCCTACCTCGGCGGCCACGAGCGCTACCGGCCGGAGTGCGAGCTGGCGTACCACAACCAGCTCATGGTGCTGCTCTGGAGCAGCCTGGCCACCGGCGACGCCCGACTGGCCCGGCACGCGCTCGGCCGCATGCGCCCGATCCCGCCGACCACCTCGTGGGTGACCTACGTGCGGGGCCACGACGACATCGGCTGGGCGGTGACCGACGAGGACGCCGCCGCGGTGGGCACCGACGGCTTCGGCCACCGACGCTTCCTGAACGACTTCTTCTGCGGCCGCTTCCCCGGCTCGTTCGCCCGCGGCGCGCTGTTCCAGGAGAACGCGGTCACCGGCGACGCGCGGATCTCGGGGTCGGCGGCGTCCCTGTGCGGGATCGAGGACGCTCTCGACCGCGGCGACGAGGCGGCGCTGGAGGCCGGGATCCGCCGCCTGGTGCTGCTGTACTCCGTCGGCTACGCCTTCGGCGGCATCCCGCTGCTGTACATGGGCGACGAGATCGCGCTGCGCAACGACACCGGCTACCTGGCCGATCCGGCGCGGGCGCCGGACAACCGGTGGATGCACCGGCCGCCGATGGACTGGGCGGCCGCCGCCCGCCGGTCCGATCCCACGACCCTCGAGGGGCGGGTCTTCGCGGCGCTGTGCCGGCTGGGGGAGGTCCGCCGGTCGCTGCTGGCGCTGCGCGGTGGCAGCGAGTCCGCGATCGTCGACGCCGGCAACGAGACGGTGCTCGCCTGGCGGCGGCGCCATCCGCGCGGCGGCAGCTTCGTCGGGCTGGCCAACTTCAGCTCCGACGTCCAGGCCGTGGACGCCGACACCGTGACCGGGTTCGGCAGCTTCGCGCCGGTGCTCACCAGCGACGGGCCGCCGGAGGTGCGCGGCGGCCGGCTGCTGCTGCCCGGTTTCGGCTTCGCCTGGTTCGCCGAACCCTGAGGTTGCGGACCGACTCCCTCGCGGCAGACCTGCGCCCGGAGATGCCCCCGCTCGACCGCCGGAGTGCCCTGCCCTGAGGACCTGCGATGGCCGGGATGCGCGGCTCAGGACACCGACTGGCTGTCCGAGGCGGCGGGTGTGGACTACTCTCCCGGGGTGGCCATCCGGGACCTCGCGGCGTCGTGGTGGTCGTTGCCGCGCCGGGTCCACCTCGGCACCTCGACCCTCCAGACGATCTGATGCGCTGGCGCGACGCCTGGCTGGTCTACCGCCTCGCGCGGTGGCAGTACAAGGTCAGGCAGCACCTCCGCCGCCGCAGGACAGGCTGACACTCGGCAACCCCGGCGGTAGGGAGAGCCCCGCGGCTCATCCAGCCTGCTCGCTGCCCGCGGTGGGACATGTCCCTGATGGGGACACAGGCGGCCTCAGACGCACGCCATCTGCACGCCCGGGCACGCCGCCCCCGGTGGCGGTCAGTGCCAGGTCCCTCCGAATTGATCGGGCGTTGGACCTACCCCCCGCGGGAACTTGCCGGTTCGCACGAGGTTGACTGCGATGTCCCTGACCTTCGTGTCGGTGTGCATCGCCACCTGGGCCAGGGCCTGGAACGCCTGGTCGGCGGTGATCCTGTAGCGCTCCATGAGCATGCCCTTGGCCTGGTCGATGACCGCCCGGGACGTCACTGTGAGCGGGAGGTTCTCGGCCAGGTCGCGAGCTTCCTCGTATGCGTACATGTTCGCGGCGGCGACGGCGGCGTAGGCGGCGAACCGGGTGGCCACCGACCGGCTGTCCTCGTCGAAGGCGTTGGGCTTGCGGGCATAGATGTTCACCGCCCCGGCGATGCCCTCGTTGATCGGCAGCGGAACCGACAGCGAGCTGAGGGCGCCGTGCTCGACGGCGTGCTCCATGTAGTCCGGCCACCGCGTCTCGGCCTGCGCGTCGGCGATCTCGACCAACTCGCCGGTGCTGGCAGCGTGCAGGCAGGGTCCGTAGCCGCGGCCGTACTGGCTCTCGTCGCCGTCGAGGGCCAACTGGCCGGTGAACACCGCGGTGCTGGCCCTGTCGTTGATCAGCAGGGACACCGACACCTCCGGGCTGCCGGGCATGACCTTCTTGGCCAGGTCGGCCACCGACTGCAGCAGGGACTTCATGCAGTTTTCGCGAAGGGTGACGCGGCCCAACTGCTCCAGAGCCTCAACCGGGTCGAGGGGGGCCGATGGGTCGGTACTCGACATGGCGTCAACCTCCGGTCATTCACCGGGGCGGCTGAACGACCTCGGCTCCAGGACCCCGCAAGCCGGGGCCGGTGCTCGGGTACGCCGCCGGAGTGACGCACGAGAAGCGCAGGCCTGCCCGGCGCTCGGACTAACGCTACCGCGCCCAGGGAGCGTCGCCGCTCGAGTGGAAGCACGGACGGCAGCCGTCCCCGTGGCCCTGAGTGGCCGCTCAGGGCGAACGTCGCCCTACCCGGACCGACACGCCCTCGCACTGACCCGCGTCGGCAACACGTCATGGATCCCAAGACGGCATCGGTGACCGCCAGGGCAATGGATGCAGCAACCTCAGGCGGCGGCGAGGCGTTCGGATGGGATGAGGATCTCGGTGCCGTCGGGCCGCCAGGTGCGCCAGCGGCCGTCGGATTGTCGCTCCACCCGGAACCCGTGGTGGACCTTGGTGTGGTGCCGCTCGCACAGCAGCGCGGAGTTCTCCAGGTTGGTCTCCCCGCCGTTGATCCATTCGAGAAGATGATGGACGTCGCACCAGTGGGCCGGCGCCTCGCAGCCGGTGAACACGCAGCCCCGGTCGCGGTGCTCGACCGCGCGGCGCAGGTGCGGGGTGACCACCCGGTGCTCCCGGCCCGGATCCAGGATCGCCCCGTCGGGGCCGAGCACGATCCGGGAGACGGCCGCGTCGCAGGCGGCCCAGC
>DATAAV010000029.1:0-2033 GCA_036259935.1 Geodermatophilus sp. | reverse complement strand
CGTGGAGATCCGGCAGCTGCAGTACTTCGTCACCGTGGCGCAGACCCGGCACTTCGGACGGGCGGCCGAACGGCTGCACATGGCCCAGTCCCCGCTGTCGCAGGCGATCCGGCAGCTGGAGGCCCAGGTCGGCGCCACGTTGTTCGACCGGACGACCCGACGGGTCGAGCTCACGCCCGCCGGCGAGGTCCTGCTCCGCGACGCCGGGCGCATCCTCGAGTCGGTCGAGGCCGCGCAGACCCGGGTGCGGTTGGTGGGTGCCGGCCGCACGGGGCTGCTCCGCGTGGGGGCGACCGGACTGGCCGCGTACCGCCAGCTCCCCCGGCTGGCCCGGATCGCCACCCGCGAGCTGCCCGGCCTGGAGCTGAGGTTCGAGCCCGACCAGCTCACCCCCGCGCAGGAGCGGGCGCTGGAGGAGAACCGGATCGACCTGGCCCTCCTGCGCCCCCCGCTGCGCCGCCCCGGTCTGGCGTCGCGCCTGGTGGCCCGTGAGCGGCTGGTGGTGGCGGTGCCGCAGGGCCACCGTCTCGCCGGGGACGAGCCGGTGCGGCTCGCCGAGCTGCGCGACGAGGACCTCGTCGGCTACGGCGTCCCGGACTCCGTCGTGGACGGGGCCGTGACCCGGGCCTGCCTGGCCGCCGGCTTCCTGCCGCGGCGCGGGCCCCAGGCGGCGCAGACCCCGGTCCTGCTCACGCTCGTCGCCGCCGGCCTCGGCGTGGCGGTCCTGCCGGAGTCCGCGCTGGCGCTGCGGGTCCACGGCGTGCACCTGGTCCCGGTGGCCGACGACGTGAGCATCGACCTGGCCCTCGCCTGGCGCCGCGAGGACCCCTCCCCCGCCCTGGCCCGGCTGCTCCGCGCGCTGGAGGCCAACGGCTTCGCCACCCCCGACGTGGACCTCCCGTCGCCGCCCGCACACCTCGACGTCCCCCTGGGAGGAACCCGGTGAAGATCGTCCGGATCGAGGCGATCCCGTTCGCGATCCCGTACCGAAAGCCGTTGCGGTTCGCCAGCGGCGAGGTCTCCGTCGCCGACCACGTGCTCGTGCGGGTGCACACCGACGACGGCGTCGTCGGCGCCGCCGAGGCCCCACCGCGCCCCTACACCTACGGCGAGACGCAGGAGTCGATCGTCGCGGTCGTCGAGCGGCTGTTCGCCCCCGAGCTCGTCGGGCTGACGCTGCTGGAGCGCGAGACCGTGCACGCGCGGATGGACCGCACCGTCGGCAACCCCGCCGCCAAGGCGGCCGTGGACATGGCCATCTGGGACGCGCTGGGCCGGACGCTCGACCTGCCGGTCACGGCGCTGCTGGGCGGCTGCACCGACCGGATGCGGGTCTGCCACATGGTCGGCTTCGCCCCCGACGCCGAGATGGTCGCCGAGGCCGAGCGGGTCCGCGACTCCCACGGCATCCGGGTGTTCAAGGTCAAGGTCGGCCGGCGTCCCGTCGAGCTGGACGTCGGCGCCTGCCGGGCGCTGCGGGAGGCGCTCGGCCCGGACGTGGAGCTCTACGTCGACGGCAACCGCGGCTGGACGCCGTCGGAGGCCGCCCGCGCGCTGGACGCGATGGCCGATCTGGACCTCACCCTGGCCGAGGAGCTCTGCCCGGCCGACGACGTGCTCGGCCGCCGCTGGCTCACCGCCCGGACGACGGTGCCCACCGTCGCCGACGAGAGCGTCCCGACCCCGGCCGACGTCACCCGCGAACTGCTCGCCGGCGCCGCCACGATGATCAGCATCAAGACCGCCCGCACCGGGTTCACCACCTCGCAGGCGATCCTGCGCCAGTGCGAGGGCCTCGGCGTCGAGGTCGTCATGGGCAACCAGATCGACGGCCAGGTCGGCACCGCCTGCAGCGTGGCCTTCGGCGCCGCCCACCGCGCCACGTCGCGCCGCGCCGGTGAGCTCTCCAACTTCCTGGACATGAGCGACGACCTGCTCACCGAGCCGCTGCAGATCACCGGCGGCGAGCTGGCCGTCCGTCCCGGACCCGGGATCGGCGTCGACGTCGACCCCGACAAGCTCGCCCGCTACCG
>DATAAV010000028.1:0-4748 GCA_036259935.1 Geodermatophilus sp. | reverse complement strand
GGCCCACCACATCTCGGTCGTCAACGTGCAGGCCGGGGTGGCGCGACATCTGCTGGACAGCAGCCCGGGGCAGGCCCGGGCGGCGCTCGACCTGGTCCGGAACGCCAGCAGGACCGCGCTGGCGGAGATGTCGACCGTGGTTGGTCTGCTGCGCACAGCAGGGGAGGACGCGCCGACCGAGCCGACACCGGAGATGGCGCGGATCGGTGAGCTCGCGGACTCGATCCGCCAGGCCGGGCTTGACCTCACCTGGACCGTCAGCGGCGACCTCGAGGGGCTGTGCGCGATCAACGACCTGACCGCCTACCGGGTCATCCAGGAAGCCCTCACCAACGCCCTCAGGCACGGGACCGGCGCGGCCAGAATGGTCGTGGACAGCCGACCGGACGGTGTCCGCATCGAGGTACGCAACGCGGTGGCAGCGGGCGCTCGGCACGCCGCCGGCAGCGGCCACGGGTTGATCGGCATGCGGGAACGCGTCGACGCCGTGCGCGGCCGGCTGGTGACCGGACCGGCACCCGACGGTGCCTACCGGGTCTCCGTGCTCATCCCGCGGGGCCAGGCATGACCGTGCGCGTGCTCCTGGCCGACGACCAGGTGCTCATCCGGTCCGGCTTCGCGGCCCTCATCGACAGCGCCGACGACCTCGAGGTCGTCGGCGAGGCGGGGGACGGTGCCGACGCCGTGCGCCAGGCCGGTGCGCTGCGGCCGGACGTGGTCCTCATGGACATCCGTATGCCGGGCGTGGACGGACTGGCGGCGGCTCGGCAGATCGCGGCTGCACCCGAGCTGGCGGACGTCCGCGTGATCGTGCTGACCACGTTCGAGGCCGACGATTACGTCGTCGAAGCCCTGCGGTCGGGAGCTAGCGGGTTCCTGGGGAAGAGCGTCGAGCCTGACGAGCTGCTCGAGGCCATCCGGGTGGTCGCGCGCGGCGACGCGCTGCTGTCCCCCCGGGCCACTCGGGGGCTGATCGCCCGCTTCTTGGCCCAGCCCAGCCGGTCGGGGCCGTCGGAGCCGGAACCGGTCGACGGCGCGCTCGGGGTCCTCACCGACCGGGAGCGCGAGATGGTCACGCTGGTGGCGCACGGGCTGAGCAACGAGGACATCGCCGCTCGCCTGCACCTCTCACCGCTGACGGTCAAGACGCACGTCAACCGGGCCATGAGCAAGCTGCGCGTGCGGGACCGGGCGCGGCTCGTCGTCCTCGCCTACCAGACCGGCCTCGTCCGGGCGGGGGAGCCGACCCCCGCTGAACCGGTCCGGAAGAGCCTGCGAACGGAATGACGAGGAAATCCCCGCCTCCGACAGATAGTTGATTCATCAAATATCGCCGCGGGGTGACAGTGTTCGAAGTGCAGAACCTTCGGGTCCGTCCCGGTGGTGTGGTCGCTGGCTTCCTGTGGCCGAACGGGGCCAGCAACACTTGACGGAGCAAGCTCCATTCACGTAACGTCACTTGTATACGCAAGTAAATCCTCGGTGCTGCGGACGTGCCGCGCCCTGCGCCTGGGTAACACCCGACTCAGCATCTGATACCTGGAGAACCGCCATGACCAGCACCCTGCCCAGCACCCGGACCCGAGACGTCCGGACGGTGTCCTGGAAGGCCACCGCCGTTGCTGCTGCCATCGGTGCGGCCGGCGGGCTCGTGATCAACAGCCTGATCGCGTTGCTCGCCCGGACCTTCTTCGACATCCCGGCGGAGTTCCAGCAGCTCACCCTGCCGGTCTACGGATTCCTGACCGTCGTGGGCGCGATTGCCGGCGCCATCGGGTGGCACCTGGTGGTGGCGCGCAGCGGCAACGCCTCCGGCGCGCTGCGTGTGCTGGTCCCCACGGTGCTCGTCCTCTCGCTGATCCCGGACGTCGTGCTCCTCGCCTCCGGGTCGCAGCCGGGAACGACGACCGCGGGCGTCGTGGCGCTGATGCTTATGCACGTCGGTGTCGCCGTGGCCGCGGTGCCGGCCTACCGCCGGTTCATCCCGCCGCAGTCCTGAACGGCTCCCGGGCGAGGGTCCCAGGTGACCGGCGCAGGGATCGGCGGTTGATAGGCCGCGGCGCGCCTCTGCGAACCTGCCCCGCGAGGACGTCGCGGGCCGGCTTTCCGCCGACGTCCCCGTGGAGGGGGAGCTGGCGGTTGGGAGGGTGCATCGGTCACCGCTGCAGCGACTACGCGAATCCTGTCCTCCTCCAGTGAGTCCGCCGGCGACCCGTCGCAGCCGCAGCGCTCGGACGAGGACCTGCTGACCGGGGACAGGAAGACCACGTCGAGGGCGGCCATGTTCGCCGAAGACTCCGACGCGACCATCGAGCGCACGGCGACCGCTCGGGTGCTGTCTACGAGTCGTACATCGTGACCGCCGACGGAGAGGAGCTGACCGTCCTGGTCGATGAGGTGTCACGGTGACCGGTCCGGAGACCGGCGGTCACGGCGCGGCGGGCACGGCGGTGGGGAGCCCGGCGGCCGCCACGGCGGCGACCGCGACACCGACGGCGGCTTCGCGGAGGACTGACGCGCTCCCCGGCCCCGCCCGCTCTGCCAGGCGGGGCCGGAGGCGTACCCGCAGACTGCAAGGAGACCAGCAGACTGATCCGAACGGACGACACCCGATGACAGATCGCTCCGCGGCCCCCAACGTTCGCCTCAAGGACAGCCCGCCGGACACCCCGCCGCAGGGACTGACCCAGCGCGAGGCGGACGAGCGGCTGCGCCGGGGCGAGGCCAACGTTGCCGTCGACGCGTCGTCCCGGAGCT
Source organism: Geodermatophilus sp. (assembly GCA_036259935.1). Classification (GTDB taxonomy): domain Bacteria; phylum Actinomycetota; class Actinomycetes; order Mycobacteriales; family Geodermatophilaceae; genus Geodermatophilus. The sequence goes on along the minus strand of DATAAV010000028.1, from coordinate 1,991 downwards.
ACGCCCGGATCCTGCGGACCAACGTCTTCTCCTTCTACAACACGATCCTGTTCGTCATCGGCGCGGCGCTGCTGGCCCTCGGCCGCTACAACGACGCGCTCGTCACCGTCGGGCTGGGCCTGCTCAACGCCGCGATCAGCGCGGTGCAGGAGATCCGGGCCAAGCGCCAGCTCGACCAGCTCCAGCTGCTGGCACAGTCGGCGGTCAACGTCGTGCGCGACGGCCGGGTCGTCGAGGTGCCGCCGACCGACGTGGTCCGCGGCGACGTCGTGCGGCTGCGACCTGGTGACCAGGTGGTCGTCGACGGACCGGTCGTCGACGGCCGGATCGACGTTGACGAGTCGCTGCTCACCGGCGAGCCGGACCCGCTGGTCAAGCAACCGGGCGATGACCTGCTGTCCGGCAGCTTCTGCGTCGCCGGCGGCGGCTACCAGCGGGCCCGCGACGTCGGCGCCGGGAGCTACGCCAACCGGCTGACCGCCGACGCCCGCCGGGTCTCCACCGACTCAACGCCGCTGCAGCGCCGCATCGAGTTCGTCGTCCGGCTGGTGATGGCGCTGGTCGTGTTGATGACCGCCACGATCCTGCTGCAGGCCGCCCTCGAGGGCTTCTCCCTGCTGCGCACCGTCCAGACCACCGCGGTGCTGTCGGGCCTGGTCCCGTACGGGTTGTTCCTCCTCATCGCGCTCGCTTACACCGTCGGTGCCGTGAAGAGCTCCGGCCGCGGGGCCCTCGTGCAGCGGGTCAACGCCGTGGAGTCGGTCAGCAACGTCGACGTCGTCTGCACCGACAAGACCGGCACGCTGACCACAGGCCGGCTGACCCTGGCAGAGGTGACCGCGTTCGGTGGCCGGGATCGGGCGACGGTGGAGCGGGTGCTCGGGTCGGTGGCGCGGAGCACGTCCGCGCCCAACCTGACGACGACCGCGCTGGCCGCGGCGCTGCCCGGGGAACCGGAGGAGGTGCGGGAGGAGATCCCGTTCTCGTCGGCGCTGCGGTGGAGCGCCCTGCGCACCGACGACGACGTGTGGGTGCTCGGCGCGCCGGACGTCCTGGCGCCCCGCCTGACCGCCGGGTCGGCGGCCGCCGTCGTCGAGAACTGGACCACGCAGGGGCTGCGAGTGCTCGTCCTGGCCCGTGCCGGCGACCCCGCCGTCCCACTGCGCGACGCCGACGGCCGGCCCACGTTGCCGGCGCTGGAGCCGGTGGCCGCGGTCGCCCTCGCCGACGAGCTGCGGCCGCAGGTGACCGAGACCATCGCGCGGATGGACCACGAGGGCGTCGGTCTCAAGGTGCTGTCCGGCGACGACCCGCGCACGGTCGCGGCGCTGGCCACCCGTGCCGGGCTGCGGGCCGGCGACCCGGTGCACGGCGGCGAGCTCGACGGGCTTTCCGACCCCGAGCTCGACCGGCTCGTCGCCCGGGGGACGGTGTTCGGCCGCATCGCGCCGGAGCAGAAGGAGCGGATCGTCGGTTCGCTGCGCCGCCAGGGCCACTACGTGGCGATGATCGGCGACGGCGTCAACGACGCCCGGGCGCTCAAGCAGGCTCACGTAGGCGTCGCCATGCGCAGCGGCAGCGCGGTGACCAAGGACGTCGCCGACATCGTCCTGACCGACGACTCGTTCGCGGCGCTGCTGCCGGCCCGGCAGGAGGGCCGCCGGATCATCAGCGGCATCGCCACCTCGATGCAGGTCTTCCTGGTGCGCGTCGCCACCCAGGGGCTGGTCATCCTGGCCGTCACCATGCTCGGGCTGGGGTTCCCCTACTCGCCCACGCAGGTCGGCCTGACCCTGCTCACGGTCGGCGTACCGACCTTCTTCCTCACCATGTGGGCCCGCCCGGAACCACCGGACCCAGCCCTGCTCGCCTCGCTGGCCCGCTTCGTGATCCCCGCGGCCGTCGTGACCGCGGCCGCAGGGGTGGCCGTCTACACCTACCTGTACACGCTGGTGTCCCGGGGCATCAACGAGCCCCACGTCCCCGCCGGG
>DATAAV010000027.1:0-3754 GCA_036259935.1 Geodermatophilus sp. | reverse complement strand
ACTGCGACTGAGCGCCGGTACGTGACGGCGGGTACCGGACCCGGGCCGGTACCTGTCCGGACGACCGGTGAGATTGCGCCCTGGCTGCTACCGCCGCGCTCCCGGTCGTTCTGAGTGATTCCGAGGATGGACCAGTTCGCGCGGGTCAACGCCGGGGTCGAGTCACCGGCGGACTTCTTCGCACCGGACAACGTCGAACGCATCCTGGCCGCAACTGAGCGGCCACCGGGTCGTCGCGCGTTCGACGGCCCCGGTCGCGGTCTCCGATCATCCGGCTCTTTCCGCGCCCGTGCCGTCGGCTCAGGCCATGGTGGGTCGGGGGTGCTGTCCAGGGGAGCAGGATCTTGTCTCCCATCGTGGTGAATTCGTGTCGGCGGTTATCAGGTGAGTAAGCGTTGTGCGGCCTTTGCCACCCTGTCCGAACGGACTCCCGAAAAGATCACCCAAGGCTTCGCACAGGCAAGCCAGCAGGTCGAGAGCTCAGGCATCTCCGCTGGTCCGCGTCTTGGCGCGGCTCGGCTGGACCCGCATCGGTTCTCCCGGCATCTTCGGGTAGTCGGGGGGATAGGGCAGGTCACCGAGGCCGTCGTCCTTGGCCTGGCGCTCGAACAGCTCGAGCAGCGGCTCGATGCCGAACGCATGGTCGGCCAGGCCGGCGTGCTTGTCACCGACCGCCCGGAAGCGCGCGGGCATGGTGAGGACGTCGAAGTCCTCCGGCTGCACGTCGGGCAGTTCGTCCCAGTCGACCGGCGCGGAGACCGGCGCGTGCGGCCTGGGCCGGATGGAGTACGCCGAGGCGATCGTGCGGTCCCGGGCCATCTGGTTGTAGTCGATGAAGATCTTCTGCCCGCGCTCCTCCTTCCACCACGACATGGTCACGCGGTCGGGGATCCGGCGTTCCAGCTCCCGGCCGAAGGCGATGACGGCGTGCCGCACCTCGGTGAAGGTCCAGCGCGGCTGGATCGGCACGTAGACGTGCACGCCGCGGCCGCCGGAGGTCTTCGGCCAGCCCTGCATGCCGAACTCGGCGAGCAGTTCCCGCACGTGCGGGGCCACCCGCACCGCGTCGGAGAAGTCGGTGCCCGGCTGGGGGTCGAGGTCGATGCGGATCTGGTTCGGTGACTCGACGTCGGTCTTGTCCACCGGCCACGGGTGGAAGGTGAGCGTGCCGAGGTTGGCGCACCAGGCGACGACCGCGACGGAGTCGGGGGCGATCTCGTCGGCGGTCCGGCCGCTGGGAAAGGTGATGTGCGCCGTCGGCACCCAGGCGGGGGCGTTCTTGGGCACCCGCTTCTGGTAGAAGGCGTCGCCGCTGTTGTCCGCGCGGGTGGAGATCCGGGCGCCCTCGAACACCCCGCCGGGCCAGCGCTCGAGCGTCGTCGGCCGGTCCCGCAGCGCGAACAGGATGCCCTCCCCGACGGCGACGAAGTACTCGACGACGTCGATCTTGCGGATCCCGCGCTCGGGGAAGTACGGCTTCTCCGGCGAGGAGATCCGCACCTCGTGCCCGTCGACCTCCAGGACCACCGCGTCCTTGCTGCTCGCCATCAGCTGCTCCGTTCCCGGGAGGGCCTCAGGCGGGGCACGTCAGCCCGTCCTGCGGCACGGTGAGGTCGATCAGGTAGGCGTTCACCGCCGCGGACACGCAGTCGGTCCGCGGGTAGGAGGTGTGGCCCTGGCCCTGCCAGGTGAGCAGGACGCCGGACTCGAGGTCCTCGGCCATGTCCACCGCACCGGGCAGCGGGGTGACCGGGTCGCCCTGGTTGCCGACGACGACGATCGGGGCGCTTCCAGCGGCGTCCCGCTCGGGCACCGGGGTGCGCTCGGCCTCCCACACCGAGCAGGTGTAGAGGCTCACCGCCGACCCGGCGCCGAACAGCGGGTACCGCCCATGCCAGTCGGCGGCGAGCTGCCGGATCTCCTCCTCCTCGTACTGCTCTTCGGTGTCGGCGCAGTTGATGGTGATGTTGGCGTCGATGAGGTTGGAGTAGCTGCCGTCCTGCAGCCGGCCGTAGTAGCCGTCGGCCAGCGAGAACAGGCCCTGGGAGTCCCCGCGCTGGGCCGCCGCCAGGGACTGCGCCAGCTGCGGCCAGGCCTCGGTGCTGTACAGGCCGGCCTGGATGGCGGTCATCACCACGCCCGGGGTCGCCGTCCGGGTCTCGCCCTGCTTCGCGCTGGGGATCGGGGTGGCCGCCGCCTGGGCCAGCAGGTCCTCGACGAACTTCCGCGGGTCGGTGCCGATCGGGCAGCCGGCGACCAGCGAGGTGCAGTTGCCGGCGAACGCGTCGAACCCGGCCTCGAACCCCGCGGCGCTGGCCTCCGCGTCGGCGCGCGGATCGCTGTCGGGGTCGACCGCGGCGTCGAGCACCAGTGCCCGGACCCGGTCGGGGAACAGCTCGGCGTAGGTGGAGCCGAGGGTGGTGCCGTAGGAGTAGCCGAGGAAGGTCAGCTGCTCGTCGCCCAGGGCCTCGCGCAGCAGGTCCATGTCCCGGGCGGTGTCGACCGTGTTGAAGGTGCTCAGCGCCTCGCCGTACTCCTCGGCGCAGCCGTCGGCCAGCTCCCGAGCCAGGGTGAAGACCTCGTCGAGCTGCTCGTCGCTGACCGGCCGCGGCTCCGCAGCGATCAGCCGGTCCTTCAGCTCCCCGGGCACGCACTCGACCGGCGTCGACAGCGCCACGCCGCGCGGGTCGAAGCCGACCAGGTCGAAGCGGCGGAGCACGTCCTCGGGAAGGGTCAGCGCCTGGCGGATCGCCGCGTCGGCGCCGGACGCCCCGGGCCCGCCGGGGTTGAGCAGCAGCGAGCCGATCCGGTCGGTCTGCTCGCCGTGGACCACGCGGACCATGAACAGCGGCAGGGTCGCGCCGTCGGGCTCCTCGTAGGTGATCGGCACCTCGGTGCGGCCGCACTCGAAGGACAGGTTCCGTTCGCTGCCGGGGCGGCCCTGGATCAGCGGCCGGATCTGCTCGTTGCAGTCGGTCCACTCGATCGGGGTGGCCTCGGGCTCGGCGGTGGCCGTCGTCGCGCTCGGCGACTCCGACTCCACGGTGTCGGAGAAGGACGTGCAGCCGGTGACCGCCAGCAGCAGGCCCGAGGTGGCGGCGAGCAGGCCGCGGCGCAGACTCATGATCACGAGCGTAGGAGCCGCCCGCCGCGGCCGCAGAGGCGTCCTCCTCGGCGGGGGCCGGTCATCCGGCGAGCACCTCGGCCAGGTCGTAGCGCACCGGCACCTCGAGCTGGTCGTACGTGCAGCTGCGCGGGTCCCGGTCGGGCCGCCAGCGCAGGAAGTGGCCGGTGTGCCGCAGCCGGCGTCCCTCCAGCTGGTCGTACTTGATCTCCACGACCAGCTCCGGCCGCAGCGGCACCCAGGAGAGGTCCTTGCCGGCGTTCCACCGGCTGACCGCGCCGGGCATGCGGTCCCCGTTCCCGTTGCCGTTGCCGGTGTCCGCGTTCGCCCAGTCCTGCCAGGGGTGACCGGCGAGGGCGTCGGCGCGGTAGGGGGCCAGCTCCTCGACCAGCTCGGCGCGCCGCGCCATCGGGAACGACGCCGCCACCCCGATGAACTGCAGCGTGCCGGCGTCGTCGTACAGCCCGAGCAGTAGCGACCCGACGACCTGTCCGCTCTTGTGCCAGCGGAACCCGGCGACGACGCAGTCGGCGGTCCGCACGTGCTTGACCTTGGTCATCAGCCGCTGGTCGGGGCCGTAGGGCAGGTCGGCGGGCTTGGCGACGACGCCGTCCAGCCCGGCGCCCTCGA
>DATAAV010000026.1:0-8472 GCA_036259935.1 Geodermatophilus sp. | reverse complement strand
GCGCCGGCGTCGAGCGGGCCGCGGACGGCCTTCGACAGCAGCGGGCCGAGGACGTCGCGCATCCAGGCCAGCCGGGTGAGCACCTCCTCGCTGTAGGCACCCATCCGCAGGACCTTGCCCAGGCCCTCGTTGAGGTTGCAGTACGCCCGCCCGCCGTGGACCGGGTCCTGCAGGCACCACATCCACATCGACGGGCTGGTCACCCCGGCCATCGGGCCGACGGCGGAGTGGTGGTGGCACGGGTCGAGCGTGACCTCGCCGGCGGCCAGCACCTTCTCGGCCTCCTCGGCGGTGGAGGCCCAGCCCTCGAACAGGCAGGCCCCGATCAGCGCCCCGCGCAGCGGACCGCTCGCGTCGGCCCACTCGATGGGCGGCCCGGCGTGCAGCAGCGTGCGCTCGGGCAGGTCGAGGACCTCGGAGGCCGGCCGGACGTCGACCAGCACCGCCCCGGCGGCCAGCACCCGCTCGACGGCGGTTCGGTTGGCCGCGGCCCGCCGGGGGTCGAGCGCGAGCGCGGCGAGGTCGCCGGCGTCGCCGAAACCCGGCGGGCGCCAGTCGACGTCGTGGACCTCGACGCCCTGGGCGCGCAGCGCGTCGGAGAAGACGTCCACGCCGGCGGCGACGATGGTCGGCGGGGCGGCCAGCAGGCCGCCGAGGGGGGCAGTCATCGGGCGGCTCCCAGCAGGTCGACGGCGTACCGCGTGGCCGCGGCGTTGGAGGCGAAGACGGCGGCGCCGGCGGCGGAGAGGACGTCGGCCTGCCGGCTCCAGCCCTGCGGGTCGGCCTCGGTGCCGATCAGCGCGATGACGACCGGCAGGGGGCGCGCGGCGGCCTCGCGTGCGGTCGTGAGGGCGCGGCCGAGGCCGGGAGCCGGATCCGGGTCGGCCCCGTGGCCCAGGACGACGTCCATGAGCAGGACCGCCGGCTCCGGGCCGGTGGCGACGGCGGCCAGGGCCTCCAGCCGCAGGGTCGGGTCGATCATCGGGTGCGCCCGGCCCACGGTGAGGGCGTCGTCGCCGAAGTCGATGACCACGTGACCCGTCGCGAACAGGTCCGTCCCGAGGTCCAGCTCGGGCCGGAGCGGGATGTTCGACCGGATGTCGCCGAGCACCGGCGTGGCCAGCAGCATCGCCTCGTCGGCCAGGGTGCCGCCGGAGAACAGGCCTTTGAGGACCGCGCCGGGCGCGGCCCGCTCGTCGGTGCCGGACCGCGAGGGCCACTCCGGCACCTCGCGGCCCATGTCGGTCAGCAGCGCCTCGACGGCGGCGGTGAGGTCGGGCGTCTCCGGGGAGAGCACGGCCGAGCGCACCGGCACCGACAGCTTCGCCGCGGCCTCCTCCACCGCGGCGGCGACCGACGGGGCGGGCGGCTTGGAGACCAGCAGCACCCGCTCGGTGGCCGCGTCGGCGTCCAGGGCGGCGAGCGCGTCGAGCGTGGCCAGCCCGCCGACCGCCTCGGACAGGTCCCGCCCGCCGACGCCGATCACGTGCGACACCCCCACCCCCGCGGTGTCCAGGAGAGACGACACCTGCTGCGCCCCGGTGCCGGAGGCGGCCACCAGGCCGACCGGGCCGGGCCGGACGACGTTGGCGAAGCCCAGCGCGACGCCGGAGACGATCGCCGTTCCGCAGTCGGGCCCCATGACCAGGACGCCGGCGTCGTGCGCGGCCCGCTTGAGCGCGACCTCCTGCTCGACCGGAACGCCGTCGGAGAAGACCAGCACGCTACGCCCGGCGGCGATCGCATCGGCGGCCTCGGCGACGGCGTACTGCCCCGGCACGCTGACGATCGCCAGCGCCGGACCGTCGGCGGCCAGGTCGTCGAGCCCTGCGCCGATGGTCCGGGCCGGGATCGCCTGCGCGGTGCCGGTGGCGCGTTCCCGCGCGGCCAGGGCGGCGTCGACGGCGGCGACCGCGGCGGCCAGGACGTCGTCGTCGACCGCCCGGATCGCGATGAGCAACTGGTCGGGCGAGGCGTCTCCGTCGGGCGCCAGACCCATGTTCGCCGCGAGCTCGAGGTTCAGCGGCGTGGCCATCGCGACCAGCACGGCCAGCACGCCGTCCCGGGCGTTGATGTCGCGACTGACCTGCATCAACTTCACCGAGTCGGCGTAGACGCCGCTGCGCAGCGAGACGTGCCGGACGCCGGTACCGGAGGGAGGGGCGCTCACCCCGCCGACCGTACCGGCGGACTTGCTCAGCGGTAAGAGATCACCGCAATAACGATTTAGCACTGAGGTACTTCCGCAGCCTGCTGCCGCGTGACAGATTGGCGCCTCCCCGGGTTCCGGCAACGCCCTCCGACGAGGACATTCGACCGGTACGGGACCCGGTCCCAGGTGCACGTCGAGGAGGCACTCATGGCGTTCGGTTGGAAGCTCCACGGGGACGGGAAGACCCCGCCGTTGGGCGAGGCCGTCGCCCCGGACGAGCGCTTGTCCTGGCCGCGGACCGTCGGCATCGGCGCGCAGCACGTCGTGGCCATGTTCGGCGCGACCTTCGTCTTCCCGATCGTCATGGGGCTCGACCCCAACCTGGCGATCATGATGAGCGGCGTCGCGACGATCATCTTCCTGCTCATCGTGAACGGGAAGATCCCCAGCTACCTGGGCACCAGCGCCTCGTTCGTCGGCGGGGTCGCGGCCATCCGGGCCCAGGGCGGTGACTCCAGCGACGTGGTCGGCTCGATCCTGATCGCCGGTGTCCTGCTCGCGCTCGTCGGCCTGGTCATCCACTTCGCGGGCGCCCGGGTCGTGCACCGCGTGCTGCCGCCGGCGGTGACCGGCGCGGTCGTCATGCTGATCGGCTTCAACCTCGCCCCGGTGGTGGCGGACATCTACTGGCCGCAGGACCAGTGGGTGGCCGTGGCGACGATGACGTTCGTCATCGTCTGCGCGCTGGCCCTGCGAGGCTTCTGGGCCCGCATCTCCATCCTGCTCGGGCTGGTCTTCGGCTACCTGCTCTCCTGGCTGCTCGACGCCACGGCCGGTCCGATCACCTCGGTGCTCGGGGGCGCCACGGAGGCGACGACGCACAACCGGGTCAACCTCGACGCGGTCGCCGGGGCTCCGTGGATCGGGACGCCGGACTTCACCGCGCCGAGCTTCTCGTTCAACTTCAGCCTGCTCGTGCTGCCGGCCGTCATCGCGCTGATCGCGGAGAACGCCGGCCACGTCAAGGCGGTCAGCGAGATGACCAAGCGCGACCTCGACCCGATGCTCGGTCGGGCCATCGCGGCCGACGGTGTCGCCACCGTCGTCGCCACGTCGGTCGGCGGCTCGCCCACCACCACCTACGCCGAGAACATCGGGGTCATGGCCGCCACGCGCGTCTACTCCACCGCGGCGTACTACGTGGCCGCGCTCGTGGCGATCCTGCTCGGTTTCTGTCCGAAGTTCGGCGCGCTGATCAGCGCGACCCCCGGTGGTGTGCTCGGCGGCATCACCGTCGTCCTCTACGGGATGATCGGCCTGCTCGGCGCGAAGATCTGGAAGGAGAACCGGGTCGACTTCGCCAACCCGATCAACCTGGTGCCCCTGGCCGCCGGCATCATCATCGCGATCGGCGACGTGGCCCTGCAGTTCACCGACACCTTCTCCCTCACCGGCATCGCGCTGGGCACCATCGTGGCCGTCGTGGGCTGGCACGTGGCTCGTCTGCTGGCGCCGGCCGAGATGCGGCACGCGCTCCGGAGCGAGGCCGGTTACTACGGTGGCACCGAAGCGGTGATCGAGGAGTTCGGTTTCCACGGAGTGCCCGAGTCGGAGGGCGACCGCCGGTCCCCCGACCCGTCGTCGGTCGACCAGGTCGGCCGTCCCGGTGTTCCCGGCTCACGCACGCCGGGAGAGGGCACGCTCCCCAAGTGAAACCCGCGCCCTTCCGCTACGCCGACCCCGGTTCCCTCGAGGAGGCCCTCGACGTCCTCTCCTCCGAGGAGGGCGCCAAGGTCCTCGCCGGCGGCCAGTCGCTGCTCCCGCTGCTGTCCATGCGGCTCGCGGCGCCGGCCGCGCTGGTGGACATCAACAAGCTGCCCGGCCTGGACCGCATCGAGGTCACCGGTGACGGCGTGCGGGTGGGTGCCCTCGTTCGCCACGCTCGACTGCTCTCCGACGACGCCGCCGCCCGGGTCCAGCCGCTGCTGGCCCGGGCGACGGCGAACGTCGCCCACCCAGCCGTGCGCAACCGCGGGACGACGGTCGGCTCGATCGCGCACGCCGACCCTTCCGGCGAGATGACCTCGGTCCTCGCCCTCACCGGCGGCTCGGTCACCGTGGCCACGCCCTCCGGTGTGCAGACGATCGGCTGGCAGGACTTCTTCGTCGGCCCGCTGGAGACCTCCCTGCACGGCCCGGCGGTCGTCACCTCCGCCTTCTTCCCCGCGCTGCCCGCCCGCTCGGGCACCGCCTTCGCAGAGGTCGCCCGCCGCAAGGGCGACTACGCGGTCTGCGGCGCCGGCGTCGTCGTCACCCTCGACGAGGACCGCCGGGTGTCGTCCGCCCGGGCCGCCTACGTCTCCGTCGGGCTGGTGCCCGAGGTGCACGACCTGAGCGAGGCCGTGGCCGGCACGCCGGTCGACCGCGCCGACTGGGCCGCCGCCGGCGCCCTCGCGCGCACCCTGGTCGACCCGGACGGCGACATCCACGCCAGCGCCGACTACCGCCGCCTGCTGGTCGGCGTCCTCACCGAACGAGCACTCGCTTCGGCGGCCGCCGAAGCATCCGGGGGAAGCGCATGAGCGCCACGACGACGACGGGCGAGCGAGCATCGCAGGGAGCGCCAGCGACCGAGGAGCGGAGCGAGTCCGGAGTGGAGTCATGAGCACCGTCCACACCGAACGCACCATCACCGTCACCGTGAACGGGGTGCCGCGGAAGGCCACGGTGCCGGTGCGCCGGCTGCTGTCGGACGCGCTGCGCCACGACCTGGGCCTCACCGGCACCCACGTCGGCTGCGAGCACGGCGTCTGCGGCGCCTGCACGGTGATCGTGGACGGCGCGCCGGTGCGCTCCTGCCTGATGCTCGCCGTCCAGGTCGACGGCGCGCAGGTGCGCACGGTGGAAGGCCTGGCTGCCGAGGACGGCACGCTGCACCCGGTGCAGGAGGCCTTCCGCGAGTGCCACGCGCTGCAGTGCGGGTTCTGCACCCCCGGGTTCCTCATGACGATCGCCGCCGGGCTGGAGGGCCGCCACCCCGCCGGCGAGATCACCGAGGAGGAGGTCGACGAGATCGTCGGCGGGAACCTCTGCCGGTGCACGGGCTACGCCAACATCCGCAAGGCCGTTCGCCACGCCGCCGCCGCGATGCAGGAGCCCGCGCAGTGATCCGCACCCCGCGCCTTGTCGCGATGAAGCACGAGGAAGGGGGACGACGGTGACGACGAAGCTGTTCGGGGAGCCGGTCCGCCGCCGGGAGGACGCCCGGCTGATCACCGGCCGCGGCCGCTACGTCGACGACATCGGCCACGACGCCCTGGCCGCCGCCTTCGTCCGCAGCCCGCACGCGCACGCCCGCGTCGTCGACATCGACGTCGAGCCGGCCCTCGACATCGAGGGCCTGGTCGCGATCTACACCTACGAGGACCTCACCGGCCCGATGGCCGAGCCGCTGCCGGTGCTCATCCCGCACCCCCAGCTGCACGCGCCACGCACCGGGTATCCGCTGGCCCGCGGCGAGATCAACCACGTGGGCGAGCCGATCGTCATGGTGGTGGCCACCGACCGGTACGTGGCCGAGGACGCCGCCGAGCGGATCGTCGTCACCTACGAGGAGCTGCCGGTCGTCGTCGGGGTGGACGCTGCCCGCGAGGCGAGAGCCGCCGTCCACGAGGAGATCCCCGACAACGTCGCCGCCCGGCACCACCAGGAGACCGGGGACGTCGAGCCGGCACTGGCCGCCAGCCCGCACACGCTCTCGTTCACCCAGTACATCGAGCGCAGCGCCTGCATGCCGATGGAGGGCAAGGGCGTGCACGCCCGCTGGGACGCCGCCGACCGGAGCCTGCGCGTCTACACCAGCACCCAGGCCGCGACGTCGGTGCGCGCGGCGATCGCCGCCAAGCTCGAGCTGGGCCTGGACAAGGTCGAGGTCATCGCACCCGACGTCGGCGGCGGCTTCGGCGTCAAGATCGTGCACCCGTGGCCGGAGGAGCTACTGGTGCCGATGGCCGCGATCCGGCTCGGCCGCGAGGTCAAGTGGGCCGAGGACCGCCGGGAGCACTTCATCTCCTCGGCGCACGAGCGCCAGCAGCGGCAGGAGATCACCGTCGGCTTCGACGACGACGGGAAGATCACCGCTCTCGACGTCCACATCTGGCACGACAACGGCGCCTACACGCCCTACGGGATCATCGTGCCGATCATCACCGCGACCCAGCTGGTGGGGCCCTACGCCCTCCCCGTGTACCGGGTGGTCGTGGAGAGCGTCTACACGAACACCGTCATCGTGACGCCGTACCGCGGGGCCGGGCGGCCGCAGGGCTGCTACGGGATGGAGCGGACGATGGACCGCATCGCCGACGCCCTGGGCCTCGACCGGGCCGAGGTGCGCGAGCGCAACCTCATCCGACCCGACCAGTTCCCCTACGACCACCGGCTGACCTTCCAGGACGGCCGGCCGGTCATCTACGACTCCGGCGACTACCCGGGGCTCCTGGCCAAGCTCAAGGACCTCGTCGGCTGGTCGGAGGCCGAGCGGCTGCGGTCCGACGCGCAGGCGCGCGGCAAGCTGCTCGGCGTCGGCATGGCGCTGTACGTGGAGGGCACCGGACCGGGCCCGTACGAGGGCGGGCACGTGCAGGTCCTCGGCAGCGGCAAGGTGCTCGTCTCCACCGGGCTGACCAGCCAGGGCCAGGGCCACGAGACGGCGTTCGCCCAGATCGTCGCATCCGAGCTCGGCGTGCCGCTCGAGGACATCGAGGTGACCACCGGCGACACCCGCCGGTTCGGCTACGCGGTCGGCACGTTCGCCTCCCGCGCGGCGGTCATGAGCGGCAACGCGATCGCGCTGGCCGCCCGCGGGGTGAGGGAGAAGGCGCTGCGGATCGCCGCCGACGTGCTCGAGGCCGACCCCGGCGACCTGGAGATCGACAACGGCGTCGTCCAGGTGAAGGGGACGCCGGGCGCCTCGGTGCCGCTGCGCACCGTCGCCGTGCTGTCCAACCCGCTGCGGTACGCCTTCGACGAGGCCGCCCAGCAGGCCACCCAGTTCGCCGTCCAGGCCTCCGACGACAAGCCGCCGGTCGCCGAGGGCGACGCGCCGGGCCTGGAGCACCGCGACTACTACTCCCCCATCCGCTCCACCTTCGCCTCCGGCGCGCACGCGGTGATCGTGGAGATCGACCCGGCCACGTGGGAGATCGACGTCGTGAAGTACGCCGTCGTCCACGACTGCGGCAACATCGTCAACCCGATGATCGTCGAGGGTCAGATCCACGGCGGCGTCGCGCAGGGCATCGGCGGCGCGCTGTACGAGCGGATGGCCTACGACGCCGACGGCCAGCTGCAGAACGCCTCGTTCATGGACTTCCTCATGCCCTACGCCAGCGAGATCCCCGACGTGGTGACCGACCACCAGGAGACCCCCTCCCCGCTGAACCCGCTGGGGATCAAGGGCGCAGGCGAGGCCGGGGTCATCCCGGGGACCGCGGCGATCGCCTCGGCGATCGAGGACGCGGTGGGCCGGCGGATCAGCTCGATGCCCATGTCGCCGAGCGAGCTCTACGACCTGGTGCGCGACGAAACCTCGGAACGGACTGCCACGGCCGAGCGCCGGGCAGGGACAGGAGCGATGGCGTGAACCTCGACGGCTCTGCGGTGCTGCACGCCGCCCCCGAGCGGGTGTGGTCGGTGATCACCGACCCGGCGGTGCTGGCGCGCACCATCCCCGGCTGCGAGGCGCTCGAGATGGTCGGCCCGGACGAGTACAAGATGACCGTCTCGGTCGGAGTGGGCGCGATCCGCGGCACCTACGCCGGCGAGGTGAAGCTGACCGACCAGGACCGCCCGAAGTCCTACGTCCTGCACGCCTCCGGGTCCGGCGCGCCGGGCAACGTGCGGGCCACCGTCAGGATCGACCTCAACCCGGACGGCGACACGACGACGCTCACCTACTCGGCCGACGCCGTGGTGGGCGGGCCGGTGGCGGGTGTGGGCCAGCGGATGATGACCGGCGTCGCCAAGCGGATGGCCGGCCAGTTCTTCCAGGCCATCGACGCCGAGCTGACCGGTGCCGCCGTCCCGGCCGCTGCTGCTCCCGCGGCCGCCGCGGCCCCGGCCGAGGCCGCCCTCGCCGCGCCCGCTGCCGCCGCTCCCACGACGGGTCAGGTGTTCACCCGGCCGGCCCCGGCGCCCGCCGCGCCGTCCGACCTGCGCTCGGTGCTCATCGGCGCCGCCGGCGGCAGCTTCCTCACCCTGCTCGGCGTCGCGATCGGCTACCTGATGGGCCGCCGCAGGGTCTGAGCGGTCGGCGACGGGCC
>DATAAV010000025.1:0-5089 GCA_036259935.1 Geodermatophilus sp. | reverse complement strand
CGGTCCAACGGCTGCGCGTTCGCCGACTCCCCACGGCACGTGCCGGTGCAGCGGATGGCGAACGTGTCGCTGCAGCCGGCGCCCGACGGCCCCTCCACCGAGGAGATGATCGCCGGGGTCGAGCGCGGCATCTACGTGGTCGGTGACAAGAGTTGGTCGATCGACATGCAGCGCTACAACTTCCAGTTCACCGGTCAGCGGTTCTACCGGATCCAGGGCGGCCGGCTGGCCGGCCAGGTGAAGGACGTCGCCTACCAGTCGACGACGACGGAGTTCTGGGGCGCGATGTCGGTGCTGGGCGGCCCGCAGACCTACCTGCTCGGCGGGGCGTTCAACTGCGGCAAGGGCCAGCCGGGGCAGGTGGCGCCGGTGAGCCACGGGTGCCCGACGGCGCTGTTCGAGAACGTGACCATCCTCAACACGGTGCAGGAGGGCGGCCGGTGAGACTTCCCCTTGGCGCGAGCGCCAGCGAGCGCCGAGCGAGCATCGCAGCGAGCGACGGGAGCCGACAGGGAGCGAGCATCGCAGCGAGCGCCGGCGAGCGAGGAGCGGAGCGACCGCGGAGGCGACCCGGAGGACGCAGCGAGCGAGGAGCGCAGCGATGAGCCGGCACCGTGCGCAGGACGTCGTCGAGCAGGCGCTGGCCGCCTCGAAGGCCGACGGGCAGGTGGTGTTCGTCGTCGACAGCTCCGAGGCCAACCTCCGCTGGGCGAGCAACAGCCTGACCACCAACGGGTCGATGCGCTCCCGGCAGGTCGTGGTGATCTCCTTCGTCGACGGCGGCACCGGGATGGCCGCCGGCACGGTGGCCCGCACCGGCACCCCGGACATCGCCGATGTGGTGGCCGCCAGCGAACAGGCCGCCCGCGACGCCGGTCCGGCCGAGGACGCGGTGCCGCTGATCTCCGAGGTGCCGCCGGGGACGGGTGACTGGGACGCCGACCCGGCGGAGACCTCCATCGAGGTGTTCACCGAGTTCGCACCGGCGCTGGGCGAGGCGTTCGGGGAGGCCCGCGGCCGCGACCAGCTCCTCTTCGGCTTCGCCGAGCACGGCATGGCCACGACCTACCTGGGCACCTCCACCGGGCTGCGGCTGCGCCACGACCAGCCGGCCGGGCGGGTGGAGCTCAACGGCAAGAGCTGCGACTTCAGCCGCTCGGTGTGGGCAGGAGTCGGTACCCGCGACTTCCGCGACGTCTCCGTGCCGGACCTGGCCGCCGACGTGCGCCGCAAGCTGGAGTGGTCCCGGCGGCGGGTGGAGCTGCCGGCCGGGCGGTACGAGACCCTCCTGCCGCCGTCGGCGATCAGCGACCTGATGATCTACGCCTACTGGACGATGGAGGCACGCGACGCCGACGAGGGCCGCAACGTCTACGCCAAGCCCGGCGGCGGCAACCGCATCGGCGAGCGCCTCGCCGCGCTGCCGCTGACCCTGCGCAGCGACCCGCACGCCCCCGGGCTGGAGTCGGCGCCGTTCCAGGTGGTGGCCGGCTCCTCCGGCACGGCGTCGGTGTTCGACAACGGCATGGCGACCCCGGCGGTGGACTGGATCCGGGACGGCGTCCTGACCAACCTGATCCGGCCGCGGTACTGGGCGCTGCGGACGACGGCACCGGCGACGACGGCCGTGGACAACCTCATCCTCGAGGACCCGAACGCCACCGCGACCCAGGACGAGATGGTCGCCGCCACCGACCGCGGGCTGCTGTTGACCACGCTCTGGTACATCCGCGAGGTCGATCCGCAGACACTCCTGCTTACCGGGCTGACCCGCGACGGCGTGTTCCTCGTGGAGGGCGGCGAGGTGACCGGCGCGGTGAACAACTTCCGGTTCAACCAGTCACCGATCGACCTGCTCGGCCGGATCACCCAGGCGGGACGGACCGAGCGCACGCTTCCCCGCGAGTGGGCCGACTGGTTCACCCGTGCGGCGATGCCGCCGGTCCGGGTGCCGGACTTCCACATGAGCAGCGTCAGCCCGGCCAGCTGACGGCGTCGGGAGCATCGACCGAGCGCCCTGGAGCCAACAGGGAGCGAGCATCGCAGCGAGCGCCAGCGAGCGAGGAGTGGAGCGACCGCGGCGGCGACCCGGGGCGTCGAGGGAGGAGCCGACCGGGGCCGGAAGCTGGCCCATGGACGCCGCCAGCTGAGCCCGGCGCGCGGCCGGTCCGGGGCCGCTCCGGCGGGGTGAAAACCGTCACCTTTACCGCACGTCATAACGGCCCAAACATCCTCTCGGGATATTTTTCTCGGCACGTGCACGCGGGTCCCGCCGCAGCCGGGGCCGTCGAGGGGAGGACTCCCGTGACCAGGAGTCAGAAGCCGTCCGTCTTCCAGGTAGGCAAGGTGTGGGACGACGGCCGCACGGTCGTGGTGTCCGGCTGGGGCCTGGGCCTGTGCGCCTCCGCCTGCGTGTGCCACCGCCACCCCTCCGCGGGCATCCTGGCCATCGACGAGGACCAGGCCGGCGGCCGGCTCGGCCTGGTCAGTTTCCGTCCGGGCGGCTGCGACTGCTGCGAGCCGTGGACCGCCGACGAGCTCGCCGCCGTGGTGCGCGACCTCCAGCGGGTCTCCGGCCTGGACGCCGAGGAGCCCCTCGCCGGCTGACGGCCCCGGCGCTCGTCGCCGACGTCCGGCCGCGATATCCCCTCGCACCGACAGAACCGGCTCGTCCCTGGGACGGATGAACCCTCCTGGGGCGCATGTGACGCACGGGTCGGAGATCCCCGGCTGCGGCCAGCGCGGCGTCCCCTACTCCCAGACACCGGCTCCCTACCGTCCGTACGGATGCGCGACCAACGCCGCCCGGACCGGGCGGGGCGCGGCGAGAGGGGGCCGGCGGTGCAGCAGAACCGGACGACGAGGCGCCGATGGACGGGCGCGGCCCTCTCCGTCACCGCCGCGGTGGCCGTGGTGCTGGCCCCCGCCACGGCGAGTGCCACCCCCGACAACGCGGCCCAGGCCGCCGAGCTGGTCGCGCAGGCGGGCCAGCAGCTCACCCAGCTCGACGAGCAGGTCCACCAGGCCCAGCTCCTCGTCGCCGAGCAGCAGCAGGCGGCTGCGACCGCCGCGCAGGCCGCGGCCGAGGCGCACGCCGCCGTCGCCGTCTACGAGCCGCTGCTGCGGGCCATCGCCCAGGGCGGCTACACCGGTGCCACCCAGTCGCGGGTCGCGGCCTTCCTGACCGGTGAGTCCGCGACCGACGTCGTCCAGCAGATGACCACGCTCGACGTGCTGGCCGACCGCACCGACTCCCTCCTGTCGGAGGTGGCCGCCGCGCAGCGGGCCGCCGAGGAGGCGCAGGCCGCCGCGGACGAGGCGGCGGCGCAGGCCGCGGCCGGGCTGGCCGAGCTCGAGCGGCAGCAGGCGGAGGTCCAGGCGCGGATGGACCAGTACGAGGCCGACTTCGAGCGCCTGACCGCCGAGGAGCAGGCCGCCGTCACCACCGCCCTGGCCGGCCCCTCCCTGGGCGTGCCGAGCGATCTCGCCGCCGCGCCGAGCGAGGCCGCCGCGACGGTCGTCGAGACCGCCCTGGCCCAGGTGGGCGACCCCTACGTCTGGGGAGCGTCCGGACCGGACGAATTCGACTGCTCGGGGCTGACCCAGTACGCCTACGCCGCGGTCGGGATGTCGCTGCCGCACTCCAGCAGTGCGCAGTCGGGGATGGGGAGGCCGGTCTCCCGGGCCCAGCTGCAGCCCGGGGACCTGGTGTTCTTCTACGAGCCGGTCAGCCACGTCGGCATCTACATCGGCAACGGCCGGATGGTGCACGCCCGCACCTACGGGCAGCCGGTCGCGGTGACCAGCGTCGACATGAACGGCTACGCCTCGGCCCGCCGCCTCCTCTGACCGCCGTCGGCCCGCCGGGGCGGACGCCGTAGCGTCCCGGTCCGTGACGCGGGCCGACTCCTCCCCGACCCTGCGGCCGGACGCCGTCGGATTCCTCGACGCGCTGGTCATCGGCCTGGCCGCGACCTCCCCGGCCTACTCCCTGGCCGCGGTCATCGGCCCGGTCGTGGCGCTGGTCGGCGTGCACGCCCCGGGCGTGCTGCTGGCCTCGTTCGTGCCGATGCTGCTCGTCGCGGGCGCCTTCGCCGCGCTCAACCGGGCCGATCCCGACTGCGGGACGACGTTCTCCTGGGTCACCCGGGCGCTGGGCCCCTGGGCGGGCTGGATCGGCGGCTGGGCGATCACCATGACCGGCGTCCTGGTGATCGGCTCGCTGGCCGAGGTCGGCGTGCGGTTCAGCCTGCTGGCGCTGGGCCTGGACGGCTGGGCCGAGACGCCCCCCGTCGTCATGGGCCTGAGCGTGCTGCTGATCCTGCTCATGGCCGGGATCTGCGTCCTCGGCACGGAGCTGTCGGCGCGGCTGCAGAACGGGCTGATCCTCGCCCAGACCGCCGCGCTGGCGGTGCTCGCCGTCGTCGCGGTCGTCCGCGGGGTCCGCGGGGAGAGCCCCTTCGGCGGCCTGGTGCCGCAGTGGGGCTGGCTGGACCCCTTCGGCGCCGGCGGCGCGGCGCTGACCGGTGGCCTGCTGCTCGGCGTCTTCGCCTACTGGGGCTGGGAGTCCGCGGTCAACCTCACCGAGGAGACGCGCGACCGGCGGCGGGCGCCGGGCCGGGCCGCGGTGCTGTCCACCGTGGTGCTGGTGCTGACCTACCTGGCGGTCGCGGTCGCGGTCGTCGCCTTCGCCGGCACCGGCTACCTGGCCGGCAACGCCGACGAGGAGGAGGCGGTCTTCGCGCTGCTGTCGGCCGAGGTGCTCGGCGGCTGGGACTGGATCGTCCTGGTCGCCGTCGCCACCTCCGCGATCGCCTCCACACAGACGACGATCATCCCGGCGTCGCGGACGGGGCTGTCGATGGCCCGGCGGGCGGCGCTGCCGGCGCGCTTCGGCTCGGTGTCGCCGCGCTACCGGACGCCGGACGTCTCCACCTGGTGGGTCGCAGGCGTGGCGGTGGCCTGGTACGTGGGCGTCAGCCTGGTGAGCGAGAACGCGCTGTTCGACTCCATCACCGCACTCTCCCTGCTGATCGCGCTCTACTACGCGCTGACCGGCATCGCCTGCGCGGTGTGGTTCCGGCGACGG
>DATAAV010000024.1:0-12055 GCA_036259935.1 Geodermatophilus sp. | reverse complement strand
GTCGAGGGCTTCCACTACCTGTACCACCCGGTGACGCGGCGGCTTCACGAGCTCCTGGCCTCCGGGGACCTGGGTGAGCTGCTGCACGTCGAGACGACGCTGGAGATCGCGGACCCGGGTCCCCGCGACCCGCGCTGGTCGCTGGCGCTTGCCGGCGGAGCCACGATGGACCTGGGCTGCTACAGCCTGCATGCCCAGCGTGTCCTCGCGCCCTGGGGTGGCGGGGAACCGGAACTGTTCTCCGCCCGAGCCGGCGAGCGGCCGGGAGACCCGGGTGTGGACGAGTGGCTGGAGGCGCGGCTGCGCTTCCCCTCAGGAGCCACCGGGGTGGCCCGCTGCCACATGGCCAGTGACCGCCGTCAGATGACCTACCGGGTGGTCGGGAGCCGAGGCGAGGCGCTCGTCGCGAACTTCGTCGAACCTCATCTGGATGATCGGCTGATCATCCAGACGTCGGCCGGCAGACACGTGGAACGCCACGGCACGCGGTCGTCCTACACGTATCAGCTCGAGGCATTCATTCGAGCAGTGCGCGAGGGCGCCCCGTTGCCCATCGGCGTCGACGACGCGGTCGCCAACATGCGACTGATCGACGCATGCTATGTGGCCGCCGGACTGCAGCCCCGGCCTCAAGTGCAGACGACAGACGTGCCTGGCGCGAATCGGAAACTGGCGACACCAAACCAGCAGAGCAGTGGTCCAGCCGGTCGCGCCGCAACTGCCCCCACTTGAACCCTGTCGCTAGGACTATCCCGGGATGCCGGGGGGACTTGGGCCCCGCGGGTGGGAGCCGTCCCACCGCTGGCTCTCCCCGGGGGAGGAACGCGGCGTGCGCGGCTTCGTGGACATGGTCGGAACCTAGCGCGGCCGTCGAACAAGAACATTGGTAGAGGAGCCCGACCAGATTGCCCCCACGACCGAGGCGCACGAGATCCGTCGGTCCTCAGCCGTTCAACGGACGTCCACGACGGGGATACCGGCGGCGGCCGCGGCCGACGGGGATACCAGCGGCGGCCGCGGCTCGAAGTCCCTCGGCCTGCCGTGGTCGGACGTCGGCCTCGACCGGCGCACCGTCACCATCCGAGAGGCCCGCGTGCAGGTCAGCCGAGACCTCGCCGGCGACACGAAGACCGACACCAGCGCCCGGGCGGTGAGCCTGGACGCCGGCACCGTGGAGGTGCTGCGCGCGCACCGGCGGCGCCAGGCGGAGCTGCGGCTGCTGCTCGGCGCGGCCTGGGTCGACTCCGGCCTGGTGTTCACCAAGGCCGACGGGTCCGCGCTCGTGCCCGACAGCGCCTCGCAGCGGTTCGACCGGCTCGTCGTCCGCGCCGGCCTGCCGCCGGTGCGGCTGCACGACCTGCGCCACCTGGCCGCCAGCCTTACCTACCGGGCGACGAAGGACCTGAAGCTCACGAGCCAGATGCTCGGCCACTCGTCCACGGCGATCACCGAGCAGGTCTACACGTCGGTGTTCGAGGACGTGGAGCGCGAGGCCGCGGAGTCGGCCGCCGCGCTGGTCCCGCGTGCCCACCGTGCGCCCACCGACGCCGTTGTGCCCACCGTGTGCCCACCTGGGGCCGCCAAGGGCCTGACCTCCAGTCTCGGAGGTAGCGAAACCGCAGGTCAGGTGCGGTGGGGCGGGTGGGGCTCGAACCCACGACCCAGGGATTATGAGTCCCATGCTCTGACCAGCTGAGCTACCGCCCCCCGGTGCCGCGCGCCCGCCGTCGTCACCACCCTGGCCTAGCGGCGGCGCTGCTGCTCGTCCCTGGCGCGGGCCGCCCGCAGGGATCCGGGGTGTGCCTTGGCCGTGGGGTCGCGGCCGGTCTTGACCAGGCTGGCGACGGTGACGACGGCCAGGACGACGACGATGACCGCCAGGCTGACCGGAGTGGGGATCTCCGGCACGCGCGGGTCGACGTCGGCGTGGGCCCAGTGCAGGCCCAGCTTGACGCCGATGAAGGCGAGGATCAGCGCCAGCCCGGTGGAGAGGTAGACCAGCCGGTCGAGCAGGCCCTTCACGAGGAAGAACAGCGCCCGCAGGCCGAGCAGCGCGAAGGCGTTGGCCGTGAAGACGATGTAGGGCTCCTCGGTCACACCGAAGACCGCGGGGATGGAGTCGAGGGCGAACAGCAGGTCCACGCTGCCGATCGCGATGAGCACCATGACCAGCGGGGTGACCACGAGGCGGCCGTCGAGGCGGGTGAGCAGCTTGCCGCCCGCGTAGTCGGGGGCCACCGGCAGGAAGCGCCGGGCAGCCTTGACCATCGCGTTGTCCTCGATGTCCGGGTCCTCGTCGCGGTGCCGGAACAGCTGGACGGCCGTGTAGAGCAACAGCACGCCGAAGACCAGGAACATGAAGGAGAACAGGGAGAGCAGCGTCGCGCCCATGGCGATGAAGATCGCCCGCATGATCAGCGCCAGGACGATCCCGAAGCTCAGGATCTTGTGCTGGTGCTCCTCGGGCACCGAGAAGGTCGTCATGATGACGACGAAGACGAAGAGGTTGTCGACCGAGAGACTCTTCTCGACGAGGTAGCCGGCGAAGTACTCCGTGCCCAGGCCGCCGCCGTACTGCGCGGCGAACCACAGCCCGAACCCGACCGCCACGAAGACGTAGAAGACCGACCAGGCGGTGGCCTCGCCGAACCCGACCCGATGGGGACGCGCCGCGGCCAGCAGGAGGTCCACGGTGAGCAGTCCGACGACGAACGCGACGGTGAGCGTCCAGGTCAGTCCGCTGATCTCGGCCATGCCTCGGCTGTGCTCCTCCAGTGGCGCCCGCCACGCCGGAGGACGCCCGTCTGCCGGCTCCGCGTGCGAGCGGTTGTGCCCGCCGCGGCCCGCATCGAGTCATCCCCCCGCAGTGGCGGCGGCCCCTTTGCGTTCGTGTGACGGTTCCCGGACACACCGTCTGCCGCCGGGAAGGCGGCCGCTCGGCGCCTGTACGCCGGCCGCATGAGTTCGGTGTGGATCCGGTCGCTGCACAACCTGCACCGCCCGAGCTGCGACACGCGTCTGGTCGAGCAGGCGGGCCGCTTCCACGTCCGCGAGCGCCGACGGCCCGAGGTCCGGCCGTGATCCGTCGCGCCCCAAGGGGGTGGGCAGCACGCCGACCGCCCCGGCCGCACGGGCGGCCGGGGCGGTCAAACGATGCCCGGAGTTCAGCCCTGGCTGTCGCGCTCCGGCGGCGGGGCGGTGGGTTCCTGCGACGCCGGCGCGCCCCGGACGCCGAGCTGCTGGTTGACGGCGGCGCGCATCTGGTAGAGCTGCGCCAGCATCTGCGATCGGGCGGTCTCGCCCAGCGCCGCGGCGGCCCGTTTCAGCGCGTCCCCGTGGTCGGCCCAGTAGCTGCCGACCGCCTCCTTCAACTCGCCGACGCCGGCCTGCCCCTGCGCGGCCCGCCGGAGCAGGTCCTGCAGCTGTCCCAGGTCCGACGTGGCGGCGGCCAGGGGCTCGTCCGGGGAGGGCTTCTCCGGCTCGGGTGAGGTCGGCTGCTCCGGGGAGGCCGGACCGGTCACGGGATCACCCGCGCGGACGGAGTCGTGCCCCCGCCGCCGATGCCCTGCAGCAGACGGATGAGCGCATCGATGAGCTGTTGGAGCAGGTTGCCGAGGACGCTGCCGAGGTCGACACCGTCGAGGAGCCCGGCGATCGCGCAGAGCAGGTTGCCGAGGAGATTGCCCGGCCCCGGGATCGCGGTGATGTCGAGGACCACCTGGTTGAGCTGCACACGCAGCCCCAGCAGGTTGAGGTCCAGCGGTCCGAGTTCGAGATGCAGGATGGGGCACGTGGTCGGGGTCGTCATCAAAGGCCTCGCCGTCTGAGGTTGTGCGCCGTCTGAGGAACTGACCTTTCCGAGGAGCTCCACCTTCCTAACAGCTGCTGCCGACACGACAGGCGCCCCGGACGAGGGCGCTCGGCGAGTGTCGTGTCGTCCCGGTGTCCGGCACAAGGCGCAGCGGTACGACTCCGACCCGCAACCGCCTCGGGTCCGGTAGCCACGGCGACCGGCTTCGTTTCGAAGGGCCGGGGTCCCCGGTGCGGCGTACCGTCCCTGGCAACAGTCGTTCAGGGGGAGCCCATGGGCCTGCTCCGCCGGATCCAGGCGGCCCGCACCGTGGCGGGCGAGGCCGCTCGCGTGGCCGTGGGCGGCGCCGCGCTGGCCGCCGTCCCGGCGATGGCCGGGGCGGGCCTGCTGGCGGAGTCCACCCGCAGGACGGCCCAGGCGGCCCGGGCCGCGGCCGGTGTGGGTAGGGCGGTCGCCGGGAGCTCCCTGGACCTCGCGAAGACGGCGGCGGTCTCCGGAACCCGCGCGATCGGCACGCTGATCACCGGCTCCGATCCGCTGCCCGACGGACACCTCCATTCTCTCGTCGACGTCGCGCACGGGATGGTGGAGCCGCCGCTGGCCCGGCACACCCGCCGCGTCTGGGCCGACCGCGGCCGGGTGCAGGTGGAGATCTGCGAGCCGGCCGTCGAGGAGGCGCCGGAGGTGCGCCGCGCGCTGCGCCGCCACCTCGAGCGGCTCGACGGCGTCGAGTGGGCGGCGGTCAACGACGTCGTCGGCCGCGTGCTCGTCGCCTTCGACGACCGCCGCCTCGGCGTCGAGGAGGTCATCGACGTCGTCACCTCGATCGAGCAGGCGCGCGGCGGGCGCAAGGTCTTCCCGCAGCGGGCGGACCACCCCGCCGACCTCGAACCGCTCCTGGCCGCGTTCGTGGACGCCTGCATCGACGTCGCGGCGCTCGTGGTGGCCTACACCGCCAAGATGCTGCCGATACCGGCGCTGACCCGGCACGCCACGCTGGCCATCGCCCTGCTGGACTCCCAGCAGTGGATCAAGTCCGCCCTCGAGGAGCGGATCGGCCCGATCGGCACCGACCTCGTCTTCACCGGCACCAGCGCCCTGCTGCACGCCCTCACCCAGAGCCCGACCGTGCCCGCCCTCAACGCGGCCGCGGCGCTGCAGCAGCTGCTCGAGATGCGCGCCCGCCGGCAGGTGTGGCGGCGCCGCGAGCTGGAGCTGTGCGGCCCCGAGCCGGAGGAGGACACCAGCGAGCCGCTGCCCCCTCCCGGCCGGCGTCCCGTCCCCCTTCCGCACGGGCCGATCGAGACCTACGTGTCGCGGCTCGGCCCGATCGAGCTGACCGCCGCGGCCGGGCTCCTGCTGCTGACCGCCAGCCCCAGCCGCTCGGCGGACCTGCTGAAGGCGCTCACCCCCAAGGCCGCCCTCCAGGGCCGCGAGTCGTTCGCCTCGGCCCTGGACCTGCGCATGTGCCGGCGCGGCATCCTCCCGATGGACGGCTCCGCCTACCGCCGCCTGGACCGCATCGGCGCCGTCGTCGTGGACGGCGACGGGCTCTGCACCGGTCCCCCGGTGGTCATGGAGGCCAGCGCCGTGGCCGACGGCTGGGACGACGCCGGCGTCTGGACGGCGGCGGCCCGGTTGCTGGGCACCGGCGGCGCGCAGGCCGACGGCGAGCAGACCGGCGGCAACGGCGCCGGACGGCTGCGGCTGGGACCACCGCGGCAGTCGCCGGACGCGCCGGGCGGCGAGGTCCGCGCGCTGTTCCAGGGCCGCCGCCGGGTCGGCACGGTGATCGTCGCCCCCGAGCTGGACCCGCACGCCGAGGCGCTGCTCACCACGGCCACCGAGGCCGGCCACCGGCTGGTCCTCACCGCCCACATCGGGACCCGCGAGGTCGCCGGCGTCGCCGACGAGGTCGCGCCGGCGGAGGAGCAGCTCGTCGACACCGTGCGCCGGCTGCAGAGCGACGGGCTCGGCGTCCTGGTGGTGTCCTCCCTGGACGGGCCCGCGCTGCTGGCCGCCGACGTCGCCGTGGCCCCGGTCGTCGAGGGGCGGGCCCCGGCCTGGGGCGCCGACCTGGTGACCGGCGCCGGCCTGGCCGATGCCTGCCGCATCGTGGCCGCGACCGTCGAGGCGCGCGCGGTCAGCCGGCGCAGCGTCGAGACCGCGCTCACCGGCAACGTCCTCGGCGGGCTCCTCGCCGCCGTCGGCAGCCCCCGCTACGGCCAGCAGAAGGCCACCACCCCGGGCAAGACGGCGACCGCCTTCACCATGCTCGCGGGGACCTGGTCGGCCGCCCGGGTCAACTCCCGCCCCGTGCCGCCGCCGACCGTGCACACCCCCTGGCACGCGCTGGACGCGGAGGAGGTGCTGCGGCGGCTCGCCGACCTGCCCGGGGAGCCCGAGGAGGGGCGCAGCCACCTGCCCGCCCCGCTGCGCCGGGCCCGCGCGCTGCCGGTCGTCCGCGTGCCGGCGCGGTTCGCCCGCACCGTCGCGGCCGAGCTCTCCGACCCGCTGACCCCCATCCTCGGCACCGGCGCCGCGGCCACCGCGATCCTCGGCGAGTCCACCGACGCGATCCTGGTCGCCAGCGTCACAGTGGCCAATGCGCTGGTCAGCGGCCTGCAGCGGCTGCGGGCGGAGACCGCGCTGGAGTCGCTGCTGCTGGAGCAGGACGTGCCCGCCCACCGCGAGACCGACGGCGGCCGCGAGGACGTGCCCGCGAGCGCGCTGCGGGTCGGCGACGTGATCCTGGTCGAGTCCGGGGACGTGCTGGCCGCCGACGCCCGCCTGCTGGAGGCGGTCGACCTCGAGGTCGACGAGTCCAACCTGACCGGCGAGTCGCTGTCGGTCGCCAAGTCCGTGCCGGCCACGCCCGGCGCCGAGGTCGCCGACCGCACCTGCATGCTCTTCGACGGCACCACCGTCGTGGCGGGCTGCGGCCGCGCCGTCGTCGTCGCCGTCGGCTCGGCGACCCAGGCCGGGCGCGCCGCGCGGGCGGCTGGGTCCGCGGCCCCGCCGGCCGGCGTGCAGGCCCGCCTCGCCGAGCTCACCCGCTCGGTCCTCCCGCTGACCCTCACCGGCGGCGGTCTGGTCACCGCGCTCGGCGTGCTGTGGCGCCGTCCGCTGCGCGAGGCGGTCCGGGGCGGGGTGGCCATCGCGGTCGCCGCGGTGCCCGAGGGACTGCCGCTGGTGGCGACGGTGGCGCAGCAGGCCGCGGCCCGGCGGCTGTCCCGGCGCGGCGCGGTGGTGCGCAGCGCGCGGGTCCTCGAGGCGCTCGGCCGCGTCGACACCGTCTGCTTCGACAAGACCGGCACCCTGACCGAGAACCGGCTGAGCGTCGTCCGCCTCGTCCCGCTCGACGGCGCCGGCTGCGACGAGGACGGGCTGCTGCGGCTGGCCGCCGCCAGCGTCGCCAACGGCGACCACCAGGCCCACGAGACCGACCGCGCCGTCGTCGACGCCGCGGGGGAGCGGGGCGTCGCCGCCGACGGCCTCCCGGAGGCGGCGCTGCCCTTCGCGGCCGGCCGCGGATTCTCCGCCGCGCTGCGCGAGGGGCGGCTCGTGGTCAAGGGTGCCCCCGAGGAGGTGCTCCGCCGCTGCACCGGCGGCGACGGCGTCCGCGAACGGGTCCAGGAACTGGCCGCCGAGGGGCTGCGGGTCCTGGCGGTCGCGGACCGGGAGTTCGACGGCCGCCCCGACGACCTCGAGAGCGTGGCCGACGGGCTCACCCTGCGCGGGCTGGTGGGGCTGGCCGACACCCTGCGCCAGTCGACGGTGGCCGCGGTCGAGCAGCTGCACGCCGCCGGGGTGCGCGTGCTCGTCGCGACCGGCGACCACCCCGAGACCGCCAGCGCCATCGCCGCGCAGGCCGGCGTCCCCGACGCCCACCGCGTCGTCACCGGCAGCGAGCTGGCCCGGGCCTCCGACGCCGAGCGGACGCGGATGGTCCGGGAGGCGGCCGTCTTCGCCCGGCTCTCCCCGGAGCAGAAGGTCACCCTCGTGGCCGCGCTGCGCCGGGCGGGGGCCACCCTGGCGATGACCGGCGACGGGGTCAACGACGCCGCGGCGATCCGGCTGGCCGACGTCGGTGTCGGCGTCGCGGGCGCCGAGTCCCCGGCCGCCCGTACCGCCGCCGACCTGGTGCTCACCGACCTGGACCTGACCCGGCTGGTCGACGCGATCGCCGAGGGCAGGGCGATGTGGTCCCGCGTGCGCGACGCCGTCTCGGTGCTCGTCGGCGGCAACGCCGGTGAGGTGGCGTTCACCGTGCTGGGCACCGCCTTCGGCGGCCGGGCCCCGCTCGGCACCCGCCAGCTGCTGCTGGTCAACCTGCTCACCGACATGTTCCCGGCCCTCGCCGTCGCGGTCGCCGCACCGCGGGCGGCCGGCGGCGACGGGAGCGGGGGTCACCCGCTGTCCGGGCACCCGCTGGAGCCGGTCCTGCGGGCCGGCCCCCAGCGCGGGTTCACCGAGGCGGTCCGCCGGATGGTCCTGGTCCGGGGGGCGGCGACGACGGCCGGCGCCACCGGCGCCTGGGCGACCGGCCGGCTGACCGGCACCTCGGCCAGGGCCGGGACGATGGGGCTGGCCGCGCTGATCGGCACCCAGCTGGGCCAGACCGCGTGGTCCGGCCGGCGCAGCCCGCTGGTGCTCGCCACCGCCGCCGGCTCGGTGGCCGCGCTGGTCGGCATCGTGCAGACGCCCGGGGTCAGCCAGTTCTTCGGCTGCACGCCGCTGGGCCCGGTGGCGTGGTCGGTGGTCGTCGGCTGGTCGGCCGCCGGCACGGCCGGGGCCGAGATCGTGCCGCGCCTGGCCGACCGTCTCCGGGCGACTCCACCTCCCCCGACCGGGTGAGCCTCGGGGGAACGGCGGCGTGAGAAGCGTCACGTCCGGGGGGTGTGGGCGGTGACACATTCGCCCCTGACCAGTCACAGGCCGTAGTACCGCCTGGCCCATCCAGGCAAGCAGGCGCGCGGGCCGCGTTATCCGATCGTGACTGAAGGCCCTGTTCCGTAGTACGTTCCCTCCGGCCCAGCCGGGCACCGCTCCTCGAACCGAGGAGCCTCGGCCGGGCCCCGCCGAACCGCTCCGGTCCACGCCGGAGCGGACCGGGGACCCACCGTTCCACTGGGGTGAGTCCTGCCTGCGCGCGCCCGCGTGCAGGCAGGTAGGGCACACGTTCCGGCCCGAACCCGTCAGCTAACTCGGTAGGCGGTCGCGAGAACGGAGAAACGTCGCGTTGGCGACCCTGCACGACCCCGAGACCGGCACCACCGCCCCGCCGTCTACCCCGCGTACCCCGCGGTATGCATTCCGGCGGACCCTTCTCGTCCTCGGCACCGTCGCCGGCCTGCTGGCGGGTGCTCCCGCCGCCGTCGCCGCTCCCGAGTCGGAGCAGGCGACGCTGGCCACCGAGGTGGCCCGCATCGAGGAGCAGGTCAAGGCGGCCGAGGAGCAGCTGCAGCGCATGACCGTGGAGGCCGAGGCCGCCGCGGACGCCGCCCTCGTCGCCCAGGCCGAGCTGGCCACGGCGCGGACGGAGGCCGAGCGGACCGCCGCCGAGCTCGCCACCGCGCAGGCCGCGGTCGCCCAGGCCGAGGAGGACATCGCCACCCTGGGCCGCGAGGCCTACATGGGCGCCGACAAGAAGTACGGCGACATCGAGCTGCTCCTCGACGCCGAGAGCCCGACCCAGCTGCTGCAGCAGGCCGCCACGATGGAGGTCCTCGGCGACCACCGCGCCCAGCGCCTGCAGGAGTACCTGGCCGTCGAGGAGCGGGTCGCGGAGGCCGACCGCGCCGCGCAGGAGGCCGTCGGCCGCCTGGACGAGGCCGCCCGCGTCGCCGCCGAGGCCGAGGCCGCGGCCAACGCCCACCTGGCCCAGGCGCAGGCCGACTACGACGCGCTGGCCGCGCAGAAGGCCGCCCTCGACGAGCAGCTCCGCCAGGCCGGGGAGCGCCTGCTCGCCGCCCAGGGCGCCGCGGACCCCGGCGCCGCGTGGCAGGAGCAGCAGGAGACCCGCCAGGCGGTCGCCAGCGGCGCGATGGCCGACATGCCCACCAAGGGTCGGGTGACCTCCTGCTACGGCCCGCGCTGGGGGACCATGCACCAGGGCGTCGACATCGCCGCGCCCATCGGCACCCCGATCTACGTGCCCGAGGACGGCGTCGTCCTCCAGGCCGGCCCGGCCAGCGGCTTCGGCCAGGCCGTGTACGTCCAGCACGGCGACGGCCAGATCACCCTCTACGGCCACGTCAACCAGTTCTTCGTCAGCGCCGGTCAGGTCGTGACCGCCGGCCAGCGGATCGCCGAGGTCGGGAACAAGGGGCAGTCCACCGGCCCGCACCTGCACTTCGAGGTGCACCAGGGCGGGCTGTACAAGAGCCGGGTCAACCCGATGCCCTGGCTGCAGGCGCACGGCATCTCCCTCGGCGGGGGCTGCTGACCCGAGCGGGTACGGGTCAGCCCCGCCCGCGCAGCCGACCCAGCAGGCCGCCCGCCCCGCCCAGGGTGCGGGCGGCCAGCTGCAGGATCGGCCCGCCGGGGATGCCGGGGGCGGCCTGCACGATGGGCGCCAGCCGGAGCAGCCCGCCGAGCTCGTGCACCCTGAGGCGCCGCCGGGCCAGGGCGACCACCGGGTTGACCCGGCCGGAGGCCGCCTCCAGGAGCAGGTCGGCCGGCGCCTCGACGGCGGTTCCGGAGACGTCCGCGGGGGCCACCCGGCGGACGGTCCAGCCATGGCCGTCGGAGGCGAACTCCCAGCCGCCCTCGGGCGTCACCAGGGTCGCCCCGCCGGTGATCCCGGTCGCGGCCGCCAGCGCGCCGGTCACGTCGGCGAGCGCGGCCAGGCCGGCCTGCAGAACCGGTGGGGGAACCGGCGGCGCGCCGCAGGGCACCAGGTCCAGCCCGTGCACGGCCAGCTCGTAGGCCTGCCCGAGGACGACGCTGAGCAGGGGCAGCCGGCCCACCGTGGCGACGGCGGGCGCGGTGTCCAGCTCGACCGGCTCCTCGGCCAGGTAGCGGGCGGTGGCCTCCCGGTTGCGCCGCAGCGCGGCCAGCACCTCCTCCCGCGAGGCGTCGCGGTGCGCGGCGGTGACCCGCGCGTTGGTCCCGTCGACGTCGGGAGGCTCGCCGGTCCCGCCCGCGCGGGCGGAGGCGATCAGGTCCGCCAGCGCGGCATGCTCCTCCCAGCAGCCCAGGTGCACGCAGACCTCGCGCGCCCGCCATCCGGGCAGCCGGGTCGGGCGGTCCAGGTCCACGACCGCCGCCTGTGCGAGGAACGCGTCCCACGCCCCGAGCACCATCGGGCCGACCTCGTCCCGCCCGGCGTCGGCCATGCCCTGGGATCGCACCGCGTCCTCGTGCCGCATGGCCGCCCCCTACCCCGCGCCGGCCGGCCTTACCTTCCGTCGCGGCGCGGCGGGTCCGGCCCTTGCCCCGGGGCGGCGGGGTGCGCAGCCTGGAGGCATGGCGGGCAACGGGCGGACGCGGGGCACGGTCATCCGGTGGGACGACGCACGCGGGGGAGGGGTGGTGGAGGCCCCGGACCTGCCCGGCGGGTGCTGGGTGGACGCCGCGGTCATCCACGGCGAGCGGAGGCGGCTGCGCGCCGGCCAGGTGGTCGACGTGGAATGGGCCGAACCGGGCGCCGAGGGGCTGCCGTTCCGGGCCACGCGGGTTGTGCACCGGGAGGACCTGCAGGCCACGCCCGGGGCCTGAGCCGGGCGACCGGCCGGGGTGCGTGTCGCCGACGTGTCCGGAGCCGGTCAAGGGGTGGTGTGGTCCGCGGCGGTTACAGTGCGTGACGACTGGACGGGGCGGGTCCGCCACCCCGAGATCGGGCCCGCGCAGGTCTTGACGCGGGCGGCGCAATGCCCGTTGCGCACGCCCGACACCGGATGGACGGGGAGCCCGTCGCCGTGGTATGGCCGTTGACCAGCGCATAGTGGTCACATCGGTGACCATCAGTCACATGTGACCCATCCGCCTCGTCCGCACTGGCGCGAACGGGTCGCCATCGTGCAAACTGTTCCCGGAACCCCTGGTCCGCCATCGCTGAACACAGCCTGTCACCGAACCGATCGTCCGTTGGGGAAGACGGAGACCGATCGAGTCGATGGAGGTGCCCCGTGCAGCGACGGTCTACCCAGGGTGTCGTCTTCGTGCACGCGTGCCCGAAGGCGCTCTGCCAGCACGTCGAGTGGGCGCTCGAACGCGTCGTCGGCGCGCCGGTCTCCCTGT
>DATAAV010000023.1:0-1519 GCA_036259935.1 Geodermatophilus sp. | reverse complement strand
CGGCGCAGCGCGACCAGCGCGCCGGTCAGCATGAGGACGACGGCGAGCCCGTGCACCACCGCGACGAGGTGTGCGAGCACCACGCTCCCAGCCTGGCACGTCCGGGAGCGCGGCGGCCGTCCGCGAGCGCGAGGATGGGGGCATGAGCGAGCACGAGACCGGCGGGCGTGAGGCCGGGTCCGGGAACCTGGTGAGCCGATCGGTGGAGGAGTTCGTCAGCCAGCTGCGCGCCTTCACCGACCGCGCCCGCGGCGCGGTGCCCTTCTCGATGCCCCGGCTGCCTTCGCCGCCCGGGGCGCTGTCGGCAGCCCAGCTGCGCGCCATCGACCGGGCGGTGCGCGGGCAGCGGCAGCAGATCGCGGCGATGACCGCCCAGCTGCAGGCCTTCGACGAGCAGCTGGCCGTCTTCGAGCGGATCCTCGAGCCGCTGGTGGAGTGGAGCGCGACGTGGGCCCGGCTGGAGGAGTCGGTGGCCGACCTGGTCCGCCGTCCCGGCGACCCGGCCGACCCCGACGACGGGACGATGCCGCGCGCCTGAGCTACCGCTGGTCGCGCCGCAGCGGGTGGTCGGCGGGCACCTGGACGAGCACGATCCGCACGCCCTCGGGGTCGGCGACCCACGCCTCGACCAGCCCCCACGGCTCGGTGCGCGGGTCGCGCAGCACGGTCGTCCCGGCGGCGCGCAGCCGCTCGACCTCGGCGGCGACGTCGCGCACCTGCAGCCACAGCGCCAGGCCGCGGGGCGGCTCGTCCCCGGGCCCGGAGACCTCGAGCAGGCCGTTGCCGAGGAAGAACACCACCCCGGGGTGCTGGCGTGGGCCGAACTCGCGGTACACGGCCAGCCCCAGGACGTCGCGGTAGAAGCCCTGCGACCGTGCGGGGTCGACCGGCCGGAGGAGGACCCGGCTGCTCAGCACGTCCACGTGGGCATCCTGCACCGCCGGAGGGCCGGCCCACATAGGGCACCAGCTCCTCCTCCTCCCCGGTGAGCCACTCCAGGACGACGATGCTGGCGTCGTCCTGCAGCTGGCCGGCCTGGTGGGCCAGCACGCTGCGCATCAGCCGCCGCACCGTCTCCGGTGCCCGGTCCCCGGCCGCGGACGCCGAGAGGACGAAGTCGGCCAGCCGCTGCTCCCCGAAGAACTCCCCGTCCGGCGAGCGGGCCTCGGTGATCCCGTCGGTGTAGAGCAGCCGGTCCCCGGGCTCCAGGCGGGTCTCTCAGCAGACCGGCTCCTCCTCCTGCAGCCCCAGGGGCCGGGCCGGCCCGCAGCGCGGCAGCTGCACCAGCGACGAGCCGCGGAGGATCAGCGGCTCGGGGTGCCCGGCGTTGATCCACCGCAGCCGGCCGTTGTCGATGTCGAGGCGCGCGATGACCGCGGTGGCGAACTGGCTGCCGGGGAACTGGCCGGCGACGGCGGCGTCGACCGCGGCGGCGATGGCGGGCAGGTCGAGCGCGTTGCGGCGGGCGTGGCGGTAGGCGCTGATCGCCACGCTGGCCAGCACCGCGGCGGGCAGGCCG
>DATAAV010000022.1:0-13172 GCA_036259935.1 Geodermatophilus sp. | reverse complement strand
CGCGGCGTCCCGGGACGCCGCGCCGCGGGCGCCCAGCAGCGAGTTCCGGTAGCCGTACACCGCGTACACCAGCAGCCCGAGCGCGAGCCAGGCCAGGAAGCGCAGCCACGTCTCGATGCTCAGGTTGAGCATCAGGTAGAGACAGGCCAGCGCGGAGACGACCGGCAGCAGCGGCGACGCCGGCACCCGGAACGGCCGGTGCAGCTCCGGCCGGGTGCGCCGCAGCACCGGCACGGCTGCCGACACCAGCAGGAACGCGAACAGCGTGCCGATGCTGACCAGGTCCGCGAGCGCGCCCAGCGGCACGAAGGTGGCCATGACGAGCACCAGAGCGGCGAACAGCAGGGTCGTCCGCAGCGGCGTGCCGGTGCGCCGGCTGACCCGGGCGACCGCCGGGGGCAGCAGCCCGTCGCGTCCCATCGCGAAGCCGATCCGGCTCACCGTGATCAGGTCGACGAGGATCACCGAGGTCAGCCCGGCCACCGCCGCCAGCGCGATCAGCGCCCCGGCCCAGCGGAGTCCGACCTGGTCGAACGCGTCGGCGAGCGGCGCGCCGGGGTCCAGGCGGGTGTAGTTCACCATCCCGACCACGACGAACGAGACGCCGATGTAGAGGGCGGTGGACAGCCCGAGGGTGCCGAGCAGCCCCAGGGGCAGATCTCGGCCGGGCCGCCGGGTCTCCTCGGAGAGGTTCGCCACGGCCTCGAACCCGGTGTAGGCGAAGAAGACGACGGCGGCCGCGGTGAGGACCCCGCCGACGCCGAAGACCGCCGGCTCCAGATCGAAGAAGGCCTGGATGACCGGCTGGGCGAGCCCGCCGCTCTCCTCGGCCGGCCGCCCCGGCGGGACGAACGGCGTGAGGTTGGCCCCCCGCACGAACCAGACGCCGGCCACCACGATGAACACGCAGATGGCGACCTTGATCACGACCAGCGCCGCGGTGACCCGGGCCGACTCGCGGATGCCCAGCGCCGCCACCACGGTGAGCACCAGGACGACGAGCGCCGCGCCGAGGTTGACCGTCGACTCCTCACCGAACAGCGACGGCGGCAGGTCCAGCAGGTTGCCCACGTAGCCCGACCAGCCCCGGGCCACCACCGCGGCGCCGAGAGCGAACTCGAGAAACAGGTCCCAGCCGATCACCCAGGCGACCAGCTCGCCGGCGGTGGCGTAGGCGTACGAGTAGGCGCTGCCGGCGGTGGGCGCCGAGGCGGCGAGCTCGGCGTAGCAGAAGGCGGCCAGCAGCGCGACGACACCGGCGAGGGCGAAGGAGACGACCACTGCAGGACCCGCGGTCTCGCGGGCCGCCACGCCGGTGAGCGTGAAGATCCCGGTCCCGATGACCACGCCGATGCCGAACCCGACCAGGTGGCGGGCGCTGAGCTGGCGGCGCAGGTGGCCTACCGGTGCGTGGTCGGCGGTGTCCTTGTCCCCGAGGTGCTCGACGGGCTTGGTCCGGAACAGGTCCACCGGGTCACGCTAGGTCCGGCCGGTGCGGCCCGCGCGGTGGGCGCGGCGGCCCCGGCCCGGGCCCGGGCTCACACCTCCTCGACGTGGAACGACCTCGTCGGCGCCACGAACTCGTCCTGGGCGGCGACGAGGAGGATCTCCCGCGAGCCGGCCTCCTCGGTGCGGGCCAGCAGCCCCCACACGGACGCCGCCGCCCGGCCCAGCGCCTCGCCGGCGTGCCGGGTGTCCATCCAGTGCGCCATGAACAGCGCGGCGACCGCGTCGCCGGCCCCGTTGACCGCCACGTCCAACCGGGGGGTGCGCACCCGGTAGTGCCGGCCGCCCTCGGAGGCCAGCAGGTCGATGGCGTCCGGCGGGGTCTCCTCGGTGACCAGCGAGGTGGTGAGGACGACGCGGGGCCCCATGTCGTGCACGGCGGCGACGGCGTCCTCGACCGACCGGAGCGAGCGCGTCGTGGTCCCGGCGAGCAGGTCGAGTTCGTAGTGGTTGGGGGTCACGATGTCGGCGGCGGGCACGGTGACCTCGCGCATCAGGTCCTCGATGCCCGGGCGCACGAAGACCCCGCGGCCCACGTCGCCGATCACCGGGTCGCAGCAGTACAGGGCGGACGGATTGGCCGCGCGGACCTTCGAGACCGTCTGCACGACCGCGTGGCCGATGTCGGCCGACCCCAGGTAGCCCGAGAGCACCGCGTCGCAGGAGCCCAGCACCCCGCGGTCGGCGATGCCCTCCACGATCTCCTCCACGGCCTGGCCGTCGAACACCCGGCCGGTCCACTTCCCGTAGCCGGTGTGGTTGGAGAACTGCACGGTGTGCACCGGCCACACCTCGATGCCCAGGCGCTGGAGGGGGAACACCGCCGAGGAGTTGCCCACGTGCCCGTAGGCCACGTGGGACTGGATGGAGAGGACCGCGACCATGGGCGGAACGGTCGCACAGCGGACGGAGGCGATTCCGGTCCGCCTGCGTCTCCCGCACCCGCCCCTCCCGGGTACGGCGGGCTCCGCCTCCGCGAGGCCGGCCGGGTCCACCGGCCCCGGCCGGGAGCCCTGACCGGCCGGCCGGCGTGTCGCCATGTCGCCCTGTCGACGTGCCGACCTCGGGAAAGACCGGCAGGATGGCGCGGCGTCGGTCCGCCGCGGACCGGGCGGTTCCGACATCGTGACCTTCGACCCTGCCTGCGGCGTCCGGGTGGGGTCCTAGCCTCGGGGCGGGTGCGGTCGAGGCGGGCGGTGTCGTGCCGCGGTGCCGCGGCGGGAGAGGTGAGGTGGCTGGTGGAGGCAGGCGGGACCGGTGCCCCGATCCGGGTCTTCCTGGTCGATGACCACGAGGTGGTCCGCCGCGGCGTGGCCGAGGTCCTGGAGAGCGATCCGGACATCCGGGTCGTCGGGGACGCGAAGAACGTCGCCGAGGCGGTGGCCCGGGTGCCCGCGCTGCGCCCCGACGTGGCGGTCCTCGACGTCCGCCTGCCCGACGGGGACGGCGTCTCCCTCTGCCGGGAGCTGCGGTCCCGGATGCCGGAGCTCAAGGTCATCATGCTGACCAGCTACAGCGACGACGAGGCGCTGTTCGAGGCGATCATGGCCGGGGCCTCGGGCTACCTGCTCAAGCAGATCCTCGGTCAGGACCTGGTGAGCGGGGTCCGCACGGTGGCCGCCGGAGGCTCCCTGCTCGACCCGGCCGCGACCACTGCCGTCCTCGAGCGGATGCGCCGGGCCGCCGAACCGGCCGGGCCGCTGGCCAAGCTCAGCGAGCAGGAGCGGACGGTGCTGGCGCTGATCGGGGAGGGGCTCACCAACCGCCAGATCGGCGAGCGCATGTTCCTGGCCGAGAAGACGGTGAAGAACTACGTCTCCCACCTGCTGGCCAAGCTGGGGCTGGAGCGCCGGACCCAGGCCGCCGTCCTCGCCACGGAGCTGCGCGGCACCCCGCCGCCGCCCTCCCGGCCCCGCTGACCCGCCGGCCGGTCCCGGGCGCTACGGCCCTCGGCGCTGGAGGTCCTCAGCACAGTGGTGCCCACCAGCGCAGCCGCGTCCCGCGCTCCGGCAGCGCCTCGACCTCGGCGTCGCCCCGACGCCGGCGGGCCCGCTCCACCACGTTGCGCAGGCCGCTGCGTGCGGCGCGCGGCTCGATGCCGCGGCCGTCGTCGACCACCTCCAGCACCACCTCGTCGCCCACGTCGAGAGTGACGCTCACGTGCTTGGCGCCGGAGTGCCGCGCGGCGTTGCTGACCGCCTCGCGGGTCACCGCCTCGACGTCGGCGGCCAGGTCGTCGGGAATCAGGCTGTCGACCGCGCCGGACATGCGCACCGTCGGGTGCAGGTCCCGCCCGGCGGTCTCGGTCACGATGTCGAGCACCCGCCGCCGCAGGCTCCCGCGGGCGTCGGCGTCGTCGGTCGTGTGCAGGTCGAAGATCGTCGTCCGGATGTCCCGGACCGTCTCGTCGAGCTGGTCGATGACCCCCCGGATGCGGCGCTGGGCCTGCGGGTCGGGCACCCGCGGCAGGACCGACTGCAGGCTCAGCCCGGCGGCGAACACCCGCTGGATGACGTGGTCGTGCAGGTCCTGGGCGATGCGGTCGCGGTCCTCGTACACGTCCAGCCGGCGGGCCAGCCGCTGCCGGGCCGCCATGTCCAGGGCCACGGCGGTCTGGTCGGCGAACGAGGAGATCAGCGGGTCGATCGAGTCGTCGAAGGGAGCGGCCCCGGCCCGCCGGGCGATGATCAGCACGGCGTTCTCCGTGTGCGTGCCCTTCAGCGGCACTGCGACGGACGGCCCCCATGTGATGTGCGTGTTCGGGCCGTCGTAGGGCAGCCCGGCGGTGTCGAGGGTGACGGTGCCCTCGGTGTCGGCGACGGCCGCGAGGATGGGGGTGTCGGCCGGGTGCAGGCGCTGCCCGACGGTGTCCTCCAGGTCGGCGCCCACCTGTACCCGCACGGTGTAGCAGCCGTCGTCCGGGTCCGGGCCGACCAGCAGCCAGGCGGCGTCGGCGTCGGTCAGGTCGGCCACCCGCTCGGCGATGAGCCGCAGCGCGTCCTCGGGGGAGGAGGTGCTGAGCAGGCAGGCCCGCACGTCGGAGATCGCGCCCATCCAGCGCTGCCGCGTCTCGGCCTCCTCGAAGAGCCGGGCGTTGTCGATGGCGATCCCGGCCGCGCCGGCCAGCGCGGTCAGCACCGCCTCGTCCTCGGCGGTGAACTCGCCGTGCCGCTTCTCGGTCATGTAGAGGTTGCCGAACGCCTCGCCGCGCACGAGCACCGGAACCCCGAGGAAGGTCCGCATCTCCGGGTGGTGCGGCGGGAAGCCGACCGACGAGGGGTGCTGGCGCAGGTCGGGGATGCGCAGCGGCCGCGGCTCGATGACCAGCTGCCCCAGCACGCCCTTGCCCTCGGGGAGCGGGCCCATCCGCGCGGCCAGCTCCTCGTCGATGCCGACGTGGATGAACGCCGCGAGCCCGCCCTGGTCGGCGAGGACGCCCAGCGCCCCGTACCGGGCGTCGACGAGGTCGGCCGCGGACTCGACGATCCGGTGCAGGGTGGTCTCCAGGTCCAGTCCGACGGAGATGCTGAGGAAGGCGTCCAGCAGGTTCTGCACGCGTTCCTGGCTGCGGGCGACCGTGGCCAGCCGGTCCTGGACC
Source organism: Geodermatophilus sp. (assembly GCA_036259935.1). Taxonomy (GTDB): domain Bacteria; phylum Actinomycetota; class Actinomycetes; order Mycobacteriales; family Geodermatophilaceae; genus Geodermatophilus. The sequence goes on along the minus strand of DATAAV010000022.1, from coordinate 8,068 downwards.
TCGTCGAGGAGCTCGGTCAGGCGCATCCCGTTGAGCGGAGACCCCTCGGAGGGACTTTCGGCTCCCGCTGCGCGAGAGGACGGCATCGGCGGCCTCCTTCCAGTTCCGAGACTGGCACGACCGGATGCGCAGCGGAAGCCGCTCCGCTGTGGGTCGGGAACAGACCGGCTACCGCGCGGGCCGGGCGAGCGACGAGGAGTGGCCGGTTCCGATCAGGCGAGGCCCGACACCATCGTCCTGTGCCACGGGCTCGGTCCGCCACCCCTTGACCCGGCCCATGGCGACCAGGACGTAGCAGCGCTCGGTCGACCTGGCGCACGCGGGCCAGTCGAGGCCGTCGAGCTCCTGGGTCTCCGCGGGATCGCACACCACCCGCGAGGGGCCGACCACGGTGATGCTCCACGCGGTCGGCAGCCGATCGTGGAGGCAGTCGACCTGGAAGGCGACGACGGCGCCGCGGGCGCCGCTCACCATCGGCGTCCCGGGGACCGCCGGGATCGCCACCGCATCGCCGTGGAGACGGAACCAGACGGGCTCGATCGTGGGCATCGCCCCGGAGGTGAACGCGAGCCGGCCCACGTGCACCGTGCCCAGCAGCCGGCGGCACTCCGCCGGGTCGAGGATCTCCCCGCGGTGATCCTGCTGTGCACTGGGCACGCTGCCTCCCTCGACATCTGGACCCTGGGCCGGGGAACCGGCCGCCGGCAACGGCCGAAGGTCCCGGTCAGAGCGGCCACTGGTCCTGAGTGCGACCGGTGCGCGCCGGCCCCTCCGGCACCGGACCGGGGATACGGTGGCGCCGACCCGGTGCCGGACGAGGAGCCGCCATGGACGCCACCCCGGAGACCGACCCGACGGGAGGGGGGCCGGCCGTGGGGCGACGCCGCAGCTGCTCCGCCGGCGCGGGCTGCTGACGGCGGGCACCGGAGGCAGCGATGCGGGCATGGGTCGTCGAGACACCCGGGCCGGTCGACGCCGGCCCGCTGCGCCGGGTCGAGCGGGAACAGCCCGAGCCCGGACCGGGCCAGGTGCGCGTGACCGTGAGCTGCTGCGGCGTGTGCCGCACCGACCTGCACCTGGCCGAGGGGGATCTGCCGCCGCGCCGCCCGGCGGCCGTCCCCGGGCACGAGGTGGTCGGCCGGGTGGCCGCCCTCGGCCCGGGTACGCGGCGGTTCGCCGTCGGCGACCGGATCGGGGTGGCCTGGCTCGGCGGCACCGACGGCAGCTGCCGGTTCTGCCGGCGCGGCGAGGAGAACCTGTGCATCTCGCCGCTGTTCACCGGGTGGGACGTCGACGGCGGCTACGCCGACGCCTGCCTGGTCGACGAGCGCTACGCCTACCTGCTGCCCGAGGACCTCGACGACGAGCGGGCCGCCCCGCTGCTGTGCGCCGGCATCATCGGGTACCGCGCGCTGCGCTGTGCCGAGGTGCCGCCCGCCGGTCTGCTGGGCATCTACGGCTTCGGCGGCAGCGCCCACCTCACCGCCCAGGTGGCCCTTGCCCAGGGCCTGCGGGTGCACGTCTTCACCCGCGGCGAGCACAACCGCCGGCTGGCCCGCGCGCTCGGCGCCGACTGGGTGGGCGACCCGGCCGACGCCTCGCCGGCGCCGCTGGACGGAGCCATCCTGTTCGCCCCCTCCGGCGACCTGGTGCCCCTGGCGCTGCGGGCCCTCGACCGCGGCGCCACGCTCGCCGTCGCCGGCATCTGGCTCTCCCGCATCCCCGCGCTGGACTACGGCGCGGAGCTGTTCGGCGAGCGCCGGGTGCGCAGCGTCACCGCCAACACCCGGCGCGACGGGGAGGAGTTCCTGGGGCTGGCCGGCCGGCTCGGCGTTCGCGCTACGACCGTGCCCTATCCGATGGAGGCGGCTCCGGCCGCGCTCGCCGACCTGGCGCACGGCCGCTTCGGCGGCGCCGCGGTCCTGCACAACTGACGCCGCCGGCCGACCGCGGCGCGACGCCGACGGCCAGGTTGAGCAGCGCGCCGATCGCCGCACCGGCGGCCGCGCCGCCGACGACGTCCAGCGGCGCGTGCGCCCCCAGGTAGACGCGGGCGGCGGCGTTGAGCAGGGCGAGGGCCACGAGCACGACCAGCCAGCGGCGGCGCACGTAGGGGGCGAGCAGCACGACGATGCCCGCGGCGATGACCGCGTGCCCCGACGGGTAGGCGACGCCGGCCGAGGGCACGTCGCGCAGGATCGCGCCGGGGATGGTGCTCCCGGGCCGCTCCCGCTGGACCAGGCCCTTGATCAGCTCCCCGTGGACGAGGAGCTTCAGCGGCGGCAGGAGCGCCAGGGCCAGGGCCAGCCGCCACAGCCGCAGGGCTGCGGCGACGACGGCGACCAGCAGCGGCATCCCCAGCACGCCGACGAGCTGCACGACCCACAGCGGCCGCTCCCAGGCGTCGGGCCAGCCGTTGACGGCGCCGAACACCGCCCGCTCGGGCCCGCCGACCGTGCCCGGCGCCGCGGCCCAGGAGCACAGGACGGCGACCGCGACGGCGACCAGCTCCGTCCAGACGTCGGCCGCGCGGCGCCGCACCGGCGCGGTCATCCCGCGGCCTGACCGGCCGCGGCGGGCGCCCGGCCGACGCCGCGCCGCCACAGCAGCCAGGCGACCACCCCGAGCGGGATGGGCAGGAACCAGGTGAGGAAGCGGAAGACGAGGACCGTGCCGGCCGCCGCCGCCGACGCGACCCCCACGGCGGTCAGGCCGGCGACGTAGCTGAGCTCGGCGACCCCGACCGCCCCGGGGGTGATCGGCACCGCCGTCACCAGCCGGGTGACCGAGAAGACGGCCAGGACGACCAGCCAGTGCACGTCGGCCTCCGCGCCGCCGACCGCCCGCAGGCACACGAGCAGGAGCACGAACAGCACCGCCTGGTTGACGACCGTGGTGAGGGTGAGCGACAGCCAGCGGTGCTGCAGCAGGTCCAGCGAGTCGACCCGGAACCGCTCCACCCGGGCGACCCAGCCGGACGGCGCCGGCCGGCCGAACGGCCGCAGGACCGCCCCCGCCGCCCGCTCGGCGGATCGGCTCAGGACGGCGGCCGCCCGCTCGTGGGTCACCACGGCCAGCAGCGCCCCGGCGACGACGAGCAGCGTCGCGCTGCCCAGCCCGGCGGCGAGGGTCAGCACCGGGGTGGTGTCGCTGACCACCGCGAGGCCGGCCAGGGCCACTGCCGGCGTGGCCAGCTTGACCAGGTTGTTCCACAACCCGGTCAGCGCCACGGCGCGGGCGATCATGGCCGCCGAGAAGCCGAAGGAGTGGTACATCGCCGCCACCGTGCCGACGCCGAACGCGAACCCCACCGGCACGGTGTTGGAGATCGCCGTCGACGCCTGGTCGGCCAGTACCGCGCGGCCCAGGGTCAGGCCGGGCACGGCCGCCATCCACACCGGCGCGTAGGAGAACACGCTGACCGCCGCGAGAACCGCGATCGCGGCGGTCTCCGTGCCGCTGGTCGCCGTCACCAGGGCCCAGGCCTCCCCGTAGTCGGTGAGCTGCGGCAGCACCCCGGCGAAGACGGCCACCACGACGGCGACGGTGAGCACCCCCCTCGCCACACGGCCGGTGAGGGCGCGGCGCAGGGCGGTGCGCGGGGGCCGTCCGATGGTGGGCGGGGTCACGGAACGGTGCTCACGTGACGAGGCGGTGCTCGAGGCGGGCGGAGAGCAGGGAGCCCAGGGCCGCCGGGACGAAGAAGGTGACCAGCCGGAACACCAGGACCCCGGCGCAGGCGCTGGCCAGCGGGGCGCCGAGCGCGGTGAGCACCAGCAGCAGCGCCACGTCGGCGGCACCCGGCGCCCGCGTCACGGGGACGACCCACCACAGCAGATGCAGCGCGGCATAGACGGCGGCGGTGGCCAGCAGGGGGACCGAGCCGCCCACGGCGTGCAGCGCGGCCACCAGCGTGGCGGCCTCGAGCGCCACTCCCAGCGCCGACCAGCCCAGCAGGGCACCCCACCGGCGGACGCCGCCGCCCGGGCCCGCGCCGCGCAGCACCGGCTGCCGGGGAGCCGGCCGCTCCGGCGCCGTCGCCGAGCGGCCGGCCGGCCGGTGCCGGGCCAGCCACTGGCCGGTCAGCACCAGCACCCAGGCCGCGATCCCGAGGACGACGGCGGGCAGCAGCGCCGCGGGGGTGCGCCACTCGGAGAGCCGGCCCTCGACGAGGGCGAGGACGAAGGTGCCGACCGCGACGACGACCGCGCCGGCCAGGCCGCCGGCGGAGAACCGGTCGATCGCCCGGGCGGCCGCCTCGGGCAGCAGGCCGGCCCGCTCCAGGAACCGGGCGGCCGCGCGCCGCCGGCCGGCCCAGCCGTGGAGCAGCGTGGCGCCGTCGGCCACCAGGGAGGCGCCGAAGGTCCGGCCCACGGCGAGCCGGCGGTCCACGGTCAGCAGGGCCGCGGTCGCCGTCGACGCCCGGGCCAGGACGGCCAGCGCCGGCGCGGCGCCCAGCCACCGCCAGCCGCCGACCTCGACCGACCCCACGACCGCCGTCGCGCCGGCCAGCAGCGGCACCCCGACGAGGACCAGCGCCACGCCGGCGGCGACGGTGAGCCGGGCGGCCGCGCCCGGTGGGGGGAACTCGGGCCGGTGCGGATCGGGCAGGCCGATCTGCCGGCGCACCTCCCGGCGCAGCGCGCCGAGCCGGGAACGGTCGGTGCGCAGGCCGGCGCGGGTCGCCGCCGAGAGGGTGAGCGGGGCCAGGCGGGGCAGGGCCGCCAGGACGGCGTCGGGACCGAGCTGCTCGACGGCGGACCCGGCGACCAGCCGCGGGTCGGTCAGCAGCGCCAGCGAGGCCATCAGCTCGGCGACGTCGCCGGCCAGGTCGTCGTCGTCGGCCCCGGTCTCGGCGTTGCCGAAGTCGACGATCCACGGGGTGCCGTCCTCCTCGACGAGCACGCTGGAGGCCACCAGGTCGTGGTGGGCGACGCGGGCGGCCCGCAGCAGCTCCACCTCCTGCCAGACCCGGCGCAGGAGGTCCGGGGTCAGCTGCTCGGCGGGCAGCTCGTCCAACGGCCGCCCGGTCACGAACTCCTGGACGACGAGGGCCGCCCGGTCGGTGCCGCGCGCCACCAGGACCCGCGGCACCCGCACGCCCCGCTCCCGCGCGGTCATGGCCGCCACCGCCTCGTGCTCGGCCTGGTGGCCCAGCGGGGCGACCGCGTCGTCGTCCTTGATGTCGCGCACCGCGACCAGCCGCCACAGCCGGTACAGCCAGTCGCGCTCGAACCGGTCGGGCTCGAGGACCTTCACGTAGAGCCGGCGGCCGCGCTCGTCGACCGCCTCGAACGGGTGCGAGCTGCGGGCCCGGACGTCGGCCGGCCGCAGCTGGCGCACCGGCAGGCCGAAGCGCCGCAGCAGGGCGGCCACCCGCGCCGTGGACGGCACCCAGCGGGGGATGCCGAAGACCCAGTGGACCAGCGAGCCCAGCGCCCAGCCCACCGCCACCCCGCCGACGATGTCCAGCGGCAGGTGCGCTCCCACGTAGACGCGGGCCAGCGCCACGGTCCAGGCCAGCGCCCACACCGCGCGGCGCGCGCGGCGGGACAGGTAGGGGACGGCGGCGGTGGCCAGCGCGGCGGCCACGGCGGAGTGGCCGGAGACGAAGCCCAGCCCGCCCACGGGGCCCTCGTGCAGCACCGCGCCCACCGGCAGGCCGCCGGGTCGTTCCCGGCCGACGACGCTCTTGACCAGGTCGGCAGCGACGTAGGCGAGCAGGCCGGAGATCAGCAGGTCCCGCGCCATGCGGAAGCGCCGGGCCGCGGCGGCGACCACGGCCACCGCCGGGACGGCGACCACGTTGCCGAGCTGCATCACCGCCCAGACGACCGGGAGGACGATCGCGGGCAGGTCGTTGAGGATCCGGAAGAGGTCGCGCTCGAAGGGCGAGAGCTCACCGCGCTGGGCGACGAGGAAGCCGAGGCCGAGGACGGCCAGCCCGAGGGCGACCCGCACCAGGTCGACCGGGTGCCGCTGCGGTGCCCGGTCGTGGCCGGGCCGGGCACCGGTGGACGCCTCCGCCGGCCCGGCTGCCGTCAGAAGGCGCTCGGCCATGTACCGAGTGCACCACGTCGGCCACCCCTCTGGGGCAGGGTCTTCCTGCTGGCTTCCCCGGTACCGGCCGGGGAGCCGTCAGCGCCGCGCGGCCTCGTTCCACATGTCGAGGACGGCGTCGACCCGGTCCTGGGCCTGCTGTACCCGCGAGCGGGTGGCCGGGGAGTCCTGCGCGCGGCGGGCCCGTCGGGCTTCGGCGAGTTCGGTGCACGCCTGCAGGAACTCGATGCGGATGGTGTCGACCACGCTGTCTGCGACGAGGTTCATGGCGGTCCCCTTGCACGTCCCGACGGGCCGATCATCCTCTTCCGCCCCGCCGTCGCGCACCGGCCCCCGCCCGGAATCCGGCGGGGACGAGCGTCAGCCGCCGGCCGGCGCCTCCGCGGGCTCCGGCGCGCCGGCGCCCCACCGACCAGCACCTTTCCGCCGCCGGTCGCGACGCCGGCGCCACAGCCCCGCCCCGACGCCGGCCACGAGCACCGCCAGGGGCACGCCGACCGCCAGGACGGTGTCCGACGCGGCGGTCCACGACCCGAGCAGCGCCACCGAGGCCCCGAGCCCGACGTGCAGCACCGACCCGGGCAGCAGCCCCACGGCCGTGCCCGCGACGTACGGCGCCAGGCGGACACCGCTCAGCCCGGCGGCGTAGCTGACCAGCACGAAGGGGGCCACCGGGGTCACCCGGGCGGTCACCACGGCGAGGAAGCCGTGGTCGCGGAGCACCCGGTCCACGGCGGCCCGCCGCGGCCCGCCGGCGCGGGCGAACGCCCCACGGCCCAGCCCGCGGGCGAGCGCGAACCCGGCCAGCCCGCCGAGCAGGCCGCCGGCGAGGGCGACGGCCAGCCCGGGCCAGAAACCGGCGGCGGCACCGAGCAGCAGGGAGACCGCGGTGCGCGGCACCGGGGTCAGCAGCGCCAGCGCCACCCCGAGGACGGCGACCAGCCAGTGCGCCGGCGTCGCCCCCGCCAGCCAGGACCGCACCTCGGCGAGGCCGGGGCCCTCCACGGTGAACGCGAGCACCGCGGCCCCGACCAGCAGAGCGGCCAGCAGGAGCAGGCGGAGCGCCGTCGCCCTGGCGCTCCCCGTCACGGACCCAGTGTGCGCGACGGCCCGCAGGGTCAGGCGGTGGCCGTGCCGTCGTCGGGACGGCGGGCCACCTCCACGTGCGGCCGCGACTGCCACAGCGCCCACTCGGCGCTGACGTCGCCGGCGGTGCGCATCAGCAGCGGCAGGTGCTCCTGCAGCAGCCGCTCGGTCGAGGTCTCGGCGGCGTGCACGGTCACGTTCATGGCCGCGCGCACCGCGCCCGTGCCGTCGCGGACCGGCACCGCGACCGAGCGGACCCCGGGCGCGAGCTCCTCGTCGGCCAGCGCCCAGCCGCGGGCCCGCACCTCGGTGAGCTCCTCCTCCAGCTGCTCGGGGGAGCGGCCGATGTACGGGGGCAGCCCGGCGCGGCTGGGCACGGCCAGCGTCGCGGCCAGCTCGTCGGGGGAGAGGGCGGCCAGCAGCACCTTGCCCTGGGAGGTCTGCACGGCCGGGAACCGCGTGCCGATCTCCACGCGCAGCGTGATCAGCTTGGGGACCGACACCCGCGCCACGTAGACGATGTCGGACCCGTCCAGCTGCGCCATGGACGACGACTCGCCGGTGCGCGCGACGAGCGCCTCCAGGTGCGGCCGGGCGATGTCCCACAGCCCCAGCGCGCTGACGTAGGCCATGCCCAGGCCCAGGACCTTCGGGGTCAGCTCGAACGCGCCGCCGCGCGAGCGCACGTACCCCAGCTCCTCCAGCGTGAGCAGCAGCCGGCGCGCGGTCGGGCGGGCCAGCCCGGCGGCCGCGGCGACCTCGCTCAGGGTCATGCTGCGGTGGCCGGCGTCGAAGGCGACCAGCACGTCCAGGCCCCGCGCCAGCGCCTCCACGAAATCCGGTCCCGTGCCCCGCCCCGCCATCTGGTCCCCCTCCCACTACGGCGAGATCCCCGCGCTCGCACGCCTCCGTCCCGGGGGCC
>DATAAV010000021.1:0-9583 GCA_036259935.1 Geodermatophilus sp. | reverse complement strand
GTCGCGCGGATGCCGGGCCCCCGGGCGGCGCTGCAGCTCGGCCTCCACCTCGGCGAGCGCCTCGGCGTCGAGCAGCTCGCGCAGCTCCGAGCGGCCGAGCAGCTCGGCCAGCAGGGCGCTGTCCAGCGCCAGGGCCTGCGCCCGCCGCTCGGCCAGCGGCGCGTCGCCCTCGTAGATGAACTGGCCCACGTAGCCGAACAGCAGCGACTGGGCGAACGGCGAGGCCGACTGGGTCTGCACGTCGACCACCCGCACCCGGCGGGCGCGGACGTCGCGCATCAGCTCGACCAGGCCCGGCACGTCGTAGACGTCCTGGAGCACCTCGCGGGCGGCCTCGAGGGTGATCGGGAAGCTCGAGAAATCGCCGGCCACGCCGAGCAGCTGGGCGGCGCGCTGGCGCTGCTGCCACAGCGGGGTCCGCCGGCGAGGGTCGCGGCGAGGGAGCAGCAGCGCGCGGGCGGCGCACTCGCGGAACCGGCTGGCGAACAGCGCCGAGTTGCCGACCTCCGCGGTGACCTCCCGCTCGACGTCGTCGGGGTCGAGGACGGCCAGGTCGGCCTCGGGCGGCTCCCCGGTGGTGTCGGGCAGCCGCAGCACGATGCCGTCGTCGGAGTGCATCGAGGCGACGTCGACGCCGTAGCGCTCGCGCAGCCGGGCGGCCAGCACCAGCGCCCAGGGGGCGTTGACCTGGGCGCCGAACGGGGAGTGCACGACCAGCCGCCAGTCGCCGAGCTCGTCGCGGAACCGCTCGACCAGCAGCGTGCGGTCGTCGGGGAGGTGGCCGGTGGCCTGCTTCTGCTCGGCGAGGTAAGCGGCCAGGTTGGCCGCGCCCCACTCGTCGAGCCCGGCCGCCCGCGCCCGGGCCAGCCCGGCCTCCGGCGTCGCCGATCCCACCTCGCGGAGGAAGGCACCCAGCGCCCGGCCCAGCTCGAGGGGACGGCCCGGGGCGTCGCCGTGCCAGAAGGGCATCTTCCCCGGCTGCCCCGGCGCCGGGCTGACCAGCACCCGGTCGTGGGTGATCTCCTCGATCCGCCAGGAGGAGGAACCCAGGAGGAAGACGTCGCCGGCCCGCGACTCGTAGACCATCTCCTCGTCGAGCTCGCCGACCCGGCGTCCGCCGGTGCCCTCGCCGCCGACCAGGAAGACGCCGAACAGGCCGCGGTCGGGGATGGTGCCGCCGCTGGTGACCGCCAGCCGCTGGGCGCCGGCGCGGGCGGTGAGCGTGTCGGTGACCCGGTCCCAGGTCAGCCGGGGGCGCAGCTCGGCGAAGGCGTCGGAGGGGTAGCGCCCGGCCAACATGTCGAGGACGGCGTGCAGCGCGGACTCCGGCAGCGCGGCGAACGGCGCCGAGCGGCGGACCAGCGCGCCGACCTCGTCGACCGTGCGTGGCCGTTCGCTGACGATCGCCACGATCTGCTGGGCCAGCACGTCGAGCGGATTGCGCAGGTAGCGGATCGACTCGATCGCCCCGGCCTTCATCCGCTCGGCGACGAGCGCGCACTGCACGAGGTCGCCGCGGTACTTGGGGAACAGCACGCCACGGCTGACCGCGCCCACCTGGTGCCCGGCGCGGCCGACGCGCTGCAGGCCCGCGGCCACGGTGGGCGGCGCCTCCACCTGCACGACCAGGTCGACCGACCCCATGTCGATGCCGAGCTCGAGGCTGGAGGTGGCCACCACCGCCGGCAGCCGGCCGGACTTCAGCGCCTCCTCCACGATCGCCCGCTGCTCGCGGGACACCGAGCCGTGGTGGGCCGCGGCGACCGGCGAGAAACCCTCGGGGACGCCGCCGCCGGAGCCGGCCTGCGCCATGAGCGCCGCCGCGTTCGTCCCCGGGGGCACGGCCTCGCCGGTGGCCCGCTCGTAGGCCAGCTCGTTGAGCCGGCTGGTCAGGCGCTCGGCCAGCCGACGGGAGTTGGCGAACACGATCGTGCTGCGGTGGGCCTCGACCAGGTCGAGCACCCGCTCCTCGACCGCCGGCCAGATCGACGAGCGCGGCTGGGAGCCCGCCGCCGAGCCCTCGAGCTCGCCGGTCGGCTGGCCGAGCTCGCTCATGTCCTCCACGGGGACGACCACCGACAGGTCCCACTCCTTGGCCGCCGGGGGCGCGACCACCTCGACCGGCCGGCCCCCGGCCAGGAACGTGGCCACCTCCTCGATCGGGCGCACCGTCGCCGACAGCTCGATCCGCTGCGCCGGGCGCTCCAGCAGCTCGTCGAGCCGGTCGAGGGTGACCGCCAGGTGGGCGCCGCGCTTGGTGTCGGCCACCGCGTGCACCTCGTCGACGATCACCGTCTCGACGCCGCGCAGCGCCTCCCGCGCCGCGCTGGTGAGCAGCAGGAACAGCGACTCCGGCGTGGTGATCAGGATGTCGGTGGGCCGGCGGGCGAACGCGCGGCGCTCGTCGGCCGGGGTGTCGCCCGAGCGGATGGCGACCTGGATCTCCGGCCGCGGGAGCCCCAGCCGGGCCGCCGCCTGCCCGATCCCGGCCAGCGGGGCCCGCAGGTTGCGCTCGACGTCGACGGCGAGCGCCTTGAGCGGGGAGACGTAGAGGACCCGGCAGCGCGCCTGCTCGTCCGGCGGCGGGGAGGCGGCCAGCCGGTCCAGCGACCAGAGGAACGCCGCCAGCGTCTTCCCGGAGCCGGTGGGTGCCACCACCAGCGCGTGCCCGCCGCCGCTGATCGCCTGCCACGCGCCCTCCTGCGCCGGGGTCGGCTCGGCGAACGCGCCGGTGAACCAGGCCCGGGTGGGGGCGGAGAACCGGTCGAGCGCGGACGGACCTGCCACGGGACCAGTGTCGCCCGCTGGTACGACACTCCGCCCGGCTGCGACGATCCACCGGTGGCCGCCGATCCGCCCGCGACGCGTCCGCCCGAGGGGTACGTGCTCGAGGTCGAGGACACCTTCGGCGGCGACGTCCTCGACCGAGACCTGTGGCTGCCGTGCTACCTGCCGCACTGGAGCTCCCGCGCGGCTGCCGCGGCCCGGTACCGGCTCGACGGCGGGCAGCTCCGGCTGCGGGTCGAGGAGGACCAGCCGCCCTGGTGCCCGGAGTTCGACGACGGGGTGCGCGTCTCCTCCCTGCAGACCGGCCTGTACGCCGGCCCGCTCGGCAGCCCGCGCGGCCAGCACCGGTTCACCCCGTCGGCGGTGGTGCGGGAGGAGCAGCACAACGTCCGGCTGTACACGCCCCGGTACGGCTTCTTCGAGATCAGGGCCCGGGTCAGCGACGACCCGGCCACCATGGCCGCGCTGTGGATGATCGGGTACGAGGACGAGCCGGAACGGTCGGCCGAGATCTGCGTGTTCGAGATCTTCGGCCGCGACGTCGGCGCCGGGGGAACCGCCGTCGGCATGGGGCTGCACCCGTTCGGCGACCCGGCGCTCGTCGAGGAGTTCGCCGCCGAGTCCCTGCCGATCGACGCCCGCGAGTTCCACGTCTACGCCGTGGAGTGGACGCCGGACGCCGTCGTCCTGCTCGTGGACGGCGAACCGGTGAAGCTCGTGTGGCAGTCACCCGCCTATCCGATGCAGTTCATGCTCGACGTCTACGCGTTCCCCGCTGCCGACGGCGCGCCTCCGCCGGGCCCCTGGCCCAAGGAGCTCGTCGTCGACTGGTTCCGCGGGTACCGCCGGGCCGACGACCCCGCCCGGAACGATCACCCCGGTCCGGCACACTGACCGCCATGCGCCAGTGGCTGTACGAGGCCGAGCACGAGGACTTCCGGCAGATGGTCCGGGCCTGGGCCGAGAAGACCGTCGCCCCCTTCCACGACCAGTGGGAGCGGGACGGCATCGTGCCGCGGAGCGTGTGGACCTCCGCCGGCGCCCAGGGGCTGCTGGGCATGGACATGGAGGAGCGGTACGGCGGCGGTGGGGTGCGGGACTTCCGCTACAACGCGGTCGTCGACGAGGAGCTCGCCCGCATCGGCGCCACCGGCGTCGGCTTCGGCCTGCACAACGACGTCGCCGGGCCCTACCTGCGTGACCTGGCCACCGAGGAGCAGAAGCAGCGCTGGCTGCCCGGCTTCTGCAGCGGTGAGCTGATCACCGCGATCGCGATGACCGAGCCCGGGGCCGGCAGCGACCTGCAGGGCATCCGGACCACCGCCCGTCGGGACGGCGACGGCTGGGTGCTCGACGGCGCCAAGACCTTCATCACCAACGGCATCAACGCCGACCTGGTGATCGTCGTGGCCCGCACCGACCCCGACGCGCCCGGCTCCAAGGGGCTCAGCCTGCTGGTGGTCGAGCGGGACATGCCCGGCTTCACCCGGGGCCGCAACCTGGAGAAGGTGGGCCTGAAGGCGCAGGACACCGCCGAGCTGTTCTTCGACGGGGTCCGCGTACCGCGGGAGAACCTGCTCGGCGAGGAGAACCGCGGCTTCTCCCACCTGATGGAGAACCTGCCGCAGGAGCGGCTGTCGATCGCCGTGGTCGCCGTCGCCGCCGCCGAGACGGTGCTGGCGCACACCCGCGAGTACGTCACCGGGCGCACCGCCTTCGGTCGGCCGCTGTCCGGCTTCCAGAACACCCGCTTCGTCCTCGCCGAGCTGCACACCGAGACGACGATCGCCCGGACCTTCGTCGACGAGTGCGTGCGCCGGCTCAACGCCGGCGAGCTCACCCCCGTCGACGCGGCGATGGCCAAGTACTGGACCACCGAGCTGCAGAACCGGGTCGCCGACCGCTGCCTGCAGCTGCACGGTGGCTACGGCTACATGGACGAGTACCCGGTCTCGAAGGCCTGGCGGGACGCCCGCGTGCAGTCGATCTACGGCGGCACCAACGAGATCATGCGGGAGATCATCGGCCGCTCGATGGGGCTCTGAGCCGCGATGACGGCGGAGGCGGCCGCGGGGGTGGATCCGGCGCGGGTGCAGCGCCGTTCGCTGGGGGTGCTCGGCGGCGGGGTGGCCCTGGGCGGGCTGGGGGTCACCGTCGGCATCACCGTCGGCGGGCTGCTCGCCCGCGACGTCGCCGGCACCGACACGGCGGCCGGGCTGGCGCAGACGGCCGGCGTGCTGGGTGCGGCGGTCATCGCGGTCCCGCTGGCCCGGATCAGCGACCGCGCCGGCCGGCGGGCCGGGCTGGCGGCCGGCTACGGGATCGCCGTCCTGGGTTCGCTGCTGACCGTCGCCGCGGCGGCCGTGTCCTCGCTGCCGCTGCTGCTCGTGGGGCTGTTCGCCTTCGGCGCGGCGACCGCTTGCGGGCTGCAGGCGCGCTACGCGGCGGCCGACCTGGCGGTGCCCGAGCGGCGCGGCCGGGCCCTGTCGCTGGTCGTCTGGGCCACCACGGTCGGCTCCGTGCTCGGACCCAATCTCGCCGGACCGGGCGCCGAGCTGGGCCGCCGCCTCGGGCTGCCGCCGCTCGCCGGCGGCTTCGTGGTCTCGGTCGTCGTCTTCGCCGTCGTCGCGGGTGGGATCCTGCTCCTGCTGCGGCCCGATCCGCTGCTGCTCGCCCGGCGCATCTCCGCCGGCGCAGGAACGCCCCCCGTCCCACGGCCGCGCCGGGCGACCCGGGCCGCGGTCCGGGCGGTGTGGGCACACCCGGCCGGCCGGCTGGGCCTCACCGCGGTGGTGGTCTCCCACTCGGTGATGGTCGGCGTGATGGTCATGACCCCCGTGCACATGGGGCACGCCGGCGGTTCCGCGGGGGCGACCCTCCGGATCATCGGCCTGGTGATCAGCGTGCACGTCGCCGGCATGTACCTGTTCTCACCGCTGGTGGGCCACCTCGCCGACCGCGCCGGGCGGACGACGACGGTCGCCGTCGCCGCGGCCCTGCTGCTGGCCGCGGCCGCCCTGGCGGGGACCGCCCCACCCGGGGCGGCACTGCAACTCGGCGCCGGACTGCTGCTGCTGGGCCTGGGCTGGTCCTGCGGGCTGATCGCCGGGTCCACGCTGGTCACCGAGGCCGTCGCCGCCGACGTGCGGCCGACCGCGCAGGGCGGCACCGATCTGCTCATGGGCCTGGGCGCGGCGCTGGCCGGGGTGGTGGGCGGCCCGCTGCTCGCCCTCGGCGGGTTCGGCCTGGTGGCCGCGGTCTCCGCGGCGCTGGTGCTGCCGCTGGCGGGGGTGTGGGTGTACGCGGTCCGGGGTGCCGCGGCGCAGGCCGGTTAGGAGTCAGCGGCCCCGGTAGTTGCGCCAGAGCAGCACGAGCGAGGCGAGCAGCGCCAGGGCGATGCCGATCTCGAGGATCAGGTCCCAGGTGGCCGAGCCCGTGCTGGGGAACATGCCCGCGAGCCTACGAGCCGTCGGCGCCATGTGGTCGCGCCCGTCTGGTGAAGGTGCAACACGGTGAAGTGTGGTAACGAACCGGGACCGGCAGGCGGCCCTGGACCGGTTGTTGGAGCTGGTCGTCGTGCTGGGGGACGACATGTCGACCGGGCTGGCCCGGGCCGGGCTGACCGTGCCCCGCGCTCACCTGCTGTGGGAGCTGCAGCAGCGGGCCCCTCGACGCAGCGGGCTCTCGCCGACGCCCTGGGGGTGAGCGCCCGCAACATCACCGCCCTGGTCGACGGGCTGGAAGCCGCGGGGCTCGTCAGCCGGGAGCCGCATCCGGCCGACCGCCGGGCCACCCTGGTCCGCTTCACCGCGGACGGCGCCCGGACGGCGGAGGCCCTGGAGGCCGGCCACCGGGAACTGGCCGACGTGCTGTTCGCCGGCATGCCCGACGAGCGGTTCGACTGCTTCCTCGCGGGGATGGCGGAGGTCCTCGCGCGGCTGCAGGAGCGCCTGGCGCCCTCCGCGGACGCCGGAGCCGGCCGGTGAGCACCCGCCACCAGGGCGCCCCGCCGCTGCGGCGCCCCGGGCTGCTGCGCGGGGTCGTGGCCTACGAGCTGGCCATGTGGCGCAGCCTGGTCCTCTGGCTGCTGCGCCGCAGGCCGGCCGCGGACCGGGGGGCGGGGGCGTTCGGCTACGCCGACGCGGTGACCCCGGTGCTGTGGGCCTTCATCGGGCTCTCGGCGGTCGAGATCCCGCTCGTCCACGTGCTGCTGCCCTGGCCGCCGGCCCGGTCGATCCTGCTGCTCGTCGGCGTCTACGGCCTGCTGTGGATGGTCGGCCGGCTGGCCGGCCTCAAGGTGTACCCGCACCTGGTCGACCCGGCGGGCCTGCGCGTCCGGTACGGCGCGACGGTGGAGGTCCTGCTGCCGTGGGAGGAGATCGCCGTCTCCCACCAGACGACCGTGGACGTCGTGCTGCGCCGTCCCCTGCCGCTGCTCGCGGCGCGCGGGGACGCCGACCCGGTCGCCGAGGTCCGTTTGCACGCCGACGACCCGGCGGCGCTGGTGCGCCGGGTCGTGACGGCGCTCGAGGGCGGCTGACCGGCCGGGACGCCGCGGCGCGCTAGCGTCGGGGAGTGCGCCTGCAGGATTTCTGGTCCCGGCTGCGCGACCACTTCGGTCCCATGCGGGCCGAGAGCGTGGCGCGCGACCACGTGTTCTCCTCCCTCGGCGGCCGGACGGCGGTGGAGGCGATCGATGCCGGCCTGCCGGTGCGCCAGGTGTGGCTGGCCATCTGTGACGAGTACGACGTGCCCCGCAGGGAGCGCTGACCCGCTCCGCGGCGTGTCACCCTGGCAATCGAACACACGTTCGGGCTAGATTGGGTCCACAGACCGGGTGCTCCTCCACAGGCCCACCGGTTGTCCCGGAAGTGTCAGACCCCCGCCTTAGCGTCGACACCGACCGCTCCACGCGACTTCACCGAAGGTGAGCACCATGGCAACGCTCGACCGCGACAAGGCCCTCGACATGGCCCTCGCCCAGATCGACAAGCAGTTCGGCAAGGGCTCGGTCATGCGGCTGGGCGACAACGCCGCGCAGGCGATCAAGGTCATCCCGACCGGCTCGATCGCCCTCGACATCGCACTCGGCATCGGCGGCCTGCCGCGCGGCCGCGTCATCGAGGTCTACGGCCCGGAGGCCTCCGGCAAGACGACGGTGGCGCTGCACGCGGTGGCCAACGCCCAGGCCGCCGGCGGCATCGCGGCGTTCATCGACGCCGAGCACGCGCTCGACCCGGAGTACGCCCGCGCCATCGGCGTCGACACCGACGCCCTGCTGGTCAGCCAGCCCGACACCGGCGAGCAGGCGCTCGAGATCGCCGACATGCTCATCCGCTCCGGCGCGCTGGACGTCATCGTCATCGACTCGGTCGCCGCCCTGGTGCCCCGCGCCGAGATCGAGGGCGAGATGGGCGACAGCCACGTCGGTCTGCAGGCCCGCCTGATGAGCCAGGCGCTGCGGAAGATCACCGGTGCGCTCAACAACTCCGGCACCACCGCCATCTTCATCAACCAGCTGCGCGAGAAGGTCGGCGTCGTCTACGGCTCCCCGGAGGTCACCACCGGTGGGCGGGCGCTGAAGTTCTACTCGTCGGTGCGCCTCGACGTGCGCCGCATCGAGACGCTCAAGCAGGGCAGCGACGCGGTCGGCAGCCGGGTCCGCGTCAAGGTCGTGAAGAACAAGGTGGCCGCGCCGTTCAAGCAGGCCGAGCTCGACCTGCTGTGGGGGGTGGGCTTCAGCCGCGAGGGCGGGCTCATCGACGTCGGGGTCGAGCAGGGCATCGTCCGCAAGTCCGGCGCCTGGTACACGTACGAGGGCGACCAGCTCGGTCAGGGCAAGGAGAACGTCCGGGCCTTCCTGCGGGACAACCCCGACCTCGCCGACGAGATCGAGAAGAAGGTCAAGGAGAAGCTCGGCATCGGCCCGAAGCTCGACGAGCCGGCGCCGGCTGACCCGGTCGACTTCTGACCTCGCTCGTGAGCGGCCGTCCCGGCGGCCCGGGGAACGACGTCCCCGGGCCGCTCCAGGACGATCCCGGGGATCCGGAGTCGGTGGCGCGGGCCATCTGCCTGCGCGCGCTGACCGGGGCCCCGAAGACCCGCCAGCAGCTGGCCGACCTGCTCGCCCGGCGGGGCGTTCCCGACGACGCCGCCGAGCGGGTCCTCGACCGCTTCGGCGAGGTCGGCCTCATCGACGACGCCGCCTTCGCCCGCGCCTGGGTGAGCTCCCGGCAGGCCGGCCGCGGGCTGGCCCGCCGCGCGCTCAAGGCCGAGCTGCGGGCCAAGGGCGTCGACGGCGAGGTCGCCGAGGAGGCCCTTGCGCTGGTCGACGAGGACGACGAGCGGGCCGCCGCCCGCCGCCTCGTGCAGCGGCGACTGCCGGCGCTGCGACGGGTGGACGACGCCACCGCGACCCGGCGCCTGCTCGGCATGCTCGCCCGCAAGGGCTACGGCGCCGGCCTGGCCGGGTCGGTCGTCCGCGAGGAACTCGACGCCGCGGGGGACCGTGCCGGCGCGCAGACGGACCTCGCCCGGGTCCCCGACGACGGGATCTGACCGCCCGGGGCACACAGGCGGACCCGGCGCGCGGCACCGGCACGCGGCGCGTGCCACCCGCCTCAGCGCGCCGCCACGGGCCGACGGCTCAGGTGAAGTCGGGGTCGCGCGGGCCCTGCCGTGGCCCGGTCCCGGGGACGACCTCGCTGATGCCGCCGTAGGGCTCGTGCCGCTTGCCGGCGTGCGCCTCGGCCTGCAGCCGCTCGATCAGGTGCGGGTAGTGCGCCTCGAACGCCGG
>DATAAV010000020.1:0-16713 GCA_036259935.1 Geodermatophilus sp. | reverse complement strand
CCCGCTCGGGGGACCGGAGCCGCGGCATGTCCGGAGGAGGAGGTCGGCGCCCGCTCCCGTGGGGTGCCGGGAGGTGCTGGACAGAATCTGTGAGCAGCATTACTGTCGGCGCCAACCCTGCACATCATTACCAGCTTCGGGAGAGATCCATGGACAGTGCACGTCGGACGGGGCGGCGCACGGCCCTGCGTGGGGCCGGGGCGCTGCTGCTGGCCGCCGGCCTGGTCGCCTGCAGCGCGCCCACCAGCGGCGGCTCGGGCGGCGGGGGCGCTGGCGGCGGCGGCGGTGCCGGCGGCGAGGGGCTGCCGGGCACCATCAAGATCATGTCGATCCGGGCGCTGACCGGCCCGGTCTCCTTCGCCGGGCTCAACGCCCAGAAGGGGATCGACCTCGCGATCGAGCAGATCGAGGCCGAGGGCCTGCTCGGCGACACCACCATCGAGGTGGACACCCGGGACAGCTCGACCAGCCCGCAGGAGGCCGCCAGCTTCGCCAGCCAGGCGATCGCCGACCCCTCCTACGTCGCGATCCTCGGCCCGGAGGCCAGCGCGCAGTCCACCGCGGTGTCGCCGATCGTCCAGCAGGCGGGCATGCCCACGGTGTACGTGCAGTCCGGCAGCGAGGGCGTCGTCATCGGCGACTTCACCTTCCGGATGACCCCGCCGGCGGCCTCCTACTTCGACATCGCCGGCGACTACGTCGAGCAGCAGGGCGTGGGCACCGCCTCGGTCCTGTTCAACAGCGGCAACCCGACGCTGGTGGAGCTCGGCGAGACGACGGTCCCCGAGCTGGCCGGCGAGCACGGCTTCGAGGTGGTCAGCACCGCGGGCGTGGAGACCACCCAGCAGGACTTCACCACGCCGGCCTCCCAGATCGCCGGGGAGAACCCCGACGCGGCCTTCCTCATGGTGCAGGGCCCGCAGTACCCGGTGGCGATCACCCAGCTGCGCCAGGCCGGCTACGACGGCGAGCTCATCGGCATGAGCGCGGCGGGCGCGGGCAACCTCGCCTCGGCCGGGCAGGGCGCGGCCGGCTTCGTGTGGCCCACCAACTTCACCGCCGACCAGCCGGCCGAGAGCTCCCAGGCCTTCGTCGAGGCCTACGAGGCGAAGTACGGCGGCGAGGTGCCCAACAACTACGCCGCCGAGGCCTACGACGCCATGTGGTTCCTGGCCCGCGGCATCGCCGAGGCCGACAGCACCGACCGGGCGGCGATCCAGCAGGGCCTGGCCGCGGTGGCGCAGGAGGGCTTCGACGGCGCCCAGGGCGCGATCACGTTCGAGGGCAACGACGCCCGCGTGCCCGGCGTCCTCGTCCGGTGGGACGGGACCAAGGAGGTCCCGGTGGAGTCCGCGACCGCCTGACCCAGCCGTCGACCGATGCCGGCGGGGCGACCCGCCGGCACCGGTACACCGGAAGGACCGACATGGCACAGGACGTGCTCAACGCGCTGACCCTCGGGTCGCTCTACCTGCTGTTCGCCCTCGGGATGAGCCTGGCGTGGGGAACCATCGGGATCCTCAACTTCGCCCACGGCTCGATCTTCATGTTCGCCGCCTTCTCCGCGCACCTGATCGTGCGGGAGGTGCCGCTGCCCATGCCGGCGATGCTCGCCATCGGCGTGCTGGTGGGCGCGGTGCTCTCGCTGCTGGTGCAGGTGCTGGCCTTCGAGCCGATCCAGCGGCGGGCCACCGACCACCGCAAGGCCGAGATGCAGATCCTCGTCGGCGGGATCGGCATCGCCATCATCCCGCTGGCGGTGGCGCAGTACATCACCCGCAGCGTCCCCTTCGGCTACTCCGCGGGGACCTTCCGGGTCACCACCTACGACCTGGGCTTCGTCCGCGTCAGCAACGTGCAGCTGGTGACGCTCGTGGCCGCACTCGGCCTGGCCGCCGCGATCGGCTGGTGGCTGAAGGCGGCCCGCCCGGGGCTGGCCCTGCGCGCGATCGGCGTCGACGCCGAGGTCGCCTCGATGATGGGGGTCGACCGGCGCCGGCTCGCGCTGCTCACCATGGCCGTCGCGGGCGGCCTGGCCGGCCTCGCCGGCGTGCTGCTCACCTACTACCTCGGCTCGATCGCCCCGGAGACCGGGGACGCGTTCCTGCTCAAGGCCTTCGCCGCGATCATCCTCGGCGGGGTCGGCAGCATCGCCGGCGTCGTGCTGGGCGCGATGGTCCTGGCCGGGATCGAGACGCTGGTCCTGGTGACGACGTCGGGCACCTGGGCGCCGGCCATCGCCTTCGGCGTCCTCTTCCTGATGCTCCTCGTCCGGCCCAACGGCCTGCTCGGCCGCCAGGAGGTGCGGCGGACATGAACGCCTGGTTCTTCTCCCACCTGGTCCTCGTCCAGTCGATGTTCATCAGCTTCCTGCTGGCGCTGTCGATCCAGGTCCCCCTGCGGGCGGGGGTGTTCTCCTTCGCGGGCATCGGCAGCTACGCGATCGGCGCCTACACCGCGGCGATCCTCACCATCCGGCTGCAGCTGGCCCCGGTGCTGGCCATCGGCGCGGGGATGGTGATCGCCGGGGTCGCCGGCTACCTGCTGGCGCTGCTCGTGGCCCGGCTCGCCGGCCTCTACCTCGGCATGGCCACGATCGCCTTCGCGCTGTTCCTCGGGGTGGTCGCCACCAACGGCGGCGAGCTCACCGGCGGGGCGACCGGGCTGTTCGGGGCCATCAGCACGCTGACCACCGGCCACGTCATCGCGATCGCCGTGGTCGTCGCCGTCCTGCTGGCGGCCAGCGAGCGCGGCGTCTACGGCCGCCGGATCGACGCGGTCCGCGAGGACCCGCAGCTGGCGGTCTCGCTGGGCATCGACGTCAACCGGGTGCGGCGGCGGGTGTTCGTCGTCAGCGGCGCGCTCGGCGCGTGCGCGGGCGGCATGAACGTCCTGCTGCGGACGACGGTGTCGCCGGAGACCATCGGCTTCCACCTGGTGGTCACCGCCCTCACGATGATCATCGTCGGCGGCGCGCTGTCCTGGGCCGGCGCGGCGATCGGCGCGGTGATCTTCACCTGGCTGCCCAGCGTCCTGCAGGTCGTCGGCGACTGGCAGCTGATCGTCTACGGCGTGATCGTCGCGGCGGCCGCGGTCTACGTGCCCAACGGGCTGCTCGGCCTGCTGCAGAGCGGCTGGCGCGGGCTGCAGGCGCGGCGGCGCGCCACCCCGGCGGAGGGGATCTCGCTCCCCACGGCGCCGGCCGTGGCCGACCCCGAACAGGAACTCGCCGCCCTGGGCGGCCCGACCGCGGAGGTGCGCCGGTGACGTCGGTGGAGACCCGGCCCGAGGGGCCGGCGCCGGAGGTCCGGACGGCGGTGCTGCAGACCTTCGACGTCGCCGTGCACTACGGCGGCATCAAGGCCGTCGACGGCATCGACCTGACCCTGGAGACCGGCCGGATCCTCGGCATCCTCGGGCCCAACGGCTCGGGGAAGAGCACCCTGCTGGCCGCGATCACCCGGCTGGTGCCGCTGACCCGGGGTCGGCTGCTGCTCGACGGCGAGGACTACAGCCGCGCCGCGCCGTCCCGGCTGGCGCACCGGGGCATCGCCCGGACCTTCCAGACCGTCCGGCTGCTGCCCGACCTCACCGTGCTCGGCAACATCCAGCTGGGCGCCGACCTGCGGCTGGGCCGCGGGGCGCGGCTGCGCGAGGTGCTCCGGCGCCGGGTGGTCCCCGAGGTGGCCGAGGCGATCGAGCGCACCGGCGTCGGCGATCTGCTCGACCTGCGGCCGGGGGAGCTGTCCTACGGCACCGCCCGGCGGGTGGAGATCGCCCGGGCGCTGGCCGGCCGGCCGCGGGTGCTCATGCTCGACGAGCCGACGGCCGGCATGAACCAGCCCGAGCGGCTGGAGGTGGCCGACCTGCTGCGCCGGCTGCGGGACGAGGGGCTCACCCAGCTGCTGGTGGAGCACGACGTGCAGATGATGGTCGACACCTGCGACCGGCTGCTGGCGATGAACCAGGGGCTGCCGATCGCCGAGGGCAGCCCGCGCGACGTCGTCCGGAACCCGGCCGTGCAGGAGGCCTACCTGGGAAAGAGGTGGCAGCGTGCTGCAGATCAGTGACCTGCACGTCCGGTACGTGACGGCCGAAGCCGTCCGCGGGGTGGACCTGTCGGCCACGCCCGGCCGGGTCACGCTGGTGCTCGGCGCCAACGGCGCCGGGAAGACCAGCACCCTGCGCGCGGCCGCCGGACTGGTCCGCGTGCACGCCGGGCGGGTGCTGCTCGACGGGAAGGACATCACCGGGCGGGCGCCGCACAAGGTGGTGCGCAGCGGGATGGTCCTCGTGCCCGAGGGCCGGCGGGTCTTCGCGCCGCTCACCGTCGAGGAGAACCTCGTGCTCGGCGGCTACACCGCCTCCCGGGAGCGCTCCCGCGAGCTGCTGGAGCGGGTGTACGAGATGTTCCCGATCCTGCGGGAGCGCCGCGGCGGCGCGGCCGGGCTGCTCTCCGGGGGCGAGCAGCAGATGCTCGCCTTCGGCCGGGCACTGATGTCCTCGCCGCGGGTGATCCTGCTCGACGAGCCGTCCATGGGCTTGGCGCCCACGATGGTGGAGTCGGTGCTGGGCGCGGTGCGGGACATGGCCGACTCGGGGATCGCCGTGCTGCTCGTCGAGCAGAACGCGGACATGGGCTTGGAGATCGCCGACGACGTGGTCGCCATGGCCCGGGGCGAGGTCGTGTTCACCGGCCCGGCCGACCAGGCCCGGTCCAACGCCTCGGTGCTGCGCGCCTTCCTGGGCGAGGCCGCGCTCGTCGGCTGACCGACGGGCTCGGCTCGGAACGGGCGAGGAGGGCGGCCGGCGGACCTGCGTCGGCCGCCCTCGGCCTGTCCGGCCGCGGTCTGGTGGAGTCCGCCGGCACGGCACGCGGCACCGCCCGGCTCTGGTCAAACAACCCTAATCATGATTAGCTATCTCCGACGCAGGGACGACGGAGTCGGCAGGGGAGAGATGCGGACCTACACGGACTTGGCGCCGGCGTTTCCGGACCAGGGGGACTGGACGCTCGCCACGGTGCTGCGCCACCACGCGCGGCAGCGCCCGGACGCGGTGTTCCTGGACCTGCCCGAGGAGCGGCTGACCTTCACCTACGCCGAGGCCCTGGCGCAGGCCGAGTCGGTCGCCGACCGGCTCGCCGAGGCCGGCGCGGAGGCCGGCGACCGGGTGCTGGTCATGGCGGCGAACTCCTCGCAGTTCCTGCGCACCTGGCTGGGCACCGGCCTGGGCGGCACCGTCGAGGTCCCGATCAACACCGCCTACGAGGGCGTGTTCCTCGAGCACCAGATGGTCACCGCCGGCCCGCGCTGGGCGGTGGTCGACGACGTGCACGCGGCCAAGTTCCTCGCCGTGGCCGACGCGGCCAAGGTCATCGAGAAGTTCTGGGTCGTCGACACCGGCAGCCGCGACGAGGCGCTCGGGCTCCTGCGGGACGCCGGCTGGGCCGCCGAGCCGTGGGAGGAGCTCGCGCAGGGCGCCCGCCCGGGCGCGCGGTTCGGGACCCCGGCGCCGCAGTCCCAGGCCTCGATCTTCTTCACCTCCGGCACGACCGGCCCGTCCAAGGGCGTGGCCATGCCGCACGCGCAGATGTACTTCTTCGGCCAGGAGGTGGTCAGCCTCCAGCGGCTGACGCCCGAGGACGTCTACTTCACCTGTACGCCGCTGTTCCACGGCAACGCCCAGTTCATGGCGGCCTACCCGGCGCTCATCGCCGGCGCCCGCCTGGTCTGCCGGCCGAAGTTCAGCGCCAGCCGGTGGGTCGACCACCTCCGCGAGTCCGGGGTGACGGCCACCAACCTCATCGGCGTGATGATGGACTTCGTCTGGAAGCAGCCGGCCCGCCCGGACGACGCCGACAACCGGCTACGCACCGTCTTCGCCGCCCCCACCGCCAGCTCCATCCTCGAGGGCTTCAGGGAGCGGTTCGGGATCGAGGCGTTCACCGAGGTCTTCGGGCTCACCGAGACCAGCGCGCCGATCCTGTCCCCGTACGGGGAGGACCGCCCGGCCGGCGCCGCCGGCCTGCAGGCGGCCGACTGGTTCGACGTCCGGCTGGTCGACCCCGAGACCGACCGCGAGGTCCCGGTCGGCGAGATCGGCGAGCTGGTCGTGCGGCCCAAGCACCCGTGGACCTGCTCGATGGGCTACTTCGGGATGCCGGAGAAGACCGTCGAGGCCTGGCGCAACCTGTGGTTCCACACCGGGGACGCGCTGCGCAAGGACGAGGACGGCTGGTTCTACTTCGTCGACCGCTACAAGGACGCGCTGCGCCGCCGCGGGGAGAACATCAGCTCCTACGAGGTCGAGCAGGGGCTGCTGTCCCACCCGGCGGTGCTCGAGGCCGCCGTCATCGGCGTCGCCGCCGAGTCCGAGGCCGGCGAGGACGAGGTCATGGCCTACGTCGTCGCCGCCGGCGACGTCGACCCGGCCGACCTGTGGGCCTGGTGCGAGGGCCGGGTGCCGGCCTTCGCGATCCCGCGCTACATCCGCGTCGTCGACGCGCTGCCCAAGACCCCGTCGGAGAAGGTGCAGAAGGCCCAGCTGCGCGCCCTCGGCATCACCCCCGACACCCACGACCGGCTCGCGACGGCGCCGACCGCCGCCGGCGCCCGCTGAGGAGAGGCGGCATGGACTACACCGAGGACCCCGTCCACCGGGAGATCCGCGAGGCCGTCCGGGCCATGTGCAAGGACTTCCCGGACGAGTACTGGATGGAGCACGACACCTCCCACGAGTTCCCGTGGGAGTTCTACCGGGCGGTGCAGAAGGCCGGCTGGCTGGGCCTGACCATCCCCGAGGAGTACGGCGGCGGCGGCCTGGGCGTCACCGAGGCGGCGATCGTCGAGCAGGAGATCGCCGCGTCCGGCGCGGGCATGGGCGGCTGCAGCGCCGTGCACATCGGCATCTTCGGGTTCCACCCGATCATCGAGCACGGGTCGGAGTCGCTGAAGCGGCGGTTCCTCCCGCCGGCGGCCAGCGGCGACCTGCACGTCTCCTTCGCCGTCACCGAGCCCGACGCCGGGACCGACACCACCAACATCTCGACCTTCGCCCGCAAGGTCGAGGGCGGCTACCTCGTCTCGGGCCAGAAGGTGTGGATCACCAAGGCGCAGGAGGCGCAGCGGATGCTGCTGCTGGCCCGCACCAGCCCGCGCGAGCCGGGGCAGAAGCGGACCGCGGGCATGACGCTGTTCTTCGCGCCCATCGACCGGGACCGGGTGCAGATCCGGCCGATCCCGAAGATGGGCCGCAACGCCGTCGACACCAACGAGCTGTTCATCGACGACCTCTTCGTCGCCGACGAGGACGTCGTCGGCGAGGTCGGCTCGGGCTTCCGGACCATCCTCGGCGGGCTCAACGCCGAGCGGGTGATCAGCGCCAACGCCGCCCTCGGCATCGGCAAGGCGGCGCTGCGCCGCGGCACCGAGTACGCCAAGCAGCGGGAGGTCTTCGGCCGGCCGATCGGCAAGAACCAGGGGATCGCCTTCCAGCTCGCCGACGCGCAGATCCGGCTGGACGCCGCCGAGCTGATGGTGCAGAAGGCGGCCTGGATGGTCGACCGCGGCCTGCCCTGCGGGCGGGAGGCCAACGCGGCCAAGTTCCTCTGCGCGGAGGCCGGCTTCCACGCCGCCGACGTCGCGCTGCAGGTGCACGGCGGGTTCGGCTACGGCAAGGAGTTCCACGTCGAGCGGTACTTCCGCGAGGCGCGGCTCATGCGGATCGCGCCGATCAGCCAGGAGATGGTCCTCAACTACACCGCCGAGCACGTGCTCGGGCTGCCGCGCAGCTACTGATGGGGGAGGGCTACTGATGGTCCCGTACCGCTCGATCCTCTTCGTCCCCGGCCACAAGCCCGCCTGGATCGACAAGGCCCTGGCCGCCGGCGCCGACTGCCTGGTCCTCGACCTGGAGGACTCGGTGCCGGCCGACCTCAAGGTCGCCGCCCGGCAGACGGTCGCCGACTCGATCCGCGCCGTCCGTGAGCGCGATCCCCGCGTGGGGCTGTTCGTGCGGGTCAACCCGCTGGACACCCGGCTCACCGGCGGGGACCTCGAGGCCGTCGTCGTGCCCGGCCTGACCGGGATCTTCGCGCCGAAGATCAGCGCCGCGACCGACGTCCTCCGCTACGACGCGCTGCTGGACCACTTCGAGGAGCGCAACGGGGTCGGCGGGCTGGAGTACATCGTCCCGGTCGAGATGATCGGCGCGATCCAGAACGCCCGCGAGATCGCGCTGGCCTCCCCGCGGGTGGGGGCGATGATCGGCCCCACCGCCGAGCACGCCGACATCGCCCGCGCGGTCGGCTACCGGTGGACGCCGGAGGGCGAGGAGACCCTCTACCTGCGCAGCCGGATCCTGCTGGCCTGCCGCGAAGCGGGGATCCACCCGCTCACCGGCCTGTGGGAGCGCCTCGACGACCTGGCCGGGCTCAAGGCCTTCGCCGAGAAGGGCCGGCAGCTGGGCTTCCGCGGCATGATCGCCATCCACCCCTCGCACGTCGCCACGGTCAACGAGGCGTTCTCCCCCTCGGCCGAGGACGTCGAGTTCCACGAGGGGCTCGTCGCCGCCTACGAGCAGGCCGCGGCCGCCGGCGACGGCGCCGTCCGCTACCGCGGCGTGCACATCGACAAGGCCCACGCCGACACCGCCCGGGAGTGGCTTGCCCACGCCCGCGCGATCCCCGGCGGCGGCCGCCCGGCCGCCGAGGACGCCCTCGGCATCGACGCACCGGAAGGGGGACGCTGACCATGCGCGGGCTGTACTTCGAGGAGTTCGAGGTGGGGCGGGTCTACCGGCACCCGTTCACCCGGACCGTCACCGAGTCCGACAACGTGCTGTTCACGTCGCTGACGATGAACCCGCAGCCGCTGCATCTGGACCACGAGTTCGCCAAGCACACCATCCACGGGCGGCCGCTGTTCAACAGCCTGTTCACCCTGGCCCTGGTCGGCGGCTTCCACGTGCTGGAGCTGACTTTCGGCACCACACTGGGCAACCTCGGCTACGACTCGGTGAAGTTCCCGAACCCGGTGTTCCACGGCGACACCCTGCGCGGCGAGACCACCATCCTCGACAAGCGGGAGAGCAAGAGCCGCACCGACAGCGGGATCGTCTGGTTCGAGCACCGCGGCTACAACCAGCACGACCAGCTGATCATGATCTGCACCCGGGCCGGGCTCATGGCCAAGCGCCCGGAGAACGGCGGGAGCAACCCCGCCGTCACCGGTGACCAGCCGTCCGCCGGCAACCGCACCGCGGACACCGACCCCAGCACGGCAGCCAGCGAGGAGCAGCGAGCATGACCAGCACCGAGACCGACCCGCGCACCTGGGTCCCCTCCACCCGCGACCTGCTCATCGACGGGCGGCTCGTGCCGGGCGAGGGTCCGGTCATCGAGGCGATCAACCCGGCCACCGAGCAGGTCACGGCGAGCATGGCGACGGCCGGCCTCGAGCAGGTCGACCAGGCCGTCGCCGCGGCGCGGCGGGCCTTCCCGGCCTGGGCCGCGACCAGCCCGCAGGAGCGCAGCACCGCGATCCACCGCCTGGCCGACGTGTTCGAGAAGCACACCGAGCAGCTGACCGCCTCCATCGTCAACGAGGTCGGCACCCCGGTCGCGTTCGCCGAGATCATGCAGGTCAAGCTCGGCATCGCCCACCTGCGCTGGCAGGCCGAGGCGGCCCTGGTGGACCGGACGGTCCAGCTGGGGGAGTGGCACGACCCGGTGCTGACCTACTCCGAGGTGGCCTACCGGCCGGTCGGCGTGGTCGCCTGCATCACCGGCTACAACTACCCGATCAACCTCGCCGTCTTCAAGTTCGGCGCCGCCCTGGCCGCCGGCTGCACCGCCGTGCTGCTGCCCTCGCCCCGCACCCCGCTGACCACGCTGTTCATGGGTGAGCTCTTCGAGGAGGCGGGCATCCCGCCCGGCGTGCTCAACGTCGTCATCGGCGACGGCCCGTCGGTGGGCCAGCACCTGACCACCCACCCCGGGGTCGACCGGGTCTCCTTCACCGGCTCGGACGCCGTCGGCGCCCGGATCATGGAGCAGGCCGCCCGCGGGCTGAAGGGCGTCACCCTGGAGCTCGGCGGCAAGTCCCCGACGATCCTCCTCCCCGGGGTCGACGCCGCCGGCCTGGCCAAGGACATCCACCTGCGCTGGGCCCGCAACGGCGGGCAGGGCTGCGCCGCGCTGGCCCGGATGCTGGTGCACGAGAGCCTGGTCGACGAGTTCCTCGGCGCCTCCAAGGAGGCCTTCACCGCGCTCAAGGTCGGCGACCCGTGGGACCGCAGCGTCAACATCGGCCCGATGATCCGCGAGGACCACCGCGCCCGGGTGCACGGCTTCATCGACAACGCGCTGGCCGACGGCGGGGAGATCGTGCTCTCCCTCGACACCCCGGTGCCGGACAAGGGCTACTTCGTCAACCCGGTCGTCTTCGCCGGCCTGCCGCACGACAACCGGCTGGTCCAGCAGGAGGTCTTCGGCCCGGTCGGCGTCGTGGTGCCCTTCTCCACCGAGGAGGAGGCGATCCGGCTGGCCAACGACACCGACTACGGCCTGGCGGCGAACATCTTCACCACCGACGTCGAGCACGGCCGCCGACTGGCCGCGCAGCTGCAGTCGGGGACGGTGTGGATCAACGGCGGCGGCAACATGCGGCCGGACGCGCCGTTCGGCGGCTTCAAGAAGTCCGGCGTCGGCCGGGAGATCGGCGAGTGGGGGATCCGGGAGTACCTCGAGGCCCAGCACGTGCAGTGGCGGCCATGAGCACGCAGGGGGAGTCCATGACCGGCACGACGGGAGGTGCCCCGCCGCTGGCGGGGGTCACCGTCCTGGAACTGGGCACGATGTACGCCGCACCCACGGCGGGGCGGATGCTGCGCGACTTCGGCGCGCGCGTGATCAAGGTGGAGGACCCGCGGAGCGGTGACTTCGCCCGCCAGTGGACGCCGCAGCACAACGGCCTGTCCATCGGCTTCGCGCGGCTGAACTCGGGCAAGGAGTCGGTCGGCATCGACCTGCGCCGCCCCGAGGGCCGCGACCTGGTCCGCCGCCTGGCCGCCCGCGTCGACGTGGTGGTGGAGTCCTTCCGGCCCGGCCGGCTGGAGGACTGGGGTCTGGGCTACGACGTCCTGTCCGCCGACAACCCCGGCCTGGTCCTCACCCGGGTCTCCGGGTTCGGCCAGACCGGGCCTTATCGGGAGCGTCCCGGCTTCGGCACGGTCGCGGAGACCGCCAGCGGCTACGCGTTCGTCAACGGCTGGCCGGAGACGCCGCCGACCTCGCCCCCGTTCGGCTTCGCCGACTCGATCGCCGGGCTGTCGGCGGCGTTCGGGACGACGACCGCGCTGTTCAACCGGTCGCGGACCGGCCGCGGGGACGTCGTCGACGTGGCGCTGTACGAGCCGCTGATGTTCATCCTGGGTGACCTGATCATGAACTACACGGCCACCGGGTTCATCCAGCAGCGGGTGGGCAACGGGTCGGGCTCGGCCTCGCCGCGGGGCATCTACCAGGCCGGCGACGGCAACTGGCTGTCGATCGCGGCGTCGAACCAGACGATCGCGATGCGGCTGTTCGACGCGATGGGCCGGCCGGAGTTCAAGGACGACCCGAAGTTCGCCACGAACGTCGCCCGCATGGCCAACAACGCCGAGCTGCAGGAGCACGTCAAGGCCTGGGTCGCCCAGCGGCCGCGCGCCGAGGTGCTCGCCGACCTCGAGGCGCACGAGGTCGTGGCCGCCCCGGTCAACGACGCCAGGGACATCGTGGAGGACCCGCACTTCCGCGAGCGCACCCTCGTCGAGCTTGCCGGCACCGTGCTCGGCCCGGCCCTGGTGCCCGGCCCGGTGCTGCACATGGGCAGCTACGAGGGGCCCACGTACGTCGGCGTCCCCGCCATCGGGGAGCACACCGGCTCGGCGCTGTGCGAGCTGCTCGGCATGTCGTCGGCCGAGCTCGGCGAGCTGGGCAGCGCGCACGTCGTCGGCCCGGTCCCGGTGCCCGCGGCATGAGCGCACCGGCGGGCCGGCCCGGTCCGGCGGTGGACCTGACCGGCAAGGTGGCACTGGTGACCGGCGGCAGCCGGGGCCTGGGCCGGGAGATGGTGCTCGGGCTGGCCGCGGCCGGCGCCGACGTGGTGATCGCCTCCCGCGATCTCGCGTCCTGCGAGAAGGCGGCGGCCGAGGTGCGCGAGCAGACCGGCCGCCGGGCGCTGCCGGTGGCCGCGCACGTCGGCCGCTGGGAGGCCCTCGACGAGCTGGTCGAGACCGCCTACGGCGAGTTCGGCCGGGTCGACGTCCTGGTGAACAACGCCGGGATGTCGCCGCGGTACGACACCGTGGCCGACGTCAGCGAGACGCTGTTCGACAAGGTGCTGGGCGTCAACCTCAAGGGCCCGTTCCGGCTGGCGGCGCTGATCGGCACCCGGATGGCGGCGGGGGCCGGCGGCTCGATCATCAACGTCTCGAGCACCGGGGCGGTGCGGCCGCGGGCCGACATCGTGCCCTACGCGGCGGCCAAGGCCGGGCTCAACGCGGTCACCGTCGGGCTGGCGCACGCCTTCGGCCCGAGCGTGCGGGTCAACGCCATCATGTGTGGCACGTTCCTCACCGACGTCTCCGCGGCCTGGGACATGGAGGCCTTCGCCCGCCGGGCGGCGACCTTCGCCCTCGGCCGCGGCGGGCAGCCGCACGAGGTCGTGGGCACCGCGCTGTACCTGGCCAGTGACTGGTCCTCCTTCACCACCGGCGCGGTCATCACCGTCGACGGCGGACAGCCCTGATCGGAGCAGCACGACCATGATCATCGACGTCCACTGCCACGCCTGGCCCGACGCGATCGCCGAGCGGGCCCTGGGCCCCCGGGTGCCGCAGCTGCCCCGGGTCGGCGACGGCAAGATCTCCACCCTTCCGCGGGTGCTGGAGCGGTCCGGCGTGGACCGCGGGGTCCTGCTGGGCATCGCCGACACCGCCAAGTACGTCGACGGGGTCAACCGCTTCGTCGCCCGGGCCCGCGGCGGGTCGCTGCTCGGCTTCGGCACGGTGCACCCGGACCTGCCGGTCGAGGAGAACCTGGCCTCGCTGCGCCGCAACGGGATCCCCGGGGTGAAGCTGCACTCGCTGTTCCAGGGGTTCGCCTACGACGACCGGCGGGTCTGGGACCTGCTGGAGGCCTTCGGCTCGGAGATCGCCGTCATCGCCCACGTCGGCGCCGGCGGGGACCGGGAGAGCAACGAGCGGGCCACCCCCGGGATGATCCGGGACATCGTCCGGCAGTTTCCCGACCTGCGGCTGGTCGCCTGCCACTTCGGCGGCTACCACCGGCTGGAGGAGGCGGAGGCCGACCTGCTGGGGGAGAACGTCTACCTGGAGACCTCCTGGCCGCCGACCATGGCCGAGCTCGCTCCCGAGCGGGTGCGCGCGATCATCGACCGGCACGGCGCCGACCGGATCGTCTTCGGCTCCGACTGGCCTATGGCCGACCCGGCCCGGGAGATCGCCGCGATCCGGGCGCTGGGGTACTCCGACGAGGTCACCGCGGGCATCCTCGGCCGCAACTTCGCCCGGCTCATGGGGATCGCCGAGGGCGAGCCGGCCCCCGGCCCGCTCGTCGCCGAGGAGGCGCCTCGTGGCTGACGACGTCCTGGTCGACCAGCGTGGCGATGCCACCTGGATCACGCTGAACCGGCCCGACCGGCGCAACGCGTACGACCCGGAGATGGCCGACGTCATCGTCGAGGCGCTCGACGGCGCGACCCGCAGCCGGGCCGTGGTGATCACCGGTGTGCCCGGCAGCTTCTGCGCCGGCGGCGCCCTGGGCAACCTCTCCCGGCCGGACGTGACCACGATGCGCGGGCTCTACCGCAGCTCGCTGCGGCTGTTCGACGCCGTCCGGAACTGCCCCCGTCCGGTGATCGCGGCGGTCAACGGCCCGGCCGCCGGCGGCGGCAACGAGCTGGTGATCGCCTGCGACCTGGCGATCGCGGCGGAGTCGGCGACGTTCGGGCAGACCGGCCCGCGGGTCGGCAGCGCCCCGGTCACCGGCGCCACCAACGTGCTGAGCGTGCAGATCGGCGAGAAGCGGGCCAAGGAGATGGCCTTCCTCTGCCGCCGCTACACCGCCGCCCAGGCGCTGGAGCTCGGCCTGGTCAACGCCGTCGTCCCCGACGACGAACTCGTCGCCGCGGTCGATGCGATGGTCGGCGAGCTGGCCGCGCTCTCCCCGCGCTACCTCGAGATCGCCAAGGTCAGCTCCAACGTCTGGTGGAACGCCGCCCGGGACTCCTTCACCTCGGGGCTGGGCATGCTGATCCAGGCGATCGGCAGCCCCGACATGGCCGAGGGGGCCCAGGCGTTCCTGGAGAAGCGCCGGCCGCAGTTCCCGCCGCCGGACGCCTGAGACCGGTCGCCGGCCCCGGGCTGCCTCGAGGCCCCGGGGTCGGCGGCGAGCACCTCAGCCCCGCGGACCGCCGCGCCCGTTGCCGGCGATCTTCCGGCTGTCGTGGCTCACCTGCCTGCCGGTCGGCGTCACCTCGAGCACGGCCCGGCGCGGACTGTCGAGCAGGCGGACGAACGCCGCCGGGTCGCCCGGGGCCATCCGCTCGGCGAAGGCCGGGTAGAACCAGTCCTTGGTGGCCCGGTCCTCGTGCACCTCCACCGTGCCCTGGACGGCGACCATGCGACGGCCGGGGAGACCGGTGCCACGGTTGTCGACGACGAGCGTCAGCCGCGGGTCCTGGCGCAGCGACTCCAGGTGGTCGCGTCCGGCCACCGCGGTCAGCCAGAAGCGGCCGTCGCGGCGCAGGAAGCTCATGACGACGGCCTTGGGCCACCCCGCGCGGGACAGGTAGGAGACGGTGCACTCCGTCTGGGCCGCGTAGAGGTCCTCCTGGTCGGGAGCGGCCAGCCCCGTGCCCCGCAGGTTCTCGATGTCCCGGACGCCGACTCGCGGGGAGGTCCCGTCCCCGGCGGGCGGCGCGGTCACCGCCGGGCCCCGGTGCGGCCGGCTGCGCGTGCTGAGCGGTTCATGGCATCCATCCCGTTCGCTGGGCCGCGGATTTGAACTCTTGTAATCATACGTCTGGTTGGGTAGACAGTGAGCTGCGTCATGTCGGAGGTGCCCCGAGGAGGCCCGGTGATCGTCAGCTCTCCGTCGTGCCCCCGGCGGCGTGTGCGTGCAGGCTCCCGGTGGGTGGCGTGAGCGGCGTCCCGGCCATCGGCACCTGGCTGGCGCAGGCCGCCGACCGCGCCCCTCTTCAGGCGGGCGTGGTCGTGGCGGGGGAACCGGTCACCTGGCGCGACCTCGACACCCGGGCGAGCTGTGCCGCCGCCGGGTTCCTCGCCCTGGGGCTGCGGCCGGGCGACGCCGTCTGCGTCCTCATGCGCAGCAGCGTGGCGACGCTGGAGGTCTGGTTCGGGCTGGCCCGGGCGGGGCTCCTGGAGGTGCCGCTCAACCCGGCCAGCGGCCGCACGCTGCTGCGCTACCTGCTCGAGCACTCCGGCGCCGCGGTCGTGGTGTGCGACGCCGAGTTCGAGGCCGCGGTCCGCGCCTGCGCACCGGCGACCCTGCGCCACCTGGTCGTGCACGGACCGGGGGAGGAGACCGGAGCCGCCGGCGGTCCGGCCCGGCACACCCTGGCCGAGGTGACGACGGCGGCCGGCGGGCCGCTGCCGGAGGTGGACCCGACCGCGCCCGCGGTGGTTCTCTACACGTCCGGGACGACCGGGCCGCCGAAAGGTGCGCTGCTGTCGCACCGGGCGAACGTGAACCTGGCCCGGCACACGGTCTCGCTGATGGGGTACACGGCGGCCGACCGGCTCTACAGCGTCTTCCCGCTGTTCCACTCCAATGCCCGCTACTGCAGCGTGATGACGGCGGCCGAGGCGGGCGCCGACCTGGTGCTGGACCGCACCTTCTCGGCCAGCCGGTTCTGGGACATCTGCCGGGCCCACGGGATCACCGCGTTCAACTACCAGGGCGCGATGATGAGCATCCTGCACAAGCAGCCGGCCCGGCCCGACGACGCCGACAACCCCGTGCGACAGGCCTTCGGCGCCCCGTGCCCGCCGGAGATCTTCGAGTCCTTCGAGCGCCGCTTCGGCGTGCAGCTCACCGAGATCTACGGCAGTACCGAGGTCTCCATCGTCACCGACATGCCGCCGTCGGACCGGCGGCTCGGCTCGGCCGGCGACGAGTCGGTCAACTACACCGTCGCGGTCGTCGACGAGCGGGACGAGCCGGTGCCGCCCGGCACGCCCGGGGAGATCGTCGTCCGCCCCAAGGCCGCGGGCTGGATGTTCGACGGGTACCACGGCGACCCGGCCGCGACCGCCCGCAGCTGGCGCAACCTGTGGTTCCACACCGGCGACCGGGGCCTCCTCGACGCCGACGGCTACCTGTTCTTCCTCGACCGGATGAAGGACACCATCCGGCGCCGCGGCGAGAACGTCTCGTCCTGGGAGGTGGAGCGGGTGGTCTCCGAGCACCCGTCGGTGAGCCAGGTCGCCGCCTACGGCGTGCCCTCGGAGCTGTCGGAGGAGGAGGTGGCGATCGCCGTCGTGCCCGCCGCCGGCGCCACGGTCGACCCCGCCGCGCTGATCGAGCACTGCCGCGGCGCACTCACTCCCTTCGCCGTGCCCCGCTACGTCCGGGTGCTCGACGCGCTGCCGCTGACCCCGAGCCAGCGGGTGGAGAAGTACAAG
>DATAAV010000019.1:0-4094 GCA_036259935.1 Geodermatophilus sp. | reverse complement strand
GCTGTAACGGTGGACGACACCGTCGTCGGCCGGATCGGCCCCGGGATGCTGGCACTGGTCGGCGTGGGCCGGGACGACGACGCCGAGCGGGCCCGCGCCCTGGCCCGCAAGATGCACGAGCTCCGGATCTTCCCCACCGATGACGGCGCCCGGTCAGTGGGCGACCTCGGCCTGCCGGTGCTGGTGGTGAGCCAGTTCACGCTCTACGCCGACACCCGCAAGGGCCGCCGGCCCTCGTGGCAGGACGCCGCCCCCGCCGAGCTCGCCGAGCCGCTGGTCGAAGAGGTGGTGGCCGAGCTGCGCCGGCGCGGCACCGAGGTGGCGACCGGCGTGTTCGGCGCCCTGATGCGGGTGTCCTCGGTCAACGAGGGGCCGATGACCTTGCTCCTCGACGTCTGAAGCGGCCAGGGGTGGGTACTGAGCCGTGACGCAACACACGGCCTGTGCGTTCGCTGTGAACCGGGACTTCGTGGAACACCCGACCCGGTCGGCGCCGTTGTGCAGGGCGTACCACATCGGACAGAGAACAGCGCGGGGTCTGTCCGGCCACCCCCGGGGCCCCCACCATGACGCCCGGGTGCACCGCCGCCCAACGACGACCGGCGGAGCATCCGAACAGAAGGCAAGGACGAAGACACACCGTGACGCTGCTGCAGTCTTCCCCCAACGACGCCCTCGAGGTCCGTTCGCCACGCCGCGAGCCCGACACCACCGGCCTGGTGTCGACGGACCTCGTCCGGGTGTACCTGAACACGATCGGCAAGACGGCGCTGCTGACCGCGGAGCAGGAGGTGGAGCTGGCCAAGCGGATCGAGGCAGGTCTGTACGCCGAGCGCCTGCTGGCCGAGAAGCAGGGCCTCTCCCCCGCCTACAGGCGCGACTACAAGGCCATCGCGATCGACGGCAAGGCGGCCAAGCGGCACCTGCTGGAGGCGAACCTGCGGCTGGTGGTCTCGGTGGCCAAGCGCTACACCGGCCACGGGATGACCTTCCTGGACCTCATCCAGGAGGGCAACGTCGGCCTGATCCGCGCGGTGGAGAAGTTCGACTACACCAAGGGCTTCAAGTTCTCGACGTACGCGACGTGGTGGATCCGCCAGGCGATCACCCGCGCCATGGCCGACTCCGGGCGCACCATCCGGCTGCCCGTCCACCTGGCCGAGCAGGTCAACAAGGTGGTGCGCACGCGGCGCCGGATCCACCAGGAGCTGGAGCGCGAGCCCACCGCCGAGGAGCTCGGCCTCGAGCTGGACATGCCGGAGGAGCGGATCACCGAGCTCCTCGAGTACAGCCGCGACCTGGTCAGTCTCGACCAGACCGTCGGTGCCGACGAGGAGTCCCGGCTCGGTGACTTCATCGAGGACGCCGACGCCGCGGTCGCCGAGGACGCCGTCGCCTTCCAGATGATGAAGGGCGACGTCCGCAACGTGCTGTCGACGCTGGAGGAGCGGGAGCGCGACGTCGTCGTCCTGCGCTTCGGCCTCGACGGCGGCCAGCCGCGGACGCTGGAGCAGATCGGCAAGCAGTTCGGTCTCTCCCGCGAGCGGGTGCGCCAGATCGAGCGCGAGACGATGGCCAAGCTCCGCGACCCGCAGCGCGCCGACGCGCTGCGCGACTACCTGGCCTGAGCAACCCGGCCTGACCGACGAGCCGGCCGCCCCGACAGGGGTGGCCGGCTCGTTCGCGTGATGGTGGGCGGGGACCGGGCGCGCCTGCGCCCCACCGTTGTGCGGTGATCGGGGTCTCCGCGCGAGACGAGGCCCCGATGAGCGCACACCCACGCAGCCGGGCGATGCCGAGGTCACTCCATGCCGTGGCGGAGGGCGTGGGCGATCGCCTCGGCCCGGGTGCGGACGCCGAGTTTGGCCAGGATGCCAGCGACGTGGTGCTCGACGGTGCGCTTGCTGACGAACAACCGCTGGGCGATCTGCTGGTTGGACAGCCCCTCGACCACCAGCCGCAGCACCTCGCGCTCCCGGCCGGTGAGCCCGCCGGCGCCCGCGGACCCCGAGCCGGTGCGGGCGCCCAGCCCCCGCAGCACCGCGGCCGCCTCGTCCGCGTCGCGGGCGGCGCCGAGCTCCCGGAACGCGGCCAGCGCCGCGCGCCCGTGGGCCACCGCGGTCTCGGGCAGGGTCCCGGCGAGCTCCCGGGCGACCTCCAGCCGGTCGCGGGCGGCCTCCCACGGCAGCCCCGCCCGCGCGAAGCAGGTCAGGGCGGCCTCGAAGTGGGCCAGGGCGCCGTCCCTCCCGGCCGCGCGGCACAGGATCCCGGCGACGTGCTCGGCCAGTGCGCCCACGTGCGGCAGCCGGCTTCCCCCCGCCAGCGCCTGCAGCCGCTGCTGGGCGATCCGCGCGTCGGCCGGCCGCCCGGCGGCGACCTCGACCTCCGCGCGCAGCGCCAGGCCGGGCGCGGCCAGCACGGACGCGTCGTCCGCCGGGAAGCGGCGCAGGACGGCGGCGGCGGCCTCCGGTTCGCCGCTCAGCAGGTGCAGCCGCGCCGTCGGCAGCGCCGCCTCCGGGTCGAACTCCGCCCCGGCCAGCAACTGGGCCGCCTCCCCCAGCCGCCCCTGCCGGACGCGCAGGTCGGCCAGGCGCACGGCCGCGCCCGAGCGCAGCGCCCGCATCCCCGCGTCGTAGAGCGTCAGGGAGCTGGTCAGCACGTCGTCGGCCTCGGCCCACCGGCCGGCGGCCAGGAGGACGCCGCCGTGGTGCATGCGGCAGATCGCCGACACCCACAGGTCGTTGGAGGCCCGGCCGGAGGCGTCGGCGACGGCGATCCACTGCTGGGCGCGGTCGACGTCCAGCGCCGCCTCGCAGCAGAGCAGCATCTTGCAGTAGATCTCCCCGACGACCAGGTGGTCGCGGACCTCTCCGTTGCTCGCGGCCAGCGCGGCTTCGTCCACCCGGCGCATGCCCTCGGCGACGCGGCCGCCCAGCACCAGGCCGGCTCCCTCGTAGCCCAGCGCACAGAACTGCAGGTCGGTGTCCCCGAACCGATCGGCGATGGCGGCGGCGGCCCGCGCGTGCGCCTCCACCTCGGCGGGGTCGCCGGTCGCGGCCGCCTCGGCCAGCTCGACCCAGCCGCGCTCGGGACAGTCCCCGGCCTGGGCGGCGAGGCTCCGCGCCCGCGCCAGCCACCCGCTCGCCACCGCCCAGTTCCCGTACACGGCGGCGTGCAGGAAGCTCAGTTCCCGCCCGGCGATCAGGGCCGGCCGCCGGACCTCTCCGCGCTCCCGGTACCCGGTGAAGGCGCGCTCGTAGAGCCGCACCGCCCCCTCGAAGTCCCCGGCCCACTCCAGGGCGTAGGCCAGCCCGTAGCACGCGTCCGGCGTCTCCTCCCCCTGGCGCAGGGCGTGGCCGAACACCGACCGGGCCGCGGCCCAGTCGCCGCGGTCCAGCGCCGCCCGCCCCTCGGCCAGCAGGCCCCCGGCCGCTGCAGCCATGCGCCGAGGATCCCACCGCCCGCGGCTCCGGAGAACCGGGCGCCGCCGTGGGAACGGGGGCGCGGATGGGTGCGTGCACCCATGACCGCGGCACGGTCTCGCGCGACGCTCCTCCTCGTCCACGCCACGGTCGGTCCGCCGAGGAGGGCGCCATGACCACGACGGAGAGGTTCCAGATCCCGCTGGGAGCAGCCGAGCTGTACGAGGCCCGGTTCGTGCCGGCGATCTTCGCCGAGTGGGCGCCGCTGCTCGCCACCGTCGCCGGGGTGCGGCCGGGCCAGGCGGTGCTCGACGTCGCCTGCGGAACGGGCATCGTGGCCCGCACCGTGGCCGACCGGCTCGGCGGCACCGGCCGGGTGGTCGGCGTGGACCTCAACGAGGCCATGCTCACCGTCGCCCGCCGGGTGCGGCCGGACCTCGACTGGCGGCCCGGGGACGCCGCCGACCTGCCGTTCCCGGACGGCTCGTTCGACGCGGTGCTGTGCCAGATGGCGCTGATGTTCTTCCCCGACCGGACGGCCGCGCTGCGCGAGATGGCCCGCGTGGCCCGCCCCGGCGGCACGGTGGCGGTCGTGGTGCCCGCCTCGCTCGACGCACAGCCGGCCTACCGGCCCTTCGTCGAGATGGCCGCCCGGCACGCCGGCCCGGAGGC
>DATAAV010000018.1:0-15183 GCA_036259935.1 Geodermatophilus sp. | reverse complement strand
CCGCTGTGCGGAACCCGCGCCCGACCGTCCCCCTCAGGGGCTGTCAGATCTCCTCGTCGCCCGGCCTGCGGGACCCCGACGTGCCGCCGGCGGCGTCCCGGGGGCCCGGACCAGGGGCGGGGGCACCCGCCACCGGCGTCTCCGCCGGAACCTCCTCGTGGGGGTGGTGCGCCTCCTCGATCTCGTGCACGACCTCGGAGAGCACCGGCACCTCCGCCCGCCGCGGCAGCAGCCGGCGGACCAGCGGCCACAGCAGCACGAGCAGGACGATCCCGTACACCACCACCGACATGGGGGTGATCAGGCCGCTGAGCCGGCCGTTGCTGATCTGCAGGGCCTGCCGCAGCGCCTCCTCGGCGAACGGGCCCAGGATCACGCCGATGATCGCCGGCAGCACCGGCAGCCCGTAGCGGCGCATCATGAACCCGAGGGCCCCGATGACCAGCAGCAGGAACAGGTCGAACGGCGAGGCGTTGACCGCGTAGGCGCCCAGGCTGGAGAAGAACAGGATCCCGGCGTAGAGGTAGGAGCGCGGGATCCGCAGCAGCCGCGCCCACAGCGGCGCCAGCGGCAGGTTGAGCACCAGCAGCATCGTGTTGCCGATGAAGAGGCTGGCGATCAGGGCCCAGACCAGCTCCGGCTCGCTGGCGAACAGCCGCGGACCGGGCTGGATGCCGTAGGTCTGGAAGGCGGCCAGCAGCACGGCGGCGGTGGCCGTCGTCGGCAGACCCAGGGTCAGCATCGGCACGAGACCGCCGGCGGCCGAGGCGTTGTTCGTGGCCTCGGGTCCGGCGACGCCCTCGATGGCGCCGTGGCCGAACTCCTCCGGGTGCTTGGAGAGCTTCTTCTCCGTGACGTAGGAGAGGAAGGTCGGGATCTCCGCACCGCCGGCGGGAACCGCGCCGAAGGGGAACCCGATCGCCGTGCCGCGCAGCCACGGCTTCCAGGACCGCCGCCAGTCGTTCCGGCTCATCCGCGGCTGGCCGACCGGGATGATCTCCGCGGGACGCCGGCGCAGGTGGGCCGCTGTCCAGAGCGCCTCGCCGACGGCGAACAGGCCGACCGCGACGACGACGACGTCGATGCCGTCGGCGAGTTCGGGGATGCCGAAGGTGAGCCGCTGCTGGCCGGAGGTCGCGTCGATGCCGACCAGGCCGATCGCCAGGCCGAGGCCCAGCGACGCCAGCCCGCGCACCCGGGAGCTGCCGAGCACCGAGGTGACCGCGATGAACGCCAGCACGATGACGGCGAAGTAGTCCGGCGCCCCGATGAGGATCGCCAGGTCGGCGATGCTCGGCGCGAGCAGTGCCAGCAGCAGGGTCGCGATGGTGCCGGCCACGAACGAGCCGATGGCCGCGGTGGCCAGCGCCTGGGCCGCCCGTCCCGCTCTGGCCATCTTGTTGCCCTCGATGGCCGTCACCACGGACGCGCTCTCGCCGGGTGCGTTGAGCAGGATCGAGGTCGTCGACCCGCCGTACATGCCGCCGTAATAGATGCCGGCGAACATGATGAAGGCACTGGTCGCGTCCAGGGCGTAGGTGACCGGCAGGAGCAGCGCCACCGTCATGGCCGGCCCGATGCCGGGCAGCACGCCGATCGCGGTGCCCATGAGCACGCCGAGGAAGGCGAACAGCAGGTTCTCCGGGGTCAGCGCGGTGGCGAACCCGCTGCCCAGCTGGATCAGCGCGTCCATCAGAGGATCCCCCTCAGGATGCCCACCGGCAGGGCGATGCCCAGGCCGAGCACGAACAGGTACCAGGTGCCGACGCCGAGGACGACGGCGATCACCGCGTCTCTGACGTAGTGCCGGCTGCCAAGGGCGAAGGCGCATCCCCAGAACAGGATCGCTCCGGAGATCGGCCAGCCGAGGCTCTCGATGAGCAGCGCGTTCGCGGCGAACGCGGCCACCAGCAGGGCGATGGTCCGCCAGTCGCTGCGGCCGGTGAGCTCGATGTCCTCGCCGCCCTCCGGCTCACCGCGTCCGCCGCGCAGCAGGTCGACGGCCAGGAAGGCGGCGACGATCAGCAGCAGGGCTCCCACCACGAGGGGCACCGTCCGGGGGCCCACCGGCCCCCGGACGGTCACGCTCTCCGGCAGGAGCAGCGCGTCGACGATCACCAGGACGCCGAGGGCCCCCAGGAACAGGGCCACGCCGAACTCGGAGCGGCCCTGTCCCTTGGTGTCGCCGGGAGCGGCGGAGGTCACGCGAGCCCCAGCTGGGCCAGGACGCCCTGGACGCGGTCGCTCTCCTCCTTGAGGAAGCTGCCGAACTCGTCCCCGGTCTGGAAGGCGTCGGTCCAGCCCTGCTCCTCGAGCACCTGCTGCCAGGCCTCGCTGTCGTGCATCTCGGTGATGAGGTCGATGTGGCGCTGCGCCTGCTCCTCGGAGATGCCGGGAGCCGCCACGATGCCGCGCCAGTTCGTGAACACCAGGTCGATGCCCTCCTCGGTCAGCGTGGGAGCCTCGACGCCCTCGACCGGCTGCTCGCTGGTGACGCCGAGGATGCGGACCTCACCGGCCGCCGCCTGCTCGGCCACCTCACCGATGCCGGTGGCGCCGAAGGCGATCTGCGCGCCGAGGATGCCGGCCAGCAGCTCGCCGCCGCCGTCGTAGGACACGTAGTTCACCGACGCGGGCTCCAGGCCGACGGCCTGGGCCAGCAGCATCGGCGTCAGGTGGTCCGGGCCGCCGGGGTTGGAGGCGCCACCCACGGGGACGTTGCCCGGGTCGGCCTTCCAGGCCTCGATCAGCTGGTCCAGGGTCTGGTACGGGGAGTCGGCCGGGACGACGATCGCCTCGGCCTCCTCGATCAACCGCGCGATGGGCGTCGTCTGGTCGAGGGTGGCCTCGGACTGGTTGCTGTACTGCGCGCCGACGACGCCGAGGCCCATCTGCATGAGCAGGTCGGCGTTGCCCTCCTCGTTGACCAGGCGCTGGAGGCCGACGGTGCCACCGGCACCCTCCAGGTTGAAGACCTCGATCCCGGTGGCGAGGTTCTCGTCCTCCATCACCTGGGCGGCCGCACGGGCGGTGGTGTCGTAGCCGCTCCCGGGGGAGTTCGGCACCAGGACCCGCAGGCCGCTGACCGGGCCGTCGCCGCCGCCCTCGGCCGCCGAACCGCCCTCGGCGGTGGTGCCGCAGCCGGTCAGCAGCAGCCCGGCGGCGACGGCGCCGACGGTGAGCTTCCGCAGGGAAGCAGAGCGCATCTCGTTCCTCCTGTGTGTCCGGCGGGTGCCCGCCGCTCGAGGCGACGATGGCAAAGCGCGTGGTGCGTGTCACCCTTGCGTGCGCAATGAGCTTTGTGGTCGTTGTGTCCACCGGCCACTCGGTCAGCGCCGTGTGCTGACCTGGTGCCCGTGCCGGGCGCTCGACCCGAACCCGCACCGACGTCAGGAGTGACCGTGAGCAGGCGGCTGTCGCTGGCCGGCCAGCTGCTGGCGCTGCAGGTCGTGATCATCTGCGTGGTGCTGGTGGGCGTGGCGGCCGTGACGGTGGCCCAGTCCACCCAGCGGGCCCGCGACACCGAGGGGCGGCGCGCCCTGGCCGTCGCCGAGACCCTCGCCAGCACCCAGGACCTCCGTGAGGCGCTGGTGGGGGAGGCCGAGGTCATCGTCCGGATCGCCGCCGAGCGCACCCGCAGCGTCTCGGGCTCGGCCTCGGTCGTCGTCGCCCGCGCCGACCGCACCGTCGTCGCGAGCGCCGACCCCGGCGAGCTCGGCACCCGGATGGACATCGGCGACAGCTCGGTGCTCGAGGGCCGGGCCTGGGTGGGCGTGCGGCGGTTCGACGGGCGCCCGGCCGCGGTGGCGGAGGTACCGATCCTCGCGGTGCGCGGCGACGAGGTCCTCGGGTTCGTCTCGGTGCAGCGGCTCTACCCCGGGGTCCGCGACGGGCTCGCCGCCGCGGCGCCGAACCTGCTCACCTACCTGGGGCTGGCCAGCGTCTTCGGCATCGGCGGGTCGCTGCTGGTCGCCCGGCGGGTCAAGCGCCAGACCCTCGGACTGGAGCCGACCGAGATCACCCGGCTGGTCGAGCACCGCGACGCCATGCTGCACGGCATCCGGGAGGGGGTCGTCGCCCTCGACCTGCAGGGCCGGGTCACCCTGATCAACGACGAGGCGATCCGGCTGCTGCGCATCCCCGGCGACGCGGTGGGGCGCAGGCTGGGGGACCTCGGGATGGGGGAGGAGATGCGCGAGGTTCTCCTCTCCGGCGAGGTCGAGCGGGACCGGGCGGTGGCCAGCGCCGGCCGCGTGCTCGTCGTCAACCGGCTGCCGATCTCCAGCCACGGCCGGCCGATCGGCTCGGTGACCACCCTCCGCGACCGCACCGAGCTGCTCGAGCTGCGCCGGGAGCTCGACCTCACCCGGCACGTCACCGACACCCTGCGCGCCCAGGCGCACGAGTTCAGCAACCGGCTGCACACGATCGCCGGCCTGATCGAGCTCGGCGAGGCCGAGGAGGCGGTCCGCTTCGTGCACCGCATCAGCTCGAGCCGGTCGGAGTTCAGCGGGACGGTCACCGCCGCGGTGCGCGACCCGTCGATCGCCGCGCTGCTGATCGCCAAGGCCAGCCAGGCCGCCGAGCTCGGCGTCGAACTGCGGATCGCCCCGGACTCCGCGCTCCCGGCGCTCGACGACGAGCTCAGCGGCGACGTCGCGACCGTCGTCGGCAACCTGGTCGACAACGCGATGGAAGCCGCCGCGACCGCTCCCTCGCGCTGGGTGGAGGTGAGCCTCGGGCTGGTCGACGCCGAGGTCGACGTCGTCGTGCGCGATTCGGGGCCCGGCGTGCCCCCCGGCATGGAGCGGGAGGTGTTCCGCCGCGGCGTCACCACCAAGGACCCGGCCTCGGGCCAGCGCGGCATCGGGCTCTCGCTGGTCCACCTGATCTGCACCCGGCGGGGCGGGGAGGTGACCGCCAGCACGGAGGGCGGGTCCACCTTCACCGCCCGGCTGCCGGCCGACCCCGCGCTGGTCGGCTCGTGATCGACGTCCTGATCGTCGACGACGACTTCATGGTCGCCAAGGTGCACGCCGGGTTCGTCGCGGCGCTGGAGGGCTTCCGGGTCGTGGGGACGGCGTCCACGGGCGCGCAGGCGCTGGAGGAGGTCGACCGGCTGCGGCCGGACCTGGTGCTGCTCGACGTCTACCTGCCGGACATGACCGGCCTGGAGGTGCTGCGGCGGCTGCGCAGCTCCGGCTCGGCCGCGGACGTGATCGTCATCAGCGCGGCCCGGGACGTCGAGAGCATCCGCAGCGCCTTCCACGGCGGGGTCCTGCACTACCTGGTCAAGCCGTTCGACCGGCGCACCTTCGAGGCGCGGCTGCTGGACTACGCCGCCCTGCGCACCGACCTCACCGCCCTCGAGGAGGCCGGGCAGGAGGACGTCGACCGGGTCTTCGGGCTCGCCCGCGGCAACACCTCCCCGCCGCCGGCCACGCCCAAGGGCATCGCCCCCGAGACGCTCGAGCTCGTCCGGAGCACGCTGGCCGCCGCGGGCCCCGACGGGCTGTCGGCCAGCGAGTGCAGCGAGCGCACCGGATTGGCGCGGGTCAGCGCCCGGCGCTATCTGGAGCAGCTGGTCGCCCAGCAGGAGGCCGACGTCCGGCAGCGGTACGGAACGGCCGGCCGCCCCGAGCGCCGGTTCACCCTGCGCACCCCGCGCCGCTCGGCGTGAGCAGGACCGCGGACGCAACGACCGAAACGAACAGTAGGGCCGCAATGCTGACTCCCCGGGCGGCGTCGGCGAGGCTCGCGGCATGACCATCGTCGTGGGTTACGTCCCCACCCCCGAGGGAGAGGCCGCGCTGGAGGCCGCCATCGTCGAGGCGCGGCGGCGCGAGGAGCCGCTGCACGTCGTCAACACCTCCCGCGGGGACGCCTTCGTCGACAGCCACTTCGCCTCGGAGCAGGCGCTGGCCGACGTCCGGGCGCGGCTGCAGGCCGCCGGCATCGTGCACGAGGTGGAGCAGCAGGTGCGCGGCCGCGACGCCGCGGAGGAGGTCGTCGAGACGGCCGATCGGGTCAAGGCCAGCCTGCTGGTCATCGGCATGCGCCGGCGGACGCCGACCGGAAAGCTGATCACCGGCAGCCAGGCGCAGCGGATCCTGCTCGACGCCCACTGCCCGGTGCT
This sequence comes from Geodermatophilus sp., assembly GCA_036259935.1. Classification (GTDB taxonomy): domain Bacteria; phylum Actinomycetota; class Actinomycetes; order Mycobacteriales; family Geodermatophilaceae; genus Geodermatophilus. The sequence continues at coordinate 9,047 of DATAAV010000018.1, read as the reverse complement.
GGCGGTGAAGGCCTCCTACTGAGCCGGCTTCGCGGACGGCGGACGGTCGGGCAGCAGGTCCAGCCCGCCGGGCCCGGCCAGCAGGGTGCGGAAGATCGTCCGCACGCTCTGCGCCAGGTGGTCGGCGCACGCCGCGGCGGCGCCGTCGCGGTCGCCGTCGAGCACCGCGTCGCACATGCGCAGGTGCTCGACCACCGAGACCTCGATGCGCTCGGGATCGGTGTGGGCGAGGTTGCGCAGCCGCGCGGTGTGCGGCCGCAGCTCGGCGAGAGTGCGCCGCAGGTGCTCGTTGCGGACCGCGCCGACGACCAGCCAGTCGAAGCGGTCGGCCAGCTCGTAGAACGCCGCCGAGCGCGCGGCCGAGGGGCTGCGCCGCTGGATGCGGGCGAACTCCTGGCGCATCCGGGTGAGGGTGCGCCGCAGCTGCGGATCGGCGGCGACCGCGTCGGTCGCCTGGCGCATCGCCTCCGGTTCCAGCAGCGTCCGGAAGTCGAAGAGGTCCCGCACGCTCTGCGGGGAGACCCGGGACACGCGGGCGCCCTGCCGCGGCACCAGGTCCACCAGGCCCTCCGCCGCCAGCCGCCGGAGCGCCTCACGGACCGGCGTCCGTGAGGCCCCGGTGCGGCTGACCAGGGACAGCTCCGACAGCGGCTCGCCCGGCGGGAGCTCGCCGGACTCGATCTGGGCCTTGAGCTGCCGGTGGACCAGATCGGCCTTGCTGGCGCCGGGCTGTCCGGCGTCCCCGTCGGCGGGAGTGGTCACCGGGTCGCCTCCACCGGGAAGGGCACCCCGGTCTCCGCGGCCAGGCGCCGCAGGTCGGCCAGGGACTCCTTCGCCAGGGCGAGCCCTCCGGCGGCCAGCGTCGCCGCCTCGGCCCGGTCCTCCACCTCGCCCGGGTAGAAGATCTCCTCGAAGCCCTGCGCGAGCGGCGCGCTCTTCACCTCGTCGATCAGCCGCTCCACCCGCGCCGTGTAGCCGGCCGGGTCGCCGAAGGCCGCCGGGTCCAGTGCCAGGAACAGGTGGCCACAGCCGCTGCGCGCCTCGGGCTCGTAGGGCCCGTGCACCGAGGTCCCGACGCTGCTACCGGTCAGCGCGCCGGACAGCACGTCCATCAGGAACGTGATCGCGTACCCCTTGTGCCCGGCCATCGGCAGGATCACGCCGAGCACCCCCTCCGCCGGGTCCGTCGTGGGCGCGCCGTCCCGGGTCAGCGCCCACGTCTCCGGGATCGGCTCGCCCCGGTTCTTGGCCAGGTAGATCTTGCCCCGCGCCACGGCGGTGTTGGCGATGTCGACGGCGACCACCCGGCCGTCGGGTCCCGGTGCGGCGATCGACCAGGGATTGGTGCCCAGCACCTTCTCCCGCCCGCCCCAGGGCGCCATCGCCGGGCTGGCGTTGGTGGTGAGGATGGAGACGACGCCGTCGCGCGCCGCCCGCCGGGTGAAGTACATCGCCGTGCCGAAGTGGTTGGAGTTGCGCACCCCCACCACGCCGACGCCGTGGGTGCGGGCCCGCTCGACCGCCAGCCGCCGGGCCCGCTCGGTGAGCACCTGGCCGATGCCGTCCCGGCCGTCCAGTGCCACCAGCGGCCCGGTGTCCGACAGCACCACCGGTTCCGTGCGCGCGGTCATGGCGCCGCTGCGCAGCCGGGCGGCGTACCAGGGCAGCCGCAGGACGCCGTGCGACTGGTGGCCCCACAGGTCGGCCTGCACCAGGCTGTCGGCCACCAGCGCGGCGTCGGCGTCCGGGACGCCCAGCGCCGTCAGGACGCCGGTCGCGACGTCGCGGAGGGTGGCGGGTGGTACTCGCTGCACGTCCATGGGAACCTTTCGCGTCACGGTTGTATACACCATCGCATACAAGGTCCACCGCGGGAAGATGCCGGGCGGGTCAGGCCTCCGCGCGCCCGTCGACCGCCAGCCGGCGGGCGGCCGCCCCGACGAGCGCCAGCGCGCCCGCCGTCGCCCACAGCACCCCGGCCGATCCGACCCCGGCGGCCAGGAACCCCACGGTGGTGGGGATCAGCACCTGTCCCAGCCGGTTGCCGGTCAGCCGCAGGGACATCGCCCGGCCCCGGAGACCCGCCGGCGCGACCTCGGCCAGCCACGACATGGTGAGTGGCTGGCCCACCCCCAGGCCCAGGCCCAAGAGCGCGACGAGCACCGCGGTGAGTACCGAGGGCAGCGGGGCCGCGACCGCGGCCATGGAGACCGCCGAGAGGGCGATGCTGGTGATCATCAGGGGGCGGCGGCCCATCAGCTTCACCAGCCGGCCGAGGAACAGCCGGGAGGTCATCGAGGCCACGGCGCGCAGCGTCAGCAGCAGCCCGACGAACCCGGCGGCCAGCCCGCGGTCCGCGCCGAGGGCCGGCAGGTAGACCAGCGTGATGTCCACCGCGGCGAGAACCACGCAGCTCACCGTCAGCGCGCGGACCAGCCCCGGCAGCCGCAGCAGCGTGCCCATGCCCCCGGTCTCGGCGGCGGCACCGGTGCGCGCCCGGACCGGGAACCGCAGCACACAGGTGCAGCCGAGGAGCGCGACGCCGAGCGCGGCGGCCACCAGGAAGATCGGCCGGGTATCGGGAAGGGCTCCCTCCCCGCCGACCACCGTGATCAGCGCCGGCCCGATCGCCTGCCCCAGGGACGCGGCGAAGGTGTAGTAGCCGAACGCCGTGTCGAAGCGCCCCGGCCCGGCCGTGTTGGCCACGGCGGCCTGCTGACCGACGACGGACAGCAGGTGCCCGGTACCGAGGACGACGCTGGCCACCACGAGCCCGGCCGCGCCGCCGCGCTCGGTGGCGAACAGCAGGCCGGAGGCGAGCATCAGCACCGCGCCGACGAGCATGACCCGCCGCTCGCCGAAGCGGTCGGTGGCCTGCCCGGAAGGGACGGCCAGGACCAGCGGGACGACGGCGAACGAGGCGGTGAGCGCGCCCAGCCAGGCGGCGGGCACGTCGAGCTCGAGCGCGCGGTAGGCCGACGTCGGCCGCAGCACGAACGTGACGACCTGGGTGAGCGCGGAGTGGGCGAGGAGCAGGGCGAGCATCCGCCGTCCGCCGCTCACCGGGTGGACCTGGACCGCGCCGCCGGGCTGCCGGCCCCGTGCCCCGCGCCGGCCAGCCGGAAGGCGGACCTGGCCGCCAGGCTGGTCTCCACGTGCCGGCGCATCAGCTCCGACGCCGCGTCGGCGTCACGGTCGGAGATCGCCTCCACCATCAGCCGGTGCTCCTCGGCGCGCTCCGCGAGCTCCTCGGGGCTCCGCTCGACCTCCAGCGCGTGCCGGCGGTACCGGTCGGTCTTGTCCCACAGGCCGTCGAGCGCCTCGACCAGAAGCCTGTTGTGCGATGCCCGGTAGATCGCGGCGTGGAAGTGGCGATGACCGGCCAGCTGGGCGGCCGACGGGTTGCGCGGCAGGGATTCCAGGCGGCCGAGGCTGTCCCGGATCTCCTCCAGGTCCGCGGCGGTGCGCCGCTGCGCCGCGAGGCCTGCGGCGAGCGGGTCCAGGTTCTGCCGGAGCTCGAGGAGGTCGCGGGCCTCGGCGGCGTCCAACGGTGCCACCCGCGCATCGCGGTGGGCGTCGAGCTCGACCAGGCCCTGCTGCTTGAGCCGGCGCAGCGCCTCCCGCAGCGGAGTCGTGCTGATGCCGATCTCCCGGGCCAGGGTGGCCTGGTTCAACACGGTTCCCGGAGCCAGCTCGCCGGACAGGATGAGCTCCCGGACATGGTTGTAGGCGCGTTCGCTCTTGGTGGCGAACACCTCCGCTTCGACCGACACGGCGACCCCCTTATAACCGTTCTTCAGTGTTCCACGCCTTAGTCAGATCCTTGACACCGACACCAGCGGCTAGGTTATAACCTATAACGAAGCACCTGACGCGAGATGAGGTTCCATGACCACGCTCCCGGACATCACGGGAACCACGTGCCGGCTCGGCGTCCTGCTCGGCGACGGCATCGGGCCGGAGATCGTCCCGTCGTCCGTCGCGGTCGCCGAGGCGGCGCTGTCGGCCGCGGGCGCCAGCTCGATCGAATGGGTCGAGCTGCCGCTCGGCGCGGCGGCGATCGAGACCCACGGATCGGCCCTGCCTCCCGAGACGGTCAAGGCCCTGACCGAGCTCGACGGCTGGCTTCTGGGGCCGCACGACAGCGCCGCCTATCCGCAGCCGTACCGGTCCGAGCTCAACCCGAGCGGCGGGCTGCGCAAGCACTTCGATCTCTACGCCAACATCCGCCCGGCGCGCTCCTTCGAGGCAGGGCGCGCCGTGGTGCCCGGCACCGACCTGGTGATCGTCCGGGAGAACACCGAGGGCTTCTACGCCGACCGCAACACGTTCGCCGGGACCGGTGAGTTCATGCCGACCCCGGACGTGGCCATCGCCATGGGGGTCATCACCCGCTCGCGGGTGGAGCGGATCGCCGTCGCCGCCTTCGAGCTGGCGCGGCGCCGCCGCAAGCGGCTGACGATCGTCCACAAGGCCAACGTGCTGCGGCTGTCCATGGGGCTGTTCCGGGACGTCTGTCGCGAGGTGGGCACCCGCTATCCGGACGTCGCCGTCGACGACTTCCACATCGACGCGATGACCGTCCACCTGGTCCGCCGGGCGAGCGACTTCGACGTCGTCGTCACCGAGAACATGTTCGGCGACATCCTCTCGGACCTGGCCGGCGAGCTCGCCGGCTCGCTCGGGATCGCGCCCTCGCTCAACGCCTCCGACACCCGGGCGATGGCGCAGGCTGCGCACGGGTCGGCCCCCGACATCGCCGGCCGCGGGGTGGCCAACCCCATCGCCATGATTCTGTCCACGGCGATGCTGCTCGACTGGCTCGGCCGGCGCCGGGACGACGGCCCGCTCGTCGGCGCCGCGGAGCGGATCGAGACGTCGGTGCGGGCGGTCGTGCGGGGCGGCGTCAGCACCCGCGACCTGGGCGGATCGGCGAGCACGCAGGAGTTCACCGATGCGGTCGTCCAGGACCTCGCGCACTGAGTCGTTACTGTATACAATGCTGCATACAAAGCTCACGACTCGCGGAGGTGGCGGTGTTCAGCCTGATGGTCCAGGTCCAGGTGCGGCCGGAGCGGCGGGAGGAGTTCCTCGCCGCGATCGCGGAGAACGCCCAGGTCTCCGTGCGGGACGAGCCGGGCTGCCTGCGGTTCGACGTCTGCTCGGTGGAGGCCGACCCCAACCGCTTCCTCTTCTACGAGCTCTACGTCGACGCCGCCGCCTTCGAGGCGCACCGCGCGGCGGCGCACTTCACGGCCTGGCGCGAGGCGGCCGAGCGGACCCTGGTCCCGGGCAGCCAGGTCAACACCCGCGGAGCCCTGCTCCACTCGCACACCTCCGAGGAGTCCGCATGAGCACCGAGCCCACCCGCCCCCACCACCGGCCGGCGCCGCCGTCGATGGTCCTGCGCCCCGAGGAGATCGAGCGCTTCGACCGCGGCAGCGGCGTGGTCACCCTTCCGTTCGTCGGGAAGTGGAACGCCGAGGACAACAAGGTCACCACCGGCATGACCGTGTTCGCCCCGGGCACCGGCATCCCGCTGCACTCGCACAACGTCGAGGAGACCGTGCTGGTCTACGAGGGGGAGGCGACCGCCGTCATCGGCGACGACGAGTTCGACCTGGTCGCCGGGCAGGCCACCTGGGTGCCCGCCGGGATCCCGCACTGCTTCCGCAACCGCGGGGCGGGCGCCATGACGATCTACTGGGTCTACGGCGGCCGCGACGTCACCCGGACCATCACCGCCACCGGCGAGACGTTCGAGCACCTGTCCGAGGCCGACCGCGGCGCCACCCCGGCGCCCCGCACCTGAGGAGCCTTCCGTGGCCGTTCTGACCACCGTCAACCCTGCGACCGGCACGCCGCTGGCCGACTACCTGGTTCTCTCCGACGCCGAGGTGGATCTCGCCCTCGACCGGGCGGCCGCGGCGCAGGCCCGCTGGGCGCAGCTGCCGATCGCCGAGCGGGCCGCGGTGCTGCGCCGCGCGGCCCAGGTGCTGCGCGACGACGTCGACGAGCTGGCCCTGCTGGTCACCCGCGAGATGGGCAAGCCGCTGGCCGAGGCCCGCGCCGAGGTGGAGAAGTGCGCGACGGCCTGCGACTTCTACGCCGAGCACGCCGCCGACTTCCTGGCCGACGAGCCGGTGGCCACCCCGGCCGACCGCAGCTGGATCGGCTACGAGCCGGTCGGCGTCGTACTCGCCGTCATGCCGTGGAACTTCCCGCTGTGGCAGGTCTTCCGCTTCGCCGCCCCTGCGCTGATGGCCGGCAACGCCGCGCTGCTCAAGCACTCGCCGAACACCACCGGCAGCGCCCTCGCCGTGCAGCGGGTCCTCGCCGCGGCCGGTGCCCCCGAAAGCCTGTTCACCGCGCTGGTCGTCGCCGAGGCCGACGTGCCGGCGGTGACCCGGCGGCTGATCGAGGACCCACGCGTCGGCGCGGTCACCCTCACCGGCAGCGAGCGGGCCGGGATCGCCGTCGGCTCCGCCGCCGGCGGTGCCATCAAGAAGTCGGTGCTCGAGCTCGGCGGATCCGACCCGTTCGTCGTCCTGGCCGACGCCGACCTGCCCCGGGTCGCCGCGATGGCCACCAAGGCCCGCTACCTCAACGCCGGGCAGAGCTGCATCTCCGCCAAGCGGTTCGTTGTCGACGCCGCCGTCGCCGAGGAGTTCACCCGTCTGCTCGTCGCCGAGGTGGAGAAGTTGACCGTCGGCGATCCCGAGGCCTCCGGCACCGACGTCGGCCCCATGGCCCGCGCCGACCTGCTCGACGGCGTGCACCGGCAGGTCGAGGCCTCGGTCGCCCGTGGCGCGCGGCTGCTCACCGGTGGGCGGCGGCTGGAGGGCCCGGGCAACTTCTACGCACCCACGGTGCTCGCCGGCGTCGCGCCCGGCATGCCCGCCTACGACGAGGAGATCTTCGGCCCGGTGGCCGCGGTGATCGTCGTCGACGGCGAGGACGAGGCGGTCCTGGTGGCCAACGACACCCGCTTCGGCCTCGGCGCCAGCGTGTGGACGGCGGATCCGGCCCGCGGGGTCGCCGTCGGGCGGCGGATCCGCTCCGGCGCGGTGTTCGTCAACGCCGTCGTCGCCTCCGACGTGCGGATGCCCTTCGGCGGCACCCGGGCCAGCGGCTACGGCCGGGAGCTCGCGGCCGCCGGCATCCGGGAGTTCGTCAACGTCCGCACGTGGTGGGTGCTCGACGAGCCGGCCGCCTCGGCCCCCGCGGCCGAGTGACCCGGCATGACCTCCCTGCGAACCCGACCGGGAGCGAAGCGATGACCCTGGCCACCACCGACCTGTGCGACGAGCACCCCGAGGCGCAGGTGTGCGAGCCGATCTTCCAGAGCTTCGGCGGGCGCCCGGCGTTCTCCGGCCCGATCGCCACGCTGAAGGTCTTCGAGGACAACTCCCTGGTGCGCGAGACGGTCGGCCTGCCCGGCGAGGGCCGGGTGCTGGTCGTGGACGGCGGCGGGTCGCGGCGCTGCTCGCTGTTCGGCGGCAACCTCGCCGTGGCCGCGGCGACCAACGGCTGGGCCGGCGTGGTCGTGTTCGGCTGCGTCCGGGACGTCGACGAACTGGCCGCCCAGCCGATCGGGATCCGGGCGCTGGCCGCCTTCCCGCGCAAGAGCGAGCGGGGCCTGCACTCCGGTCAGCTCGGGGTGCCGGTCACCTTCGCCGGCGTGGTGTTCCGGACCGGCGAGTGGCTGAGCGCCGACCGGGACGGGATCGTCGTCCTCCCCGAGGCGCCGGCGGTCTCCTGAAGGCGCGGCCCGCGGGCATAGGCGAGCCCTCGCCGGCGCTGAACTCCTCGGAAGGACCGACGAGGAGGACCGTCATGACGAGGGCCGCCGTCCGCAGGGCGCCGGCCGCCGCAGACCTGCGACGGGACGACGCCGGCCGCCGCACACAGCGCGAGCCGGGCCAGCAGCACCATCTCCGGGGCGACGTCGCGCATGCCATCCACTGGGCCCCGCCGGACGCCGCCGGCGACATCCTGGCGCTCGCCTGGCGCCCCGATGCGGCCCCGCCGCGCGAGATCCGGGTGCGCCCGGAACTGCGCGACCGCATGCTCGCCCAGATGAACCCGGCCGACCGCGCGCTCGCCGAGGAACGCGGCACCATCGGCCGGCCGCCCGGCGTCCCGCTCGTCGTCGACGGAAGCCTGCCCCTGTTCCCCGGCTTCGAGATCGTGCGCGCCCGCCCCCGCTCGGCCTGACCGGCTCCGACCTCAGTCGGCCGGCGAGGCCACCGGCTCGCCGAGGCGGACGACGACGTCCCCGGGTTGCTCGACCCCGTCGTCGTGGGTGACGCAGACGACCACCCGGCCGGTGAGCGCGGCGCGCAGGTCGCGCACCAGCGCCGCGGCCGTCGGCGGGTCCAGGTGGGCGGTGGGCTCGTCGAGCAGGACGACGTCCCGGTCGGCCAGCAGCGCTCGCGCGGCCGCCAGCCGGCGGCGCTCACCGCCGGAGAGCGCGGCCCCGCCGGCGCCGACCGGCGTGTCCAGTCCCCGAGGCAGCCCGGCGACCAGGTCGGCCAGGCCGGTCGCCGCGACAGCCGCGGCCATGCGGGCCTCCCCGGCCGGGCCCGCGAGGCCCCCGCGCGGGGCGGCCATGGCCAGGTTGGCGCGCAGGGTCGAGGCGAACACGTGCGCCTCCTGCGGCAGCCAGGCGATCCGCGACCGGACCCCGTCCCCGGTCAGCCGGCCGGCCGGCACGTCGTCGAGCGCGTACCGCCCCGCCCGCGGCCGCAGCGCCGCCATGAGCACCGCCAGGAACGTCGACTTGCCCGCACCCGAGGGCCCGCGCACCACCAGCCAGCCGCCTCCGGCGCGTGCCTCGGCGGACAGGCCGCGCAGCACGTCCGGCCGGCCGGGCCAGCCCGCGGTGAGCTCCTCGACGGCCACCCGCGTGACCGGGGCAGGGACGGGCAGTGGGTCGGCGGGATCGGCCGGCACCGGCGCGGTGAGAACGGCGTCGAGGCGGGCGCGGGCGTCGGCGAGCGCGCCGCGCCGCTGCAGCGCGCCGACCAGCCCGGCCAGCGGCTCGG
>DATAAV010000017.1:0-5059 GCA_036259935.1 Geodermatophilus sp. | reverse complement strand
AACCTAGGGGAAGGTCAGAAGCCGTGAGCGAGAACCGGCTCACCGCCGAGCAGCTCGCCGCCCTCGCACCCGGCGACGTGGTCACCATCGAGTGCGGCCCGGACTTCGGCTGGCGTCGGCACGCCACCGGCACCGTCGTCCGTGTCGAGGGCGCGCACATCGTCGTGAACGTCAGGACCGGGCGCGGCGCCACGTATCAGGAGCGGTACGGGCGCCGGGATGGTGTCCGCGTCGGCGCCCTCGGGGCTGACCAGCTCGGCACGGCCGGTGAAGCCCGCCGCGTCCACTACGTCGACGCCCTGTATCGGGAGTGGGCGCGGAACCGGACCGACGTCGACCGGCTGCGCCGGCTGCACGCCGCCATCGGGGAATGCCTGGAGGCCACGAGCGAGACCGTGAGCAACTCCGCAAGCGTGAGATGAGCCGCGTCGTGTGGTGACCGGTGGTGAGGGCCTCGACGCCCTACGGTCTGCCCCGTGCTGACGGAGCGGATCTCGCAGGAGCTGCTCGGCTCCCGCTAGGACTCGGGCTTTTCGCCGAGGATCACGTCGAGCGTGTTGCCGATCGCCTCGTAGAGGGCCGCGCCGAAGAGCCCGCTCCACCGCTGGGTGCCTGCCTCCTCGGACTCGTTCTCCTGCTCCGGGGCAGCAGCGGCTTCATCAGCCTGCGCCTGCATCTCCCGGGCGTAGTCCCGCGCCTGGCGCACGCGCTCCCAGATGTCCGGCTGCTGGTCGGCCATACGTACCCCTCCGTTCCTCCGTGACCCGGGTGGTCACGGTCCCGCCGCTGACGCCCGCGGCGCTCACCGACGAACCCTGCGCGACCGCTGGCTGCGGCCAGCTTCAGCTTGAAGGAAGCCGGACGCGGTCGTAGTCCTGGAACAAGGAGACGTCGGCGATCCATCCGCGCTCGGCGTCCTGGCGCCACGCCTGCTGTAGCCCCAGCAGCCAGGTCCCGTCCACTAGAACCTCCACCGGGCGCGGTGGGTCGAACCGGCGGAACTGCACCTGCTCGGCTTGTCCGTCGCCGCTGACAACTGGCGTCGTCGGCCGTGGGCCACCTCGCCTGCCTGGGAACGCCTTGGCGGCGACGCCGTCCTCTCGAGGCGCGGCGATCGCCGGGACACCGGCCGGACGGGAGGCGGCAAGCCGTGGGGACGTCGCCGGATTTGCCGTGGTCGGCACGCCGGGCGGAAAGTACGCGGTGCGCCGTTGAGCCAGCCGCCGAAGCTCCCCGTTGGAGGGCACCCGCGCCCGCTTGGCCTTGTTGTGGCGCCGGCAAAGCGCTTGGCCGTTGTCCACGGAGGTCCAGCCGCCCCGACTGTGGGGGTGCGCGTGGTCGGCCTCTAGCCCCTCCCGCTGCGAGCACCGGCCAGACAGCCCGTGGTGCTCGCATCGGTGCCCGGCGCGGGCGAGGATCTCGGCCTTCTCCGCGCCGGAGAAGCGTCTGATCGGATCCCGCGAGCCACCGACCCGCAGCTTGTCCCGAAGAGCTGCCAAGACAGCGAAGGCGACCAAGAGGCCGAGCACAAGGTGCTCCAGCCCGTACGCCAGAGCGCCGAGCAGGACGTCACCGACCATCGTGCCCGCGGAGGTGACGCGGCCGGGCTGGTTCCGGCGACGGCATCAGGACCGAGCGTCGGCGCAGACCCTTCACCGAGCAGCGCACCCAGTTGCACGGTCCCAGACGCTAGGTGCTCTGGTTCCGCTCGCCTGTCCACCGATCGACCGACAGTCCGCCTGCGTGAGCCGCGCCGAAGGCTCGTCCCAGGGCGGGCGTGGTGCCAGCGCGGTGGCCAGCGTGCGGCGTCCGTGGACGTTCACGGGGGTCCGCGACTGACCTCGCGAACCTGTACCAGCACAGACGGACGCTGGCGGAGCTTGGCGGACGCCTAGCCCGCATACTCCCAGTGCCAGGGCTCCTCGCGGCCGTTGCCGGGATCAGCCCACGTGGGGTGCAGAAAGCCGAAGCGGCCGGCGTTGGCGGCCAGCCAGGCGTACTGCGGGGTGCCGAAGGACTCCACGCCCCCGCACAAGTCGACCGCGAGGCCCCAGCCGTGGTTGCTGGTTCCCGGCACCGCCGCCAGGGCCGGCTTCTGCCCGTACAGCCGCACCTGCCCGGCGTAGGTCCGGTAGGAGTCGGTGATGCACAGCGGCGCGCCGAACGCTGCAGCGAACGCCGCGCTCATCGCGCGGTAGGCCGCCGCGGCGTCGCAGCGGAGCAGATGGCCGCCGACGCCGAGCGGGCACAGCGCGCTGGGCGGGATGAGCCCGTTGGGATAGCCGCCCCAGGCCCGGGCGCCGTCGTAGGCCGGCGGGTAGACCGGGCTGCCGCACTCCATCCGCAGGGCGCCGCCGGTGGGCCCTGGTGCGGGCACCGCCGCCCGCGGGCCCAGGCTCGGCCGCCCGATGCCCAGCACCTGGTCGGCCGGCAGCCTGCGCACCACGACCGCGCCGGCGCGGGCGTCGGCGGCGAGCATCGTCTGCCGGTCCAGGGCGATGCCGACGTGCCCGAGCCCGGACTCGGCGGTGCCGAGGAAGACGAGGTCCCCGGGGAGGACGTCGGCGGGATCGACCGGCGTGGTGACGCCGAACAGCCCGGCCTGGTCGCCCGGCAGCTCGATCCCGGCGGCCCGGTAGACCGTCTGCACGAGCGAGCCGCAGGCCCACGACTCCGGCCCCGCCGTGCCCGGCGCGTACGGCATGCCGAGGGCGTCCATCGCCGCGGTCACCGCGGCCAGCGTCTCGGCGGGGAGGACCAGCAGCGAGGTCGGCTGCCGCGGCAGCTGCGCGGCCCCGCCCTGAGCGCCGCCGGCGGCCGCGCCGACCGGCACGAGGCCGGCGGGCAGCCCGGTCTCCGGGGTGCGCAGCGCCGACGCCGGCGGCGGGACGATCCCGGCGGCGGTCAGCTGGTCGAGGTAGGCGCGCCAGTTGGCTGCCGTCCGGGCGTTGACCTCCAGCTGCTCCTGCTGCAGCTGCGCGAGCTGGCGGTCGACCGTCCCGAGCGCGGCGTCCAGCTCACGGGTCACCGCCGCGGCCGCGGCCTCCAGCTCGCCGACCTGGGCGGCCACCTCGTCGGCGCGGGCCCGCGCCTCGGTCAGCGCGGCGTCGGCGTCGGCCCGCTGAGCCAACGCGGCCTGACGGTGCCGCTCGGCCACGGCCACCACCCGGGCGGTGTGCGCGTCGACCGCCTCCAGGTAGCCCATCGCGGCCACGACCTCGCCGGGGTCCCCGCCGGTCAGCAGCAGGGTCAGCGGGGTCAGCGCACCGCCGTCGCGGTAGGCGGCCGCGGCGTAGGCGGCCACGACCTCCTGGTGGCGGGCCAGCTCGCCCTCGGCGTCGGTGACGACCGCTCCGGCCTGCGCGGCGGCGGCCTCCGCCGCGGCCAGCGCCTCCTGTGCCGCGACCACCTCGGCCTGCCGCTCCTGCAGATCGGCCTGCACCTCGGCCGCGCGCTGCTGCAGCTGGTCCAGGGCCCGGCTGTCGAGCACGCCCGAGCTGCCGCCCGGCCGGTCGCTGGGTGCGGCCGCCGCAGGCGCGGAGGCGAGCACCACGATGGCGGCGGCCACCGCCAGGAGGGACGCCGCACGGCGTCGGGCGCGCCACGGGGAGCGCGGGAGCATCGGACCACCTCTGCCAGTCGGGACCGAGTGGTCCAACGAGCGAGTGTTGTCCGGGTCACCGGTTCCGCGCACCGTCCCGACCTGCAGGTTCCCCCGCCCGAGGGACCCGCGCCCGCGCCGGCTCCGGCGCGCGTCCCCGGGACTGTCACCACCCCGACCTACCGTCCGCTCCGTGCCCTCCTCCCCCGCTCCGATGGCCGGGCCCGGCGCCCTGGCCGTCGCCGGGCGCCCCCGCTACGAGCAGGCCACGATCGGCGAGCTGGGGACCCCGCTGGCGGAGGTCACCTTCGTGGTGGTCGACCTCGAGACCACCGGCGGCTCGCCCAAGGACAGCGCGATCACCGAGATCGGCGCGGTCAAGGTGCGCGGGGGCGAGGTCCTCGGGGAGTTCCAGACCCTGGTCGACCCCGGCTGCGAGATCCCGCCCTACATCAGCGTGCTGACCGGGATCACCTCGATGATGGTCGCGGGGGCGCCGCGGATCGGGGCGGTGCTGCCGAGCTTCCTGGAGTTCGCCCGCGGCGCGGTCCTGGTCGCGCACAACGCGCCGTTCGACATCGGGTTCCTCAAGGCCGCCTGTGCGGAGAACGGCCTGGTCTGGCCGCCCGCCGCCTCGGTTGACACCGCCGTCCTGGCGCGCCGGCTGCTCACCCGCGACGAGGTGCCCAACTGCAAGCTGGCCACGCTGGCGCCGTTCTTCTCCGCCGCCACGTCGCCGACGCACCGGGCCCTGGACGACGCCCGCGCCACCGTCGACGTGCTGCACGGGCTGTTCGAGCGGCTCGGCCCGCTCGGCATCACCTCGCTGGAGGAACTCACCGGCCTGACCCGGCAGATCGATCCCGAGCGCCTGCGCAAGCGGCACCTGGCCGACGACGTGCCCGCCGGGCCCGGGGTCTACGTCTTCCGCGGCCCGCGCGACGAGCCGCTCTACGTCGGGACGTCGAACGACCTGCGCAGCCGGGTGCGCAGCTACTTCTCCTCCAGCGAGCAGCGCAGCCGGATCACCGAGATGGTCGGCCTCGCCCGGCGGGTGGAGGCGCTGCCGTGCGCGCACGACCTCGAGGCCGCCGTCCGCGAGCTGCGGCTGATCGCCGAGCACAAGCCCCGCTACAACCGGCGCTCGCGGTTTCCCGAGCGGGCGCTGTGGGTGCGGCTGACCGAGGAGCCCTTCCCGCGGCTGTCGGTCGTCCGCCGGGTGCGGCCGGGCGCCGGGGTGTTCCTCGGCCCGTTCCCCGACCGGCGGGCGGCCGACGCCGCCGTGGCCGCCGTCCACGAGTCCCTGCCGCTGCGGCAGTGCACGACCCGCCTGTCACTGCGCGTGCTGGGGACGGCGTGCGCGCTGGCCGGGATGGGGCGCTGCGGAGCGCCGTGCACGGGCGCGCAGTCGGTGGCGGAGTACGCCGAGATCGCCGCCGTCCTACGGGCCGCGGTCGA
>DATAAV010000016.1:0-22593 GCA_036259935.1 Geodermatophilus sp. | reverse complement strand
GGTGCGCGGTCCCGTGGCTGGTCCTGCGGCGGCTGGCTCATCGCGCTCCCTCCGCACTCCGCCGGTCGCGGTCGGCCGATCCGTGGGCGCAGGGTACGGCCCGGAAGCGTCAGCGCGGGGTCTCGAGCGGCCCCTCCTGCGGGGGCAGGAACACCCCGGGTTCGTCGAGCGCGTGCACCCACACCGGCGCGCCGGCGATCTTCACCTCGGCCGCCGAGAGCGCGCGGCGGTAGGCGCCCACGCCCTCCCAGCTGGTGAGGAGCACCCACAGCGACGGATCGTCGGCCGCCTGCCCGAGCCGGCCGTCCCGGAAGCCGGGCCGGGCGGCGAGCGCGGCCAGCAGCACCCCGGCGTCCGCGACGAAGGCCGCCGTCGCCTGCTCCGGCACCCGCAGACGGGTCACCGCGAACACCGTCGTCCTCCTCTCCGCCGCCATGACGCCATGGTCGGCACCAGCCGAACCGGGGACGCCGAACGGCCGGCCTCCCGGACGCCGCAGCGCCCCAGAGGCCGGCCGGCCGGGTGGTGGATCAGGCGAAGCCGCAGACGGTGAGGTTGGCGTCCACGCCGATCAGGACCTCCTGGGTGGTGCCGTCGGCCAGGTCCAGATCGAAGGAGACGACGTCCAGGCCGCTGTCGGGGTCGTGGACGACGCTGGTGCTGGTGCCGCCGGCGATCTCCTGGCCGCCGAGGACCTCGCTGTAGAAGTACAGCGTCAGGAACTCCTCGGGCGTGTACTCGGAGCCGGCCGAGGCCTCGGTCGCCTGCTGCTGCAGGTCGGCGCAGGACAGGGCGTAGACCGTCGCGACGTCGAAGTTGAAGACGCCGTTCATCCACTCCAGCGCGAGGTCGCCGGAACCGGGGTACTGGCCCTCGTCGCTGCCCGCGGGCGTGTCGGTGTCCATGCCCCCGCCCCCGCCGCCGCTGCCGCCGGGAGAGCTGCCGGCACCGCCGGGGATGTCCATCTCCTCGGGCAGGTCCTCGGCGTTCATCTCCGTCTCCATGGCAGGAGCCGACGTCGAGGACTCCGCGGAGGTGTCGCTCGCCTCGCGTGTGCTCGTGTCGTCGTCACCCCGCAGCAGGAAGAACAGCAGCACGCCCACGCCGGCCAGGACCACGACCAGGGCGGTGATCACCCAGGGGAGGACGCTCTTCTTCTGCGGCGGCCGGCCGTACCCCCCGGGCCCGAAGCCACCGGGGCCGCCCGGGCCGAAGGGGGCGCCGGGCCCACCGGGGCCGCCGTACTGGCCCGGCTGGCCGTACTGACCGGGCTGCGCCGGCTGGCCGTACTGACCGTACTGGCCGGGCTGGCCGGGCTGTCCCGGCTGGCCGTACGGACCGGGCTGGCCGTACTGACCGCCGTACTGACCTGGAGGCTGGCTCATGTGCTTCTCTCGTTCGATCGCAGGGCGGAACCCGTCGGATGGCAGGGCGCAGCCGGCGTGGAAGTGGCGGATCTGGGCCCCGTGGCAGTGCTGCAAGGTAGTGACGGGTCAGCGTCCCGCCTACTGGTTCGTGCGCGCCCACGGTCACAGGTCCGTCACGAAAAGCAGCAGAGGTCACCGCCGGGCTGCCCGGCACTCCACTCTGTGCTGGTCGTACACGCCTGCGGCCGCGGCGCTGGTCGCGGGGCAACTCCGTCCATAGACTCCGCCGTCGACCGCCGCCGGGCGCCGGCTCCGAGGAGCGCCCGGGCTGCGGCACACGGAGGGGCAGTGGTGGATCTGGAACAGTTCGGCGCCTATCGGATCGAGGCGTTGCTCGGCCGCGGCGGGATGGGTGAGGTCTACCGCGCCTACGACACCGAGCACGACCGGGTGGTCGCGCTCAAGGTGCTCTCCGAGCACCTGGCCGCGGACCAGGGCTACCGGGAGCGGTTCCGGCGGGAGGCCCATCTGGCCGCCCGGCTGAACGAGCCGCACATCGTGCCCATCCACCGGTACGGCGAGATCGACGGGCGGCTCTTCCTCGACATGCGGCTGGTGCCGGGGCGCGACGTGGCCGCGGTGCTGGCCGAGGAGGGCCCGATGAGCCCGGCCCGCGCGGTGTCGATCGTGAGCCAGACGGCCCGTGCACTGGACTCCGCGCACGCCGACGGCCTGGTGCACCGCGACGTCAAGCCCTCCAACATCCTGCTGTCCGGCTCGGGCGACGACGAGTTCGTCTACCTGGTCGACTTCGGCATCGCCCGGTCCACCACCGACGCCTCCGGCCCGGCGCTGACCCAGACCGGCGCGGCGCTGGGCTCCTTCGACTACATGGCGCCCGAGCGGTTCCTGGAGAAGCCGATCGACCGGCGGGTCGACGTCTACGCCCTGGCCTGCGTGCTGTTCGAGTGCCTCACCGCCCGCCGGCCGTTTACCGGCGACGGGCTGGCCACGCTCATGTACGCCCACCTCAACACCGAGCCGCAGCCCCCGTCGGCGGTGCGCCCGGGGCTGCCGGCCGGGCTGGACGAGGTGGTGCTCAAGGGGCTGGCCAAGGACCCCGACGAGCGGTACGGCAGCTGCGGGGAGCTGGCCGCGGCCGCCCGCGCGGCGCTGCAGGAGTCCGGCGTTGCGGTCGTGCCCGAGGTCGTCGCCCCGACGGCGCCGCCGACGTCGATCACCCCGCTACCGTTCGCCCCGCAGACGGTCGGCTTCTCCAACCCGGGGCCCCCGGCCGGTGTCGCCGGGGGCTACGGGCCGCCGTCCAACCCCGGCCCGCCCGCCGGCTACGGCCCGCCGTCCAACCCCGGCGGTTACGGCCCGCCGTCCAACCCCGGCGGACCGACCTACGCCCCGCAGTCCAACCCTGGCCCGCCGGGGGGGTACGAGCCGCCCTCCAACCCCGGCGGTTACGGCCCACCCTCCAACCCCGGCGGACCGACCTACGCCCCGCAGGGACCGGGCGGTACGACCGGCTTCGGGCCGCCCGGGGTCGGCGGGGTCGGCTCCTCTCCCGGCGGCAGGAAGCCCAACCGGCTCCCGCTGATCCTGGCCGCGGCCGCGGTCGTCGCAGTGCTGGTCGTGGTCGGCGTCATCGCGCTCGCCGGCGGCGGTGGCGGTGAGCAGCCCTCGGGCCCGACGGCGAGCGACACCCCGACCTCCGCGTCCCCCTCGACGTCGACCACGTCGACCCCGCCGCCGGAGCCGACGCCGGAGGAGGAGCTGCTGGCGATCATCCCGGGCGACTTCCAGGCGGAGGACTGCACGGGGCGGCAGCCGGCCGGCGACGGCGACCTGGCGGCGGTGGACTGCGCCCCGGCGCAGAGCGAGCCGGCGATCACCACCGCCCGGTTCTTCCTCTACGAGGACGGCGTGGCGGTCGACCGGGTCTTCGTCAGCGACGTCACCGGCGTCGGCCTGACCGAACTGGCCTCCGGGCAGCAGTGCCCCGCCAACCAGGGCTACGGCTACTACCAGATCGGCGGCGAGCGGGCCGGCCGTGTCGCCTGCTGGGTCGACCCGGAGGACAACAGCGCCAACCTGCTCTGGACCCAGGACGAGTTCGGCGCGGAGGGGCTGGTCAGCATCGCCGACGGCGGTGCCGAGGGCCTGACCACCCTGTGGGACTGGTGGTCGGTGCCGGCCTACAGCGACTTCGGCTGACCCTCGCTCCGACAACGGGCCCCGTCCCCCGGCCGCAGCCGGGGAACGGGGCCCGTCGTCGTGGAGGGACCGGTCAGGCGGAGGCGGCCGGCGCCGACGCCGCCATCGCGTCGAGCCGCTCGGCGACCTGCAGGGCGGTGGCCGGCCGCTGACCCACCGGGGCCAGGCAGTCGCGGACGAGCGCGGCCTCCTCGCCGGTGAGGCCGGGAGCGATCTGCGGCTCGGCGCTCATCACCCGCCGGATGGCCAGCAGCGGCTCGCTGTCGGGCAGTTCGCCGTAGAGCCCGGTGCCCGTGAGCGCCCGGTGCAGGGTGGCACCGACGGCGAACACCTCGGTCGCCCGGGACGGCCGCTCCCCGCGCAGCAGCGCCGGGTCGAGGTACTCCACGGAGGCGGCGCTGGCCATGCCGGTGAGCGTCACGCCGGGGGTCAGGAACCGGGCCAGCCCGAGGTCGGAGAGCTTGCCGCCGTCCTCGGTGAGCAGGATGTTCGCCGGCTTGACGTCGCCGTGGGTGAGCCCGGCCTCGTGCAGGGCGTGCAGGGCGTGGGCGGCGTGTGCCACGGCGCGCAGCACCTCGCCGCGGCTCAGCGGGCGGGCGGGGGCGGCCAGGGAGCCCAGCGGGCAGTACTCCATCGCGTACAGGAAGCTGTCCTGGAGCACCGCGTCGTAGACCTTCACCAGGTACGGGGACCTCACCTGGGCGAAGGCGCGCAGTTCCCGCACGCCGCGCTCGTAGGCCTGCTCGCTGTGGCTGCCGGTGAAGACCTTGACCGCGACGTACTCGTCGGGAAGACCGAGCCGGGCCGGCGGGCGGGCCAGGTAGAACCGGCCGTTGTTGCCCTCTCCGAGCACCCGGATCACCTGGTAGTCCGCGATGTTGGCAGGCGCCGCGCCCACCAGGCCGACGGCATCCATCCATGTCCTCCTGAAACTGGTCGTCCCCCCGATGACGACAGGGGCGCCGCGATGGCGGCAGCGGGACAGTCTGCCGGTGACCGGCCCGTCCCGGAAGCCCGTGCCGTGTCGCCGCACCCGCGCGCCGTGCCGTCGCGACCGCCACGGGGGCTGCCGCACCGCTAGCATCCGCGCCCGACCACGCCCTGCTGCGGGCGTCGTCACAGGCCCTGGACGGGCCGTCCTCGTCGCCTCCCGGGTCTGGCAGCACGGGCCCGGCTGCACTGCGGAGCCTTCGTGGAACTGGAACTGCCGGAGATCATCGCCTACGTCTTCCTCGACCTGGCGGTGATCATCGTGATCGCCCGGCTCATGGGGCGGCTGGCCGTCCGGCTCGGTCAGCCGGCCGTCGTCGGCGAGATCATCGCGGGCATCCTGCTCGGTCCGACGCTGCTCGGCGCGCTTCCGGGTGACCTGGACACCCTGCTGTTCCCCGTCGAGGTCCGCGACTTCCTCAACGTCCTGGCCCAGCTGGGCCTGGTGCTGTTCATGTTCCTGGTGGGCCTCGAGGTCGACCTGTCCTTCATCCGCGGCCGCGAGCGGATCGCCGTCTCGGTGTCGCTGGCCTCGATCGTCCTGCCCTTCGCGCTCGGCGTGCTGCTCGCCGGCCTGCTGCACACCCGGCACGACGTGGCCGGCGAGGGCCCGGTGCGCTTCATCGAGTTCGCCCTGTTCATGGGCGTGGCGATGTCGATCACCGCGTTCCCCGTGCTGGCCCGCATCCTCTCCGAGCGGGGGATGCACCGGATCCCGACCGGCGTGCTCAGCCTGGCCTGCGCCGCGGTCGACGACGTGCTGGCCTGGGCCCTGCTCGCGGTCGTCGTGGCCGTGGCCGCCGCCGGCAGCTTCACCGGCGTGGTGCAGATCCTCCTGCTGTCGGCGATCTTCGCGCTGGTGATGTTCCTCGTCGTGCGGCCGCTGCTGAAGCTGCTGGTCAGCCGGTACGAGCGCTTCGGCCAGCTCACCCCGGACATGCTGGCCCTGGTGCTCGTCGGCATCCTCGGCAGCGCCTGGGTCACCGAGGAGATCGGGATCCACTTCATCTTCGGCGCCTTCGTCTTCGGCGTCGTCATGCCGCGCACCGGCGCCGGGGCGCTCAACCACGAGATCATCGACCGGCTCGAGCAGGTGAGCGTGCTGCTCCTGCTGCCGGTGTTCTTCGTGGTCACCGGCCTCGGGGTCGACGTCGGCGCGATCGACCTCACCGGGCTGGGCGAGCTCGGGCTGATCCTGCTGGTGGCGATCGCCGGGAAGTTCATCGGCGCCTTCGCCGCCGCGCGGACCCAGCGGGTGCCCAAGCGGCAGGCGACCGCCCTGGCCGTGCTGATGAACACCCGCGGCCTGACCGAACTGGTCATCCTCAACATCGGCGTGCGAGAGGGCGTGCTCGACGGCGAGATGTTCACCCTCATGGTGATCATGGCCGTGGTGACGACGGTGATGACCTCGCCCCTGCTGCACGTCGTCTACCCCGAGCGGATCCTGCAGCGGGACATCGCCGCGGCCGAGCGGGCGGCGATGGGGCTCACCGACGCCTACACCGTGCTGGTCGTGATCGAGGACCCGCACCGCGACACCGCGCTGGTGCACCTGGCCTGCGACCTGGTGGGCCGCGAGCCCGCCGCGCAGGTGGTGCTCACCCGGGTGGTGCGCCGCTCCCGGCCCAAGCCGGAGGTGGCCAGCGGCCTGGGCGCCGACCTGGCGCTCATCGCCTCGGCCGGCATGGAGCTGCGCGAGCTCGCCCGGGTCGTGGAGGCCCGGGGCCTGAAGGCCTCGGTCGCCTCCCGGTTCAGCGACGACCCGTGGGCCGACGTCGGTGCCGTGGCCGGCAGCGCGGACGCCGACGTCGTCCTGGTCCGCAGCGGCTGGGGCGTGCCGGAGGGGACCGAGGACCTCGCCCCCTGGCCCGCCGGGATGCAGGGCACCGTGGTCGTGGTCTCCGGCGAGCCCGGCGAGGCCGGCGCAGCGCTCCACGCGCCGGTCGCCGTCGTCCAGGACGGGAACGCCGACGGCCGCGCGGCCCTGCGCCTGGCCGCCCAGGCCGCCCTGGCCAGGTCGGTGCCGCTGCAGCTGCGGGCGGGCGAGGGCTGGCGGGCCGAGCGGCGCGCGGCCGGCGTCGCCGAGAGCCTGCGCCGCACCGGCGTCGACGTCGCCGAGGACGACGGGCAGGCACCGCCCGCCCTGCTGGTGACGCCGGTGGGTGCCGCGGTGGACGGCGCCGTCGACCCGCTCACGCCGGTGCTGCGGGTGCACGCGGGCGCCGCCGACCGCGACCGGGACATGGACGAGACCCTGGCCGAGATCGCCGCCCAGCCCGGCACCGCCTGATCCGCAGACGACGGCGCCCGCGTCCCCGGATCGGGGGCGCGGGCGCCGTCGTCGGTGCGGGGTGGCGGTCAGTAGCCGCCGTGCGGTGACTCGAAGGCGAACTGCCGGCTGCCCATCCGCACCGTCATGCCGGGGGTGAGCTGGACCGGCTGGTGCGGCACGAGCGAGGACCAGGCCTGGGCGCCCTTGGGAGCGACCAGCGTGCCGTTGGCCGAGCCGATGTCGACCAGGACGACGTCCCAGCCCTCGAGCCGGACCTCCGCGTGGTGCCGGCTGACGCCCCCGGTCTGGTCGACGACCAGCAGGGGGCGCAGCTCCCCGGAGCGCACCCGCTCGTCGGTCTCCGGCTCCCGGCCCAGCAGGTAGTCCGCGTCGAGGCTGACCGTCGCGCCGTTGTCGAACAGCAGCAGGCCCAGCGGCGGCCGGACGCCCTCGGTGAACACCCCGGTCTGCTGGGACATGCGGATGCCGCACTGGGCGCAGAAGAGCACCCGGGGGTCGTTGAGGTGCCCGTTCTTGCAGAGGAAGCCCTTGACCTTGGGCCGGGTGTCCTCGGGCTCCTTGACCAGCGCGGCCGGCGGCTGCTCGGTGGAGATCACCGGCAGCGGTTCCCGCGCCGGCTCGGCCTCCTCCGGCGGCGGGGCGAGCAGGGACGCCGACCGGACCGGCGGCGGGAGCTCCACCGGCGGAGGGGCCGCCGGCTCGGGCGCCGGCGGCCGCTCGGGCTCGGAAGCGGCGGAGTCGTGGCCGGCGTGGTCGTGGCCGGCGTGCCGGCCGTGCCGCGAGGGGGGCGGAGGCGGCGGGGGCACCGGCGGCACCGGCGCGCCCGGAGCGGCCGGCGCGGTCGAGGCCACCGGCGGGAGGAGCGTCCCCGGGGCCGGCAGCCGCACCTGCGTGGTGTGCGACGGCGCCTCGGGCAGCGGCGTGGACGCGGGGGTCGGAGCCGGGGAGAGCACCGCGGCGGCACCCGGCACGGCGCCGGACTCCAGGTCGGCCAGCGGGTGCGGGGCCGTGTCGATCGAACCGCCGGCCGACAGCCGCAGGGCGGCCGGCGGCCAGTCCACCAGCCGGTCGAGGAAGGGGGTGCCGTCCTCGAGCCGTTCGCCGTCGGCGGGGGTCAGCCGCAGGCCGAGGTCGGGCACCTCGGCCAGCCCCTTGCCGACCAGGCCGAGGGCCAGGCCCTCCTCGGTGGCCGCGGCCACCGCGAACGAGGGCAGCTCGGGAACCGACTGCAGCCAGGCGCGCAGTTCGTCGTGCAGCCGCCGGCCGGGGGCGCGGCTGCCGGCCGCGGACACGCGGCGGCACAGGTCGATCAGCTCGCCTACGCGCCGGTCGCCGACCGGGGCGGCCGGCGGAGACGGGGCCGCGGGCGCGCCCCAGCCGCCGAGCCGAGGCGCCGGCTGCGGTGCCGGCGCGGCCGTCGTCTCCACCGCGACGACCAGGACGATCCCGGGCATCCGGACGACCAGGTCGTCGCCGGGGGCCACGGCCACCGCGACCTGGTCGAACGGGGGGACGGTGGCCGGAGCCGCCGCGGGGGCGGCGTTCTGGGCCGCCATCAGATGAGCCTCCCGCCGTTGATCCGCCAGTGGATGAACGGCACGCGCATCGGCCCGTTGGCCACCAACCAGACGATCAGCCAGGTGCTGACGAAGTGGATGGCGAAGGCGGGGCCGGGGATGCCGTCGATCCACGGGATCGCGCCGCCGGCGAAGAGGAACCAGACGAGCAGGCCCTCGGGGATGCCGGTGAGCAGCCCGAACAGGGTGGGCCAGTCCTTCTCCCACCGGAACTGCTGCAGGCCGTGATAGACGAACTCCCACAGCACGCCCAGCACCGTCACCACGAGGAGGACGGAGAAGGTCGCGCCGTAGGAGGCGCCCAGCGAGGTGCCGGTGGGCAGCACCGGCGTGATGATCAGGGTCCAGAGGGATCCGACCACTGCCAGCAGGAAGATCCTGGTCTGGATGCGGCCGTTGAGGGTGGGGAGCACGGTCGTCTCTCTCGGTCGTCGCGGAGGTCAGCGGGCGGCGATGGTCAGATCTGCTTGTTGCGGACCCACTTCCACCACTGGCTGGTCGACCGGGCGGGGGTCAGCTTCTGCCCGAACCCCTGCTTGATCAGGTCGTCGGCGATCTCCTGGGCGGCGATCTGCAGGCCGAAGAAGGTGTCCACCCCGGGGAAGGGCCCGCCGAGGGTGGCGCTGCCGGAGGCGTAGATCTTCCCGCCGTTCTGGGTGCCCTTGAGCTCGAAG
This sequence comes from Geodermatophilus sp., assembly GCA_036259935.1. Taxonomy (GTDB): domain Bacteria; phylum Actinomycetota; class Actinomycetes; order Mycobacteriales; family Geodermatophilaceae; genus Geodermatophilus. Next base: position 13,466 of record DATAAV010000016.1, on the reverse strand, counting down.
TTGCGATCGACGTCCAGCCGGCCGACCGGATTGCGCCCGGCGCCCGAGTGGTCGAGGAGGTCGGCGAGCACGCGGTGCTCGCGGATGTCGGCCTCCAGGCCGGTGCAGTCGATCACCGCGTCGAAGGTGCCCACCTGCCGGCCCTGGTCGCTGTTCACGGTGACCTCCACGAGGTCACCGACCGGCCGCATGGAGTCGATCTCGCCGATCATCACCCGGTACCAGCCCTGAGCGCGGCCGCGGGTCAGCTGCTCCTGCCAGTCGCGGCGCACCGGGGTGTTGGTGCCCCCCATCTCCTTGTAGAGCCGGGCCCGCTCCTCGCCCTCAGTCTTGCGTACCTGCTGCTTGAGCTGGCCGCCCCACACCGACTTCGGGTAGTTGAAGCCCTGGTAGGCCCAACCGTCGGCGCCCTTGCGCCGCTTGAAGATGCTCGGGCCGTGCGGCCTGTCCACGTAGGTGCGGAACAGGTGGAAGATCTGCGTGTTCAGCCCGCGCTGGTCGCGGTCGTCGATGAGCCGCTGCAGCACGCGGGAGGCGACGATCCCGCCACCGCGGATGAGGACCGTGCCGGGGCGGACGTGCAGCCGCTCGTAGACGTGCTCGTGCGGCTCGTAGGCGTTGACGACCTTGCTGAAGTCGTTGTGCTCGGCGCGGTACCGCTGCAGGTCGGGGAGGAACTTCAGGCCCGGGTAGCCGACCGCCACGTGCACCCACTGGCTCCGGTAGGCGATGCGCCGGGTCGGCGCCGCCCCCTCCGGCGGCGTCAGGATCGTGAAGTAGCCCCCGCCCACGCGGCGCCGCACCATCCGGACCTGGCCGTGGACGACCATCTCCGGGTACCGGATGCGGTACATCTCCTTCTCCATCGACTCGAACGCATGCCCGGCCTTGGGCGTGTAGTAGTTCGCGAAGATGGGCTCGACGAGGACGTTCCACAGCATCTTGAGGTTGCCGTGCAGCCCCTCACGCAGGGCGTAGCTGGGGAACCCCCAGATGTTGTCCGGGGTGGACGACGAGTCCGACCGCAGCCGCTCGCCGCGGGGGATCTGCGAGACCGTGGTGAGGTACTCGTAGCTCTCCCACGGGGTCTTCAGCGGGGTGAGCACGCGGATCGCGCTGGTGGGCACTCCGCAGATGCGCAGGTAGTCGACGGTCACGAACGACCCGATGCCGCCGCCGAAGGTGACGAACGGGACGTCGATGATCGGGATGCCCGCCTCGGCCACCATCTGGTCGGTCCAGAAGTCGCTGGCGATCAGCTGGTCGTTCAGGTCGCCCGGCCGTGGGGGCGCCGGCGGGTTCTGGGCATGCTGGGGCGCGATGGTGCTCTCGCTCACTGTGGGTGATCCGTCCTTCCACGGGGAGCCGCCACTCTCGGGGCCCGGAAGGGGGCGTGTCAACGGTTACAGGCGTGCCACACCGAACCGTTGCCGAGCGCTTCCCGGGGCCCTCTCGCTCCGCCGCTGACCAGCGCCGCGGCGGGCCTAGGCTCCTGCCCCTCGGCGCCGACGACGTCGGAGTCGCACCGTCCGCGGCGCCTGTGCCGCGCCTCCCCCGGCGCCTACACTTCGCGGACGTCCGTCGCGGGGAGGGGACGTCCGCGCCCGCGCCGCCGCCCTCGGGGAGGCCGTCCGTGGAGTTCCGAGAGTTCGGCCCCTACCGCATCGAGGGCCTGATCGGCCGGGGCGGCATGGGCGAGGTCTACCGGGCCTTCGACACCGAGCACCAGCGCACGGTCGCGCTCAAGGTGCTCACCGAGAACCTGGCCGCCGACCGCAACTACCGCGAGCGGTTCCGGCGGGAGGCCTACGCCGCCGCCCGGCTCAGCGACCCGCACATCGTCCCCATCCACCGCTACGGGGAGATCGACGGCCGGCTGTTCCTCGACATGCGCCTGGTCCGCGGCCGGGACCTGGCCGCAGTGCTCGCCGAGGAGGGCCCGCTCTCCCCCGCCCGCGCGGTGTCGGTCGTCAGCCAGGTGGCGCGGGCGCTGGACGCCGCGCACGCCGAGGGCCTGGTGCACCGCGACGTGAAGCCGTCCAACGTGCTGGTGTGCACGGCCGCGAGCGACGAGGGCGACGACGAGGACGAGTTCGTCTACCTCGTCGACTTCGGCATCGCGCGGTCGGTGATGAGCGACGGCGCGCCGGCGCTGACCCAGGCGGGCTCGGCGGTCGGGTCCTTCGACTACATGGCGCCCGAGCGGTTCCTGGAGCGCCCCGCCGACGCGCGCTGCGACGTCTACTCGCTGGCCTGCGTGCTCTTCGAGCTCCTCACCGGGCGCCGGCCGTTCCTGGCCACCGACCTGGCGCCGCTGATGTGGGCCCACCTCCACGAGACTCCTCCGGCGGTGTCGACCCTGCGCCCCGAGGTGCCGGCCGCGCTGGACGAAGTGGTGGCCATGGGCCTGGCCAAGGACCCCGACGAGCGCTGGCGGTCGGCCGGGGCCATGGCCTCGGCCGCGCGGCGGGCGCTCAGCGCGGCCGGCATGCGGCTGCGCGCGGACGCGGCGCCGCCGGCGGACACGTCGCCTGGTCCGCGGTCGGTGGCCCAGCCGGTCGGGTTCTCCGACCCCGGCCGGCCGATGCCCGAGCCCGCCTCCTCGGCGGCGACGGCGGAGGCGCCTCCCGGCCCCCAGTGGGGAACCGCGCCGACGGCCTCCCGCTCCGGCCCGGAGCCGCTGCCCTCCCGCACCGGCCCCGAGCCGTCGCCGTCCACCGGGTCCATCGGGGCGACCCGGTTCCTGGCCTCCCCGCCGGTGCCGCCGCCCCCCGGGTCGCGCGGCATCCCGGAACCCACCCCGCCGCGCCGGTCGTGGCTGCCCGCGGCGCTGCTGGGGACGGCGGCGCTGCTCGCGGTGGCCCTGATCGCGGTGGTGCTGGTCGCCGGCACCGGCGGGGCCTCGGCCGAGCCGGCTCCGGACCCGCCGGGGCCCGGGCCGAGGCAGGACGACCTGCTGGCCGTCCTGCCCGCGGACTTCGACGCCGCTGACTGCCGCCCGGCCCCGGCCGCCGGCGACGGTGACGTCGCCGCCGTCGACTGCGGGCCCAGCGCGACCCAGCCCGGCCCGCGGACGTCCCGGTTCTTCCTGTATCCCGACGGCGAGGCGGTCGGTGCGGCATTCGCCGCCGACGTCGCCCGGCTGGGGCTGCCCGAGCTGACCGGCGGCGCCACCTGCCCCGGGTCGCAGGGCTACCTGGACTGGACCCTCGACGGCCGGGTCATGGGGAAGCTGGCCTGCTACATCGACGAGCAGAACACCGCCGTCCTCGTCTGGACCGAGACCGAGGACGCCGTCGAGGCCGTGGTGCGGATCCGCAACGGTGGTACCGCGGGGCTGACCGCGCTGATGGAGTGGTGGAACAACGCCGAGGTCACCACGTTCGGCGGGTGAGCCGGACGCTCAGGCGCTGCCGAAGCGGCGCTGCCGGGAGGCGTACTCCTCGCAGGCGGCCCACAGGTGCCGCCGGTCGAAGTCCGGCCACAGCGTGTCGAGGAAGACGAGCTCCGCGTAGGCCGACTGCCACAGCAGGAAGTTGCTGGTGCGGTTCTCCCCCGAGCTGCGGACGAACAGGTCGACGTCGGGCATGTCCGGCTCGTCGAGGAAGCGGGCGACGGTCGACTCGTCGACCTTGTCCGGGTCCAGGCGGCCGGCGGCCGCCTCGCGGGCGATCGCGGCCGCGGCGTCGGCGATCTCCGCCCGCCCGCCGTAGTTGACGCACATGGTGAGCGTCAGGACGTCGTTGTCCCGGGTGAGCTCCTCGGCGATCTCGAGCTCCTTGATGACGCTGCGCCACAGCCGGGGCCGGCGGCCGGCCCAGCGCACCCGCACCCCCAGCTCATGCATCTCGTCGCGGCGGCGGCGGATCACGTCCCGGTTGAAGCCCATGAGGAAGCGGACCTCCTCCGGGCTGCGCCGCCAGTTCTCGGTGGAGAACGCGTAGGCGCTGATCGCCTTGATCCCGAGCTCGATGGCGCCCTCGACGCAGTCGAACAGCGAGGACTCCCCCGCCTCGTGCCCGGCGGTGCGGGGCAGGCCGCGCTGCTTGGCCCAGCGGCCGTTGCCGTCCATGACGATCGCCACGTGCCGGGGCACCTTGTCCGCGGGCAGCTGCGGCGGGCGCGCTCCCGACGGATGCGGATCGGGCGCCTTGACCTCGCGCCTCATCGGCCCTCGACCTCGCTCACGAGCGGTCGACCAGCGCCAGCGAGCGCAGGCCGCGCTCCAGGTGCCACTGCAGCAGCGCGGCGACCAGCCCGCTGCCCTCGCGGCGGCTGGCCCCCTCGCTGGCCTCGGCGCGGTCCCAGTCGCCGGTGAGCAGCGCGTCGAGCAGGTCGATGGTGACGGGGCTGGGCATCGCCGACCCGGTGGGGCGGCAGACCGGACACACCATGCCGCCGGCGGGAACGGAGAAGTGCCGGTGCGGGCCCTCCTCCCCGCAGCGGGCGCAGCCCGACAGCGCCGGCTCCCACCCGGCCACCGACATCGCCCGCAGCAGGAAGGCGTCGAGCACCAGCCCGGCGGGGTGGGTCTGCTCGGCCAGCGACCGCAGCGCGCCGACCACGAGGAGGAACAGCCGCAGCGACGGCTCCTTCTCCTCCGCGGTCAGCCGGTCGGCGGTCTCGAGCACCGCGGTGCCGGCGGTGTAGGCGCGGTAGTCGCCGACGATCGGCTGGCCGTAGGCGCGGATCGACTCGGCCTGGCTGACGATGTCGAGGTTGCGGCCGGTGTAGAGCTGCAGGTCGACGTGGCTGAACGGCTCCAGGCGGGCGCCGAACTTGCTCTTGGTGCGGCGCACGCCCTTGGCCACCGCCCGCACCTTGCCGTGCCGGCGGGTGAGAACGGTGACGATCCGGTCGGCCTCGCCCAGCTTCTGGGTGCGCAGGACGATCCCCTCGTCGCGGTACAGCGACTTGGGAGTGGTGCTCATCAGTAGCCCAGCCTGTTCAGCTTCTTGGGGTCGTCCTGCCACTCCCCCAGCACGGTGACGTGCAGGTCCAGGTGCACCCGGGAACCGAGCAGCTCCTCCAGCCCGGCGCGGGCCTCGGTGCCGATCTCCTTGATGGTCTGCCCGCCGCGGCCGAGGACGATCGGCTTCTGGCTGGCCCGCTCGACGTGCAGCAGCGCGTGCACCTCCACCAGCTCGGCACCCGTCCGCTTGGGATCGGGCCGCCGGATCAGCTCCTCCACGGTGACGGCGAGGGAGTGCGGCACCTCCTGGCGCACCTTCTCCAGCGCGGCCTCGCGGATCAGCTCGGCGATCTGCCGCTCGACGTCGTCGTCGGTGGTCTGCTCCTCGGGGTACAGCGGCGGCCCCTCGGGCAGCAGGCCGATCAGCAGGTCCTCCAGCAGCAGGACCTGGTCGCCCTCGACCGCGCTGACCGGCACCACCTCGGCGGCCTCGACCAGCTGGCTGGCGGCCATCAGCTGCTCGGCGATCTGCTTCTTGGACGCGGCGTCGGTCTTGGTGACCACGACGACGACCGGGGCCTTGACGTCCCGCAGCTGCCGGGCGATGAACCGGTCGCCGGCGCCGACGGGCTGGTCGGCGGGCACGCAGAAGACGACGACGTCGACCTCGGAGAGGGTGTCGCGGACGACGTCGTTGAGCCGACGTCCGAGCAGGCTCTTGGGCTTGTGCAGGCCGGGGGTGTCGACGAGGACGAGCTGGCCGCCGGGACGGTGGACGACGCCGCGGATCGCGTGCCGGGTGGTCTGGGGGCGGTTGCTGACGATGCCGACCTTCTCGCCGACCAGCGCGTTGGTGAGCGTGGTCTTGCCGGCGTTGGGGCGGCCCACCAGACAGGCGAAGCCGCTGCGGTACGGCTGGTCCGGCGTCCTCACACCGATCAGTCTCCCACCGGGTGCCGACGACCCCGGCACAGCCGCCTGGGCCCCGCTGTGCGGGCGGTTCTCGTGCCTTGCCGGTCCCGCAGAACCCGCAACGCGGGAGGAACGCCCGCAGTCCGAGCCGGCCGGCGTTCGGACGGCCGCCTGAGAGGATCGCAGGCGTGGCGGGACGGCAGCGGCGGGAGTCGGAACCACCGGCGGTCCGGGCGGCCCGGGCCCGGGAGCGGCACCTGGCGCAGCTCGCGGCCTACCGCTTCCTGGCCGGCCTCGGTCCCCGGCGGTCGGTGACCGTCACCCCGCCCCCGCTGCGCTACTGGCAGTACAACCCCGCCCGTCCCGGGCTCATCCTTCTCGTGCTCGCCGCGGTCGCGCTGTGGCTGGGTCTGCTCGGCTGGCTGTCGGGGGCGCCGGCCGTCGCCGGGGAGGCGCCGCTCGCCGCGGCGCTGGGGCTCGCCGTGCTGCTGCTGTCGACGTCGCGGCTCACCGTCAGCGACTGGGCCGTGTCCACCGACGTCGCCGGCCTGCGGCGGACGTCGTCCTTCGCCGTCGTCCCGCTGGACCTGGTGCGGGAGGTGCGTTCCGGCGCGCCCCCGGCGGAGTGGCCGTCGGCGGCGCGGCGCGGCGGGTGGTGGCCGGGACGGACGCGGATCGCCGTCCGGTACCTGGCCGACGACGGCGCGACCCACCGCGCGTTCACCGTGTGGGTGCGGGACCCGGCCGCGTTCGCCGCCGCTCTCCGCTGAAGGCCCCTTCCAGGGCCCCGCCCTGAGCCCGCGAAGGGTGGGGAGGAAGGGGGTCCTTTCTCAGGCGGTGGTGCGGACGGCGCCGTCGGGGCCGGCGAGGATCACCGGGGCCGCCGGCGTGAGGTCGCGCACCGCGGCCAGCCCGGCCTCCTCCACCGCGTCGGCGGCGGAGACGACGGCGGCGGCCTCGAGCCCCTGCACTCCGCTGGCGACGGCGGCGGCGACGGCGGCCTGCAGGGCCGAGAGCCGCAGCGAGGGCAGCTCGACGGTGGCCGCGAGATAGGTGCGGCCGTCGGTGTCGCGCACCGCCGCGCCCTCGGGGGCCCCGGTGCGGCCGCGCGCGGAGCGGGCGAGGGTGACGAGCTTGGCGTCCTCGGGCTGCAGGTCAGGGGCGCTCACGGAGCGTCAGCTTTCCACGCCGGCCGGCTGCTCGGCGCGGAGAGCCCCGGAGGAGGCCGGTCCGGACGGCTCGCGCTCCTGCTGCTCCTCGCCCTCGTCCTCCGTCGGCTCGGGCACGCGGCAGACCAGCAGGGTGTCGATGCGGTTGCGGCGTCCGCCGGTGCTCTCGGCGACCAGCCGCAGGCCGGCGACCTCGGTGGCCGACCCCTCGATAGGCACCCGCCCCAGCTCGCGGGCCAGCAGCCCGCCGACGGTCTCGACGTCGTCGTCCTGCGGCAGATCGACGTGGAACAGCTCGGCGAGGTCCTGCACCGGCAGCCGCGCGGTGATCCGCATCGAGCCGTCGGGCAGCTCCTCGACCGGCGGGCGCTGGAAGGCGTCGTGCTCGTCGGCGATCTCGCCGACGATCTCCTCGAGGATGTCCTCGATCGTCACCAGGCCGGCGAAACCGCCGTACTCGTCGACGACGATCGCGATGTGGATCCGCTGGGCCTGCATGTCGCGCAGCAGTTCGTCGACCGGCTTGGACTCCGGCACGAAGGTCGGCGGCCGCATGAGCTCCTCGACCTTGGGCCCGCTGCGGTGGTCGCCGTTGTGCTGCGCCCGGCGGATGAGGTCCTTGAGGTAGACGACACCGACCACGTCGTCGACGTTCTCGCCGATCACCGGGATCCGGCTGAAGCCGCTGCGCATGGCCAGCGCCAGCGCCTGCCGCACGGTCTTGGTGCGCTCGATCCACACCACGTCGGTGCGCGGCACCATCACCTCGCGGGCGATGGTGTCACCCAGCTCGAACACCGAGTGGATCATGTTGCGCTCGCCGGACTCGACGACGCCGCGCTCCTCGGCCATGTCGACCAGCTCGCGCAGCTCCACCTCGGAGGAGAACGGGCCGTCGCGGAACCCGCGGCCGGGCGTGATGGCGTTGCCCACCAGGATCAGCAGCGTGGACACCGGCCCCAGCACCCGGCCCAGCAGCCGGATGACGCCGGCGGAGGCCAGCGCGATCCCGTAGGGGTGCTGCCGGCCCAGCGTCCGCGGCCCGACGCCGACCAGCACGTAGCTGACCACGATCATCACCGCCGCGGCGGTGAGCACCGTCCGCCAGGTGCCGCCCCACAGCCCGGCCAGGACGACGGTGACCAGCACCGCCGCGAGCGTCTCGCAGACGATCCGCAGCAGGAGCAGCAGGGCCACGTGCCGGGACCGCTCGGCGAGGATCTCCTCGAGCGCGCCGGCCCGCTTGGCGCCGTCCCGGCGCATCTCCTCGACCCGCGCCTTGGACACCCGCTGCAGGGCGGCGTCCAGCGCGCCGAAGAGCCCCGCCAGGGGCACCAGGCAGACGGCGATCACCAGCAGCGTGATCGCTTGCGCGGTCATCGCGACCCCGGCTCCCGGTCGGCCGGCTCGCCGGTGACCGGCTCCCGCGGGGCGGAGCGCCAGCCCTCGAGCAGCTTCTGCTGCAGGCCGAACATCTCCTTCTCCTCGTCGGGCTCCATGTGGTCGTAGCCGAGCAGGTGGAGCACGCCGTGGGTGGCCAGCAGGACCAGCTCGTCGTCCATCGAGTGCCCGGCCGCGCGGGCCTGGCGGACGGCGACGGCGGGGCAGAGCACGACGTCACCGAGCAGGGCCGGGCCGGGCTCGGGGTCGTCGGGGCGGGAGGTGTCCAGCTCGTCCATGGGGAAGGCCAGGACGTCGGTCGGGCCCTTCTCCCCCATCCACCGCTCGTGCAGGGTGCTCATGTAGTCGGTGTCGACGCACAGCACCGACAGCTCGGCCATCGGGTTGACCCCGAGCTCGGCCAGCACGTACCGGCAGACGCCGGCCAGCGCGGTCTCGTCGACGGCGATCTCGGACTCGTTCGCGACCTCGACGGGCATGCCGCTCAGCTCCCCTGCCGGCGTGGCCGGGGCCCGCGGACCGAGGTCTGCGCCGGGCGCGTCGGTCGCTGCTGCTGGGAGGCGTCCCAGCGCTCGTAGGCGTCGACGATGTCGCCGACCAGGCGGTGGCGGACGACGTCGGCGCTGGTCAGGTTCGCGAAGTGGACGTCCTCGATGCCGTCGAGGATCTCCCGGACGATCTTCAGCCCGCTCGGTGCGCCGCCGGGCAGGTCGATCTGGGTGATGTCCCCCGTGACCACGATCTTGGAGCCGAAGCCGAGCCGGGTGAGGAACATCTTCATCTGCTCGGCGGTGGTGTTCTGCGCCTCGTCGAGGATGACGAACGCGTCGTTGAGCGTGCGGCCGCGCATGTAGGCCAGCGGGGCCACCTCGATCGTGCCCGCCTGCATCAGCCGCGGGATCGACTCGGGGTCGATCATGTCGTGCAGCGCGTCGTACAGCGGCCGCAGGTAGGGGTCGATCTTCTCCGACAGCGTTCCGGGCAGGTAGCCCAGCCGCTCGCCGGCCTCGACCGCCGGGCGGGTCAGGATGATCCGGTTGACCTGCTTGGTCTGCAGCGCCTGCACGGCCTTGGCCATGGCCAGGTAGGTCTTGCCGGTGCCGGCCGGGCCGATGCCGAAGACGATGGTGTGCTCGTCGATCGCGTCGACGTAGTGCTTCTGGTTCAGCGTCTTGGGCCGGATCGTGCGGCCGCGGCGGCTGATGATGTCGAGGCTGAGCACGTCGGCCGGACGCTCCGAGCCGCCGCTGCGCAGCATGGCGATGACCCGGCGGACGGCGTCGGGGCGCAGCTGCTGGCCGGTGCCGAGCAGCGCGATCAGCTCGTCGAAGATCCGGACGGCGAAGGCGTTCTCGGCCGGCTGCCCGGTGACGGCGATCTCGTTGCCCCGCACGTGCACGTCCGCGGCGACCTCGGCCTCCACGAGCCGCAGCAGCTCGTCGCCGGACCCCAGCAGGGAGACCATCGAGACGGTGTCGGGAACGGTGATGGTGGTCCGGACGGCGGCGGGAGCGGGACCTGCCAGGCCGCGGGACGGGATGGACGTGGTGGCCTCGTCCGTGGCGGCGGCGCGAGCCGGGGCCTCACGGGATGTCGGAGTACCACCCGGCGTGGAGACGCCTGGGGAGGTGTCGGGCAAGAACCCTCGACCCTGCCTTCCTGCGACGGATACGGGACCCGCACGAGTCTACCCGCGGCGAGCGGGCCCAATCCCCGTCCGACTGGCTGCTAGCGCCCCGCGTAGGTGGCCCGACCGGGGCCCTCGGCGAGGAAGGACCGCACCGCCCCGCGCAGGTCCTCGGTGCCGAAGAGGGCCCCGGAGACCGGAGCGGTGACGTCGTCGGCGGCGCGGACGCCGTCCCGGACCGCCGTCCCGACCAGCCGCTTGGTCGCCGCGTGGGCGACGGTGGGCCCGCAGGCCACTCGGCGGGCGTACTCCCGGGCGGCCTCGGCGAAGCCGTCGTCGGGCAGCACCCGGTTGACCACGTTCCACCGCTCGAGCACCGCCGCCGGGTAGCGCTCCCCGGTGAAGATCAGCTCCTTGGCGCGGGCCGGCCCGGCCCGCTCGGCGAGGCGCTGCGGCCCACCCATCGACGGCGTGAGACCCACGACGATCTCCACCAGGCCGAAGGAGGCCCGCTCGGCGGCGAGCAGGATGTCGCAGGCCAGCGAGAGCTCGAAGGCGGCCGTCAGGGTCAGCCCGTGGGCGGCGAAGACGGTCGGTACCGGCAGGTCCTCGAAGGTCTGCGCAATCCGAAGCAGCCGGGTCCACAGCGCCGCCCCGTGCTGGACGGGGTCGGGGCCCTCGGCGATGTCGCGGAAGAAGGCGACGTCGACCCCGCCGGAGACGACCTTGCCCCGCGCCTCGACCAGCACCGCCCGCGCCCGGTCGGCCCGACCGGGCCGGGTGAGCGCCACCAGGTCGGCGGCCACCTGCTCGAAGCCGGCGAACACCGCCTCGTCGAAGAGGTTCAGCGGCGGGGAGTCGAGGACGACGACGGCGACGTCGCCGTCCCGCTCGACGCGGACGGGGGCGGCGGGGCTCTCGGTCACGCCCTCACCCTGGCAGTTCGGCGCTGCCGCCGCCGAGGGCGGGTGTCGTTCGCGAGGACCGCCGCAGACGGGTCAGCCCGGCGGCCAGCGCATGGGGCGCCCGCCGAGGACGTGCAGGTGCACGTGCTGCACCGTCTGCCCGGCCGCCGGGCCGGTGTTGGTGACGATCCGGAAGCCCGGCTCGGTGCTCCCGTCGGAGGCCAGCCCCTCCTGCACCGCGACCTCGTGCGCCGCGCGCACCACCGCGCCGAGCAGGTCGGCGTCGGCGGCGGCCAGGGCGCCCGCCGTGGGGTGGTGCTCCTTGGGGATCACCAGGACGTGGGTCGGCGCCTGCGGGTTGATGTCCCGGAAGGCCAGCGTGCGGTCGGTCTCGTGCACGACGTCGGCGGGGATCTCGCCCGTCACCATGCGGCAGAACAGACAGTCGCTCACGGGGTGACCCTAGAAGAAGGACCCCCTCGCCCCCACCGCTCGCGAACTCGCGGCGGGCCCCTGCGAGAGGGCCGGTGCGCGTGTCAGCTCCAGCGGGTGCGGACCGACAGGGCGGCGAGCGCGGCCGCGCCGGCGGTCGAGGTGCGCAGCACCTCGGGGCCCAGCCGCACCGGACGGGCGCCGGCGGCGGCCAGGGCGACCACCTCGCCGTCGGTGAGCCCGCCCTCGGGCCCGACGACGACGGCGACCGAGCCGGTGGCCGGCACCTCCACCTCGGCGAGCGGGTGCCGGGCCTGCTCGTGCAGCACCAGGGCGACGTCGACCTCGGCCAGCGCGCCGCACACCTGCCGGGTCGTCATCACGTCGACGACCTCGGGCACCCGGGGACGGCGGGACTGCTTGCTCGCCGCCCGGGCCGCCGACCGCCACTTGGCCAGGCCCTTGGCCACCCGGTCGTCGCGCCAGCGGGTGACGCAGCGAGCGGCGGCCCACGGGATGATCCGGTCCACGCCGAGCTCGGTGGCCAGCTCCACGGCGAGCGGACCTCGCTCGCCCTTGGGCAGGGCCTGGACCAGCACCAACTCGAGTCCGGGCGCCGGCACCTGTAGGCGCGCGTGCACCCGCACCCGCAGGCCCTCGTGCCCGGCATGGAGCACCTCGCCCTCGGCGACCACGCCGCGGCCGTCGCCCACCCGCACCCGCTCGCCGGCGACCAGCCGCAGCACGTTGACGGCGTGCCGGCCCTCGGCGCCGCCGACCAGCAGCTCCTCGGACTCCGAGACCTCGTCGACTAGGAACAGCGGGGCGCCGTCGAGCTCGGGCGTCCGGGAGTCGGTGGGCACGGTGCTCACTTGAACACGTCCCGTACCCGGGAGAACAGCCCTCCCTGCCCCTCGGACGCCGTTCCCGGCCGGTCCTCGCCGCGCAGCGCGGCCAGCTCGCGCAGCAGCTTCTCCTGCTCGGCGTCGATCCGGGTCGGTGTCTCCACCTCGACGTGGACGATCAGGTTCCCCCGGCCGGTGGCCCGCAGCCGCGGCGCGCCGCGGCCGCGCAGGGTCAGGACGCTGCCGGACTGGGTGCCCGGCCGGATGTCGACCTCCTCCTGCCCGTCGAGGGTCTGCAGGGTGAGGGTGGTGCCGAGGGCGGCGGCGGTCATCGGCAGGGTGACCCGGCAGTGCAGGTCCTCGCCGTCCCGGGTGAACACCGGGTGCGGCCGCTCGGAGATCTCCACGTACAGGTCACCGGCCGGGCCACCGCCGGGGCCGACCTCGCCGTGGCCGGTCAACCGGATCCGCATGCCGTCCTCGACGCCGGCGGGCACCTTGACCGGAATGGTGCGCCGGGCGCGGACCCGCCCGTCGCCGCCGCACTGCGGGCACGGCTCGGGGATGACCTGCCCGGTGCCGGCGCAGGTCGGGCAGGTGCGGGTGGCGACGACCTGGCCCAGGAAGGAACGCTGCACGCTCTGCACCTCGCCGCGGCCGCCACAGGTGCCGCAGGTGGCCGGGTGCGTGCCCGGCGCCGTGCCGGCCCCCGTGCAGGTGCTGCACAGGACGGCCGTGTCGACGGTGATCTCCTTGGTGGTGCCGAAGACGGTCTGGTCGAGGTCGAGCTCGAGCCGGATGAGCGCGTCCCCGCCGGCGCGGACCCGGCTGCGCGGCCCGCGGCTGGTGGCCGCGCCGCCGAAGAAGGCGTCCATGATGTCGCCGAGCCCGCCGAAACCGGCTCCGCCGAACGGGCTGCCCGCGCCGACACCGGCAGCGGTGTCGAACGGGTCGCCCCCGAGGTCGACGATGCGGCGCTTCTCCGGGTCGGTCAGCGCCTGGTAGGCGCGGCTGACCTCCTGGAAGCGCTCCTTGGCGCCGGGGTCGGGGTTGACGTCGGGGTGCAGGTCCCGCGCCAGCCGCCGGTAGGCCTTCTTGATCTCGGAGTCGCTCGCGCCCCGGGGCAGGCCCAGCACGGCGTAGTAGTCGGTTGCCATCGAGAAGTCTCTTACCTCAGCTCTCGGCCAGGATCTGGCCGACGTAGCGGGCCACGGCACGCACCGCGGCCATGTTGGTCGGGTAGTCCATGCGGGTGGGGCCGAC
>DATAAV010000015.1:0-2653 GCA_036259935.1 Geodermatophilus sp. | reverse complement strand
CCGTTCCTGCTCGGCCACGAGGCCGCCGGGGTGGTCTCCGCGGTCGGCGAGGGCGTCACCAACGTGGCCGTGGGGGACTTCGTCATCCTCAACTGGCGGGCGGTGTGCGGGCAGTGCCGGGCCTGCCTGCGCGGCGAGCTGCACTACTGCTTCAACACCCACAACGCCGCGCAGAAGATGACCCTCACCGACGGCACCGCGCTGTCGGCGGCGCTGGGCATCGGCGCGTTCGCCGAGAAGACGCTGGTCCACTCCGGCCAGTGCACCAAGGTCGACCCCGACGCCCCGGCCACCGCCGCCGGCCTGCTCGGCTGCGGAGTGATGGCCGGCGTCGGGGCGGCGATCAACACCGGCGGGGTGCGCCGCGGGGAGAGCGTGGCGGTGTTCGGCTGCGGCGGGGTCGGCGACGCCGCGATCGCCGGCGCCAAGCTGGCCGGCGCGACGACGATCATCGCCGTGGACGTCGAGGACCGGAAGCTGGAGTGGGCCAAGGGCATCGGCGCCACCCACACCGTCAACAGCCGGTCCACCGACGCCGTCGCGGCGATCAAGGAGCTCACCGGCGGCTTCGGGGTGGACGTCGCGATCGACGCGGTCGGTCACCCGGCGGTGTTCGAGCAGGCCTTCTACGCCCGCGACCTGGCCGGCCGGGTGGTGCTGGTCGGCGTGCCCACCCCGGAGATGAAGATCGAACTGCCGCTGCTGGAGGTCTTCGGCCGCGGCGGGGCGATCAAGTCCTCCTGGTACGGCGACTGCCTGCCCAGCCGCGACTTCCCGATGCTCATCGACCTGTACCGGCAGGGCCGCTTCGACCTGGACGCCTTCGTGTCGGAGACGATCGGCATCGACGACGTCGAGGACGCCTTCGCCAAGATGCGCGCCGGGGACGTGCTGCGCAGCGTGGTCGTGTTCAAGTGAGCGCGATGACGACGGGCGAGCGAGCATCGCAGCGAGGAACGAGCAAGGAGCGGAACGAGTCCGGAGTCGAGCGGTGAGCGCCGCCCGCATCGACAAGGCCGTCGTCTCCGGGGTCTTCAGCCTCGACGGGCAGGACTTCGACGTCGACAACAACGTCTGGCTGGTCGGCGACGACGACGAGGTGCTCGTCATCGACGCACCCCACCGGTCCGAACCGATCGTCGAGGCGATCGGCGGCCGGCGGGTGCGGGGCATCGTGCTCACCCACGGGCACAACGACCACATCACCGCCGCCGTCGCCCTGCGCGAGGCGGTCGACGCGCCGATCTGGTTCCACCCGGCCGACCGGATGCTGTGGGACATGGTGCACAGCGACGCGACGCCCGATCGGGACCTGGACGAGGGCACCCGGTTCGAGGTGGCCGGCACGACGCTGACCGCGCTGCACACCCCCGGCCACTCCCCGGGCAGCACCTGCCTCTACGCGCCGGACCTGAACACGGTCTTCACCGGTGACACGCTGTTCTGCGGCGGGCCGGGCGCGACCGGGCGGTCGTTCAGCGACAAGCCGACGATCCTGAACTCCATCCGGTCCAAGCTGCTGACCCTGCACGGCGACACCGTCGTCCGCACCGGCCACGGCGAGGACACGACGATCGCCGCGGAACTGCGCAACGTCGGCTGAGGGAATCCGTCAGGCCGCCGGCGCCGTCCGGCCGGCGGCCGAGGCGAACCCGAGCCAGGTGTGCCGGTTGCCGGCCCAGCACCAGCCGACCTTGGGCGCGCCGCGGCGCCCGGGGCCGTCCCTGCCGGTGCCGTTGCTGATCCACAGCGCCGGCGTGCGGGCGTCGAGAGCCCCGGTCGGCTTGCGCAGGCGCGAGCCCGGGGTCATGAAGCAGCGGTTGCGCTCCAGCACCGAGGGACACTGCAGCAGCCAGTGGATCCCCTCGCTCAGGGTCAGGGGGGTGCGTCCCGCGGCGGTGATCGCCGGGAGCGCCTCCTCGGGGCTCCAGTTCGCCAGGGCGTCGCCTCTGTCGAGCCCGGTGACCGCGTAGACCGGCGCGGCGGGCAGGGTCACCTGGTCGATGGGCGCGAAGTCGTCGACGTCGGACATGTCCGCGACGACGAAGCCCCGACGTCCGCGGAGCTCGAGCAGCGGGGCCAGGGCCGAGGCGGGTGCCCGGTCCGGATGGATCACCAGAAGCGCACCGGGCTGCCGGAGGAGGGCCGCTGTGGCCCGGAGCTCCGCCGCGGTGCATCCGGCGATCTCGTGCACGCCGAGGGCGATGAGGCGCTCGGCCTGGTCCACGGGGGCGGGGAGGGCGGACGGCGCAGTGGGCACGGAGCGGCTCCGGAGGTGACGGGCAGGGCCGGCTCGGGAGGAACGCGCCGGCGCAGCCCGGGGTTCCACGCCCGCCTGCCTCCCGAGACACGGACTGATCGGCGCGGACGAGCCGGGTCCCGTGGTCACGGTCACCTCCCGAGTCCGGGGAAGCGTCGGCCGCGCCGGTACCCTCGAGAGGTGCCTCGCGGTGACGGACGGCTGACGCACGACCTCGATCCCCATTCGCCCGGACCCCAGGACGCCTGCGGTGTCTTCGGCGTCTGGGCGCCGGGGGAGGAGGTCGCCAAGCTGACCTACTTCGGTCTCTACGCCCTGCAGCACCGCGGTCAGGAGGCGGCCGGCATCGCGGTCTCCGACGGCTCGTCGGTGGTGGTCTACAAGGACCTCGGG
>DATAAV010000014.1:0-3280 GCA_036259935.1 Geodermatophilus sp. | reverse complement strand
CTGGCCCATGTTCTCGGTGTTGATCCGGAAGTAGGCCTGCAGCGGGATCTCCACGTGCACGCCCTTCGGCACGTAGATGAACGAGCCGCCGGACCACACCGCGGTGTTCAGCGCGGCGAACTTGTTGTCGCCGGACGGGATCACCGAGCCGAAGTACTCCTTGAAGAGGTCCTCGTGCTCCTTGAGCGCGGTGTCGGTGTCGAGGAAGACGACGCCCTGCTCCTCGAGGTCCTCACGGATCTTGTGGTAGACGACCTCGGACTCGTACTGGGCGGCGACACCGGCGATCAGCCGCTGCTTCTCGGCCTCCGGGATGCCCAGCCTGTCGTAGGTGTTCTTGATGTCCGCGGGCAGCTCGTCCCAGGTGGTGGCCTGCTGCTCGGTGGAGCGGACGAAGTACTTGATGTTCTGGAAGTCGATGCCGGAGAGGTCCGAGCCCCAGTTGGGCATGGGCTTGCGCTCGAACAGCTTCAGTGCCTTGAGTCGCCGCTCAAGCATCCACTCGGGCTCGTTCTTGCGACGCGAGATGTCCCGGACGACGTCCTCGTCGAGGCCGCGCCGGGCCGAGGCCCCGGCGACGTCGGCGTCAGCCCAGCCGTACTGGTAGCGGCCGAGCTGCTCGATCTGCTCGTCCTGCGTCAGCGGCGTGCTGCTCACCGGCTGCTGGGTGCTGGTCATACGGGCGTCCTCTCCAGATCGTTCGTGAGGGTGGAGCTGGTGGACGGTGCGGTGCGCGCCGCGCGCGCTCCCCGCTCACCTGGTACAGGGCGCGCGGAGCCCGATCTGTTCCCCGCGCGGGTGTGGTCCCGGACGCCTGCCGTCATCCGGAGCGGACCCGGGATGTGCGTGGTGCAGACACCGTCGCCGTGGGCGATCGTGGCCAGCCGCTGGACGTGGGTACCCACCAGCCGGCCGATCACCGCGGTCTCGGCCTCGCACAGCTGCGGGAACTCCGCCGCCACGTGCGCCACCGGGCAGTGGTGCTGGCAGAGCTGCCCGCCGCTGGAGATCGCCGAGGCCGAGGCAGCGTAGCCCTCGGCGGTCAGCGCCGCGGCGAGGGCCTGCGCCCGGTCCACCGGGGCACCGGAGCCGCCGGCGGACGCCTGCTCCACCGCCGCGGAGCACCGCCGCTCCAGGCCGGAGAGCTGCTGCTCGGCCACCTCCCGGACCGCCTCGGGCCCGCCGTGCGCGGCGACGTACCGCAGCGCGGTCAGCGCCAGGTCGTCGTAGGCGTGCGGAAAGGCCGAGCGCCCGGCGTCGGTGAGGTGGAACCGGCGGGCCGGGCGCCCGCGGCCGCGCTGCGTCGTGCCGCCACCCGGCCCACCCAGCCGCTCCTCGACCTGGCCGGTGGTGGCCAGGGCGTCCAGGTGCCGGCGGACGGCGGCCGGGGAGATGCCCAGCCGGCCGGCCAGCTCGGTGGCCGTCTGGGGGCCGTGCTCGAGCAGCAGGGAGGTGACGCGGTGTCGGGTGCGCCCGTCGTCGGGGGTCACCGAAGGCCGGGCGGTCGTCGCCAGGTCGGTTTCCACAACACAAGTGTGACCTATTTCGGGGGGCCTGCAACCAAGGGCCGCCTAACTCCGCCCGCCCCGCCCGCGGCACGGCCGCCCGACAGTGACGAGGCCCACAGCCGATCCGCCGTCCGCGTGCGGTCCGGCCGACCGGCCGGGCGGGTGGGCGGCCGCGGCTAACATCGGGGGGTGCCGGTCACGTCTGCCGCCGTCTCCCGTCTGGCCCTCGCCAACCTGCTGGCCAACGGGGGGATCGTGGTCACCGGCGGCGCCGTCCGCCTGACCGGTTCGGGCCTGGGCTGCCCCACCTGGCCGCGGTGCACCGACGAGAGCTTCGTCGCCACCCCGGAGCTGGCGGGGCACGGCGCGATCGAGTTCGGCAACCGGATGCTGACCTTCGTGCTGGCCGCCGTCGCGATCGCCACGGTCGTCGCCGTCTTCCGGTCCGAGCGCCGCGACCTGCGCCGGCTGGCCCTGCTGGCCTTCCTCGGCATCCCCGCCCAGGCCCTGCTCGGCGGGGTCACCGTGCTGACCGGGCTCAACCCCTGGACCGTGGCGGCGCACTTCCTGGTCTCGTCGGTGCTGGTCGCGGTCACCACGGTGCTGTGGCTGCGGTCCCGGGAGCCGGGCGTGGGGCAGCCGCTGGTCCGCCGTCCGCTCGCCCTGCTGGTGGGCGGGATCGTCGCGGCCACGGCCGCCGTGCTGGCGCTGGGCACGGTGGTGACCGGCAGCGGCCCGCACAGCGGCGACCCCGGGGCCGGGCGCACCGGCTTCGACCCCGCGATGGTCAGCCAGCTGCACGCCGACTCGGTGTTCCTCCTGCTGGGGTTGACCATCGCCCTGCTGGTGGCGCTGTACGCCACGGACTCCCCCGGCCGGGTGCGCCGGGCGGCGCGGGACCTGCTGCTGGTGCAGCTGGCCCAGGGCGTCGTCGGCTACGTCCAGTACTTCACGCAGCTGCCGGTGGTCCTCGTGCTGCTGCACATGCTGGGCGCGGTGCTGGTCACCGCCGGCACCGCCCGGCTGGTGTGGTCGCTGCGCGGCCCGGCCTCGGAGCTGCCGCTCGACGGCGCCGCCCGGGTCGCCGCATCCGCCACCCCCTGACGCCCCAGGTACCCGGACCCCGTCCGCGGGTGTCGGCACACACGGCTGTCACGGGGCGCCCGTCACCGCCGTCGTGCGCATCTCGACGCGCACGGTCGCCGTCGTCGGGCCCTCCGCCCTCACCGTGCGGTCGCCGTCCTCGTGGTACGGCGGGGGGACGGCGACGCTGCGGTGAGGTTCGTGATCACGGGGCCGTCGGAACCGAGGACGGCGACCGTCGGCTCGGCTCAGCGGCGTGGGGACGGCGCGTGGCCGCGGGATCGTCCGGCAGGACGACGGTGTGAAGCCCTCAGACGAGGACGTCGACGATGATCGCGATGGAGATCATGGCCATGTAGGAGATCGAGATGTGAAACAGCTGCATCGGCCGGGTCTCCTCGTCGCGGCGGATGCGGCCGAGCAGCCGGTGCGCCTCGATGACGAACCAGCCGCCGAGCGCGGCCGCCGCGGCGGTGTAGATCCAGCCGATCCCGTACCCGGCGCCGACCGGCCACAGCAGCAGCGAGACGGCCACGGTCAGCCAGGCCCAGACGACGGTCTGCCGGCCCACCGAAAGGGGCGAGGCCACCACCGGCAGCATGGGGACGTCGGCACGCGCGTAGTCGGCGCGGAACCGCATGGCCAGCGCCCAGAAGTGCGGCATCTGCCAGCAGAAGACGACGCCGAAG
>DATAAV010000013.1:0-2982 GCA_036259935.1 Geodermatophilus sp. | reverse complement strand
CGGCGCAGGTTCTCCGCCGTCTCCAGCATCCCGCCGGGCACCGGGTGGTTCTGGCCGCCGGCGGTCACCCGGCCGCGGGCCAGCCCGTCGTGCAGCAGCACGCCGGGCCCGGCCTTGACGCCCCAGCGCATGGCGGTCGAGTAGAACGGCGCGTTGCTCATCGACTCCGCGCCACCGGCCAGGACGACGTCGCAGGCCCCGGACTGCACCTGCATCGCCGCGTAGATGACCGCCTGCAGGCCCGAGCCGCAGCGCCGGTCGATCTGCAGCCCGGAGGCGGTCACCGGCAGCCCGGCGTCGAGCGCGGCCACCCGGCCCAGGGCGGGCGCGTCCATCGTCGGATAGCAGTGACCCAGCAGCACGTCGTCCACCGACTCCGGCGGCAGCCCGGTGCGCTCCATGAGCGCCCGGATCACCGTCGAGGCGAGCTCCTGCACCGGTACGTCCCGCAGCAATCCGCCGAAGCCCCCGACCGGGGTCCGCAGCGGCTCGCAGATGACCGCATCTCGCACGGTGGTCCTCCTCGTCACGACGTGTCTGCCAGGACGAGTTTCCTCTCCCGGCGATCGGCGCCGCAGGAGGGCGGGCTCACTCGCCGCCGTGGAGCAGCCGCCGGAAGTGGGTCAGCACCCGGCGCAACGCGGCCTCGGCGGAGGGAGCCAGCGCCACCAGGTGCGCGAAGCCGTGCGGCATGTCGGGCACGTCCAGCCACTCCACCGGGCCACCGTGCGCCCGGATCGCCTCGGCGTAGTCGCGACCGGAGTCGTGCAGCGGATCCACGCCGGCGGTGACCACCAGCGCCGGCGGCAGGCCGGCGACGTGACCCTCCAGCGGGCTGATCCGCGGATCGCCGAGGTCTCCCCCGCGGGGCACGTACTGGCGGGTGTACCAGGCCATGTCGGAGAGGGAGAGGAACGGCAGGTCGCCGAACGCCCGCACCGAGGGGGCGTCGGCACCGCGGGCGACGTTCGGGTACAGCAGCAGCTGGGCGGCAGGCTGCGGGCCGTGCGCGTCGCGCAGCTCCTGGCAGACGACGGCGGCGAGGTTGCCCCCGCCGCTGTCCCCGGCGACGGCGACACGGTGCGGGTCCCCGCCGAGCTCCGCGGCGTGCTCGAGCGCCCAGCGGGTGGCGGCGACGGCGTCCTCCACCGCGGCGGGGAACGGGTGCTCGGGGGCCCGGCGGTAGTCGACCGAGACGACCACCGCGCCCACCTGGTCGGCGATGCGTCGCGCCAGCCCGTCGTAGCAGGCGACGTCGCCGAGGGTCCAGCCGCCGCCGTGGAGGAAGACGACGGTGGCGCCGCCCGGGTCCGCGGGGCGGGAGACGCGAGCGGGCAGCCCGCCGTCGAGTCGGACGTCGGTGGAGGGGACGTCGGGACCGCCGGCCAGGCCGCGGGTGAGCAGGCGGGCGAAGCGGTCCCGGGCCGCGGCCAGGCCGACCTCGCGGGCCGGCGGGGTCAGCAGCGGGGAGAGCTCGGGCAGCAGGGCGGCGATGTCGGGGGCGAGCTGGTCGGGCAGCGGAGGCGGCGCACTCACCGCCGGCTCAGGCGACGTCGGCGCCGGGGTCGACCTGTTCGACGCCCAGGAGGCCCCACAGCCCAGTGATCTGCAGGGGGCGGATGACCGCGCGGTTGGCGGCCAGGACCCGCAGCCGCACGCCGGTCTCACCCGCGCGGCGGTGGGCCGTCGCGAGCGCGCAGAGCCCCGCGGAGTCGAGGAAGGTGACCCCGATGAGGTCGACGGTCAGCTCCTCGACGTCGGTCGTGAGGGCGTCTTCGATCCGGGTGTGCAGGACGCCGGCGGAGGAGGAGTCGACCTCGCCGGTGACGGTGAGCCGGACCGCGCGATCGATCTGGGACACGGTCACCGACACCAGGTCGCTGGTGGGGGGGCCGATGGAGGTAGCGGTCACGGAACGCCTCTTGAAGGAGCGGGCCCGTACGGAGAACCGCGGCGAACGCCGCGGCGCGGCGAGGAGTCGGGCAACTGATGCCGCGGCTGGCTGTTGAACCGCTGTGCTGACCGTAGGGACGGAAGTGATCTGTGGCAAGGGTGGCCGGATGACGATCCCGTCTCGGTTACCCGCGCGACCTACCTGCCGGATCGTTCTGCCGGAGCGTCGCCGTCCGCCGGTGTTCCGGTCGCCGCCGACGGCCGGCGGGCGCGGGGATACTGGAGGCGTGTCGAAGCGGCTGTGGGTCTGGGGCGGCGTCTGGGCGGCGGGAGCGGTGCTCGCGTTCCTGCTCCTCGACCCGATCGTGGCCGCGTTCGTGACGATCATGGGGCTGGTCCTGTGGGTGGTCGTGGCCATGGCCAGTGACTGGGACCGGCACCCCAGCTTCGAGCAGCGGGAGCTGACCCGCGCTCAACGGCGGGCCGAGAAGCGGGAGCGGACCAGGGACGCCCGCGAGCGGGACCGCGCCCGCTGGGAGGCGCACCAGGCCCGCAAGGCCGGGCGCGGGTAGGCCCCGTCGTCCCTCGGTAATCCGGTCGACAGCGACGGCGGCCGTTCCTAGCGTCGCGCTCATGCGCCATCTCGTGCGCCTGCGCACCTCCTGAGCCGACGCGTCGCGGGTCGAGCCTCCGCTCCCCGCCGGCCGCCCGGGATCCCCGGGCGGGCTCCGCTGGTCCCTGCTCGCGTCCCGGCCGCCGCCTGCCCGCGGCCGGGACCTCGTCTCCGCTGGAGGCTCCCCATGTCACGCCCGCACCGCCCGCTGGACGCCGCCGCGGCCACCGCCCGCACCGAGCTGCCCGACGCCGAGGCGGTCGCCTTCGACCGGCTGGCGCACGCCGTCCTCGCCTCGCCCGGCGCCCCGCTCGGCCCGGTGCTCCGGGGCCTGCTGCCCGGCACCGTCGGGGTGCGCTGGCTGCGCTCAGCCGGGCTGCCGCCGACCGCGCGGGCCGACGCGCTGACCGCCGAGCAGTGGCTGTCGCTGTACCGGTGCTGGGCCGGCTCCGGCCGCGTCCCGGCATCGGCCGCGG
>DATAAV010000012.1:0-9982 GCA_036259935.1 Geodermatophilus sp. | reverse complement strand
GGTGCCAGTGGGTCTTCTCGTTCTCGGCGAGCAACTGGTCCTTGATCACGCTGGTGCGGATGTACCAGGACGGCTGCGCGTAGTACATGAGCGGCGTGTGGCAGCGCCAGCAGTGCGGATAGCTGTGCTCGTAGCGCTGCTCGCGCCACAGCACGCCCCGGGCCTTCAGGTCCTCGAGCAGCGCGGGGTCGGCGGCCTTGAAGAAGTGCCCGCCGACCAGCGGGATCTCGGGCAGGAAGTGGCCGCTGGGATCGATCGGGTTGACCACGGGCAGGCCGTAGGCCCGGCAGACGGCGAGGTCGTCGGCGCCGAACGCGGGGGACTGGTGCACCAGCCCGGTGCCGTCGTCGGTGGTGACGTAGTCGGCGAGGACGACGTAGTGGGTGTCCTCGCCCTCGGGGAAGTCGACGAGCTCGAACGGGCGGCGGTAGTGCACCCGCTCCCAGTCGCGGCCGGTCGCGCGAGCCAGCACCTCGACGTCGTCGGCGTCCCCGAACACCGCGCCCAGCAGCGGCTCGGCGACGACCAGGACGTCCTCCCCGCGCCGGGCGACGACGTAGGTCACGTCGGGGTGGACGGCGACGGCGGTGTTCGAGGGCAGCGTCCAGGGCGTCGTCGTCCAGATGAGCAGATCGGCCCGGCCGGCCCACTCGCCGCTGGTGACCGGCAGCCGGACGTACACCGACGGGTCGGTGATGGACTCGTACCCCTGGGCCACCTCGTGGTCGGACAGGCCGGTGCCGCACCGCGGGCAGTAGGGGGCGACCCGGTGGTCCTCGACCAGCAGGCCCTTCTCGAAGACCTGCTTGAGCGACCACCAGACGCTCTCGATGTAGCCGGAGTCCATCGTCCAGTACGCGGTGGACATGTCCACCCAGTAGCCCATCCGCCGGGTGAGCTCGGTGAAGTCGGCGACGTGCCGCTCGACGGACTCCCGGCAGCGGGCGTTGAACTCCGCGATGCCGTAGCGCTCGATGTCCGGCTTGCCCGCGAAGCCGAGCTCCTGCTCGACGGCGATCTCGACCGGCAGGCCGTGGCAGTCCCAGCCGGCCCGGCGGGGCACGTGCCGACCCTGCATCGTCTTGAACCGCAGGAAGATGTCCTTCAGCGCCCGCGCCTCGATGTGGTGCGTGCCGGGGCGGCCGTTGGCCGTCGGCGGGCCCTCGTAGAACACCCACTGCGGCTTGCCGGCCGTCGCCTCCAGCGACCGGGCGAAGACCTTGTCGGCCTCCCAGCGCCGGAGGATCTCCTGCTCCAAGGCGGGCAGGTCGACCTGTGGGGGCAGCGCGGAGAAGGGGCCGGGAGAGCTCACGCGCCCATCATCCCCGACCGCCGCCCGGGCCCGGCGCCGTGGGCGACCGGCGCCGGTGGACCGGGGACGGCCTCGCCGTACGGGACACTGCGTGCGTGGACGGGCGGGCGCGGTGAACACGACGGTCACCGTCGCCCTCGCGGCCGGGGCGTTGATCGTCCTCGTCGCCGCCGTGGCGCTGCGCCTGGCCGACCGGCTCGGGCTGCCGAGCCTGCTCCTGTACCTGGCCCTCGGCATGGCGCTCGGCGAGAGCGGTCTCGGGGTGCAGTTCGAGGACTACCCGCTCAGCCACACGCTCGCTTACGCCGCGCTCGTCGTCATCCTGGCCGAGGGCGGCCTCACCACCCGCTGGGCCGACGTCCGCAGGGCCGCCGGGCCCGGGGTGGCCCTGGCCACCGTCGGCGTGGTGGTCAGCGTCGCGGTGACGGCGGCGGTCGCGGTGTGGGTCCTCGGCTTCGAGTGGGGGTTCGCGCTGCTGCTGGCGGGCGTGATCAGCTCCACCGACGCCGCGGCGGTCTTCGCCACGCTCCGGCGGCTGCCCCTGCCGCGCCGGCTGGCCGCAGCGCTGGAGGCCGAGAGCGGGCTCAACGACGCCCCGGTGATCCTGCTGGTGACCGTCCTGGCCGAGTCGCTCACCGGCGAGGCCACCGATCCCTGGTGGGTGACCGGGCTGATGATCGCCGGCGAGCTGGCCGGCGGCGCGATCATCGGCATCGGCATCGGCTTTGCCGGCGGGGCGCTCCTGCGCCGGGTGGCCCTTCCGGTGGCCGGCTTCTACCCGCTGGCCACGCTGGCCCTGTGCGTCCTCGCCTACGCGTCGGCGAGCCTCCTGCACACGTCGGGATTCGTCGCCGTCTACCTCTGCGGCGTGGTCCTCGGCAATGCCGCCGTGCCCCACCGCACGGCCAGCGTCGGCTTCGCCGAAGGCATGGCCTCGCTGGCGCAGATCGGGCTGTTCGTGCTCCTCGGGCTGCTCGTGTCGCCCCAACGGCTGCCGGAGGCGGTGGGGCCGGCCCTGCTCGTGGGCGCGGCGCTGCTGCTCCTGGCCCGCCCGCTGTCGGTGGTGGCCAGCCTGGTGTGGTTCCGGTTCCCGTGGCGGCAGCAGGCGTTCATGTCCTGGGCCGGCCTGCGTGGCGCGGTGCCGATCGTGGCGGCCATCATCCCGCTGACCGCGGAGGTCCCCGGGGCGACCTTCGTCTTCGACACCGTCTTCGTGCTCGTGGTCGTCTTCACGCTGGTGCAGGGCTGGTCCCTACCGTGGGTGGCCCGGAGACTGCGCATCGCGGCCCCGGTCACCCCGCGCGACGTCCAGGTGGAGGCCGCGCCGCTGGACGAGCTGGACGCCGACCTGATGCAGCTCACCGTGCCGGAGGGGTCCCGGCTGCACGGCGTCTACCTGCCGGAGCTGCGGCTGCCCGAGGACGCGGCCGTGGTGCTGATCGTCCGGGACGGCCGCTCCTTCGTGCCCGACCAGAACACCCGGCTGATGAAGGGCGACCAGGCCCTGCTGGTCTCGGCCCGGCGGTCCCGGCCGGAGGCCGAGCGGCGGCTGCGCGCGGTCAGCCGGGCCGGGCGGCTGGCCAGCTGGCGCGGCGAGACCGGCCGCGCCACGGAGGCCGACTGAGGTGCCTCAGCCGTTGAGCTCCAGGGTCTGCATCGTCTCGGCGCGCACCTGCGCCAGCAGGGCCGGGTCGTCGGCCAGGCGGCGGCCGTAGGAGGGGATGGCCTCCTCGAGGGCCGGCCGCCAGGCGGGGATCCGGTCGGGGAAGCAGCGCTCGAGCACGGTGAGCATCGCCGAGACCGCCGTCGACGCCCCCGGGGAGGCGCCCAGCAGGCCCGCGACGGTGCCCTCGCCGCCGACGACGAGCTCGGTGCCGAACTGCAGCACCGGCCGGCCGTCGGTGTCACGCTTGATCACCTGCACCCGCTGGCCGGCGGTGATCAGCTCCCAGTCGTCGGCCTCGGCGGTGGGCACGAAGTCGGTGAGCGTCCGGTGCCGGGCCTCGGGACCCTTCATCAGCTCGGAGATCAGGTAGCGGGTCAGCGGCACGTTGTCCCGGGCGACGCCGAGCATCGACCCGAGGTTGTGCCCGCGGACCGAGGCGGGCAGGTCCCACAGGTTGCCGGCCTTGAGGAACTTGGGGGAGAAGCCGGCGTAGGGGCCGAACAGCAGCGAGTGGTCGCCGTCGATCAGCCGCAGGTCCAGGTGTGGCACCGACATCGGCGGGGCGCCGACGGCGGCCTGGCCGTACACCTTCGCCTGGTGCGCCGAGATCAGCTCGGGGGAGCGGGTGCGGAGGAACTTGCCGCTCACCGGGAAGCCGCCGAAGCCGCGGATCTCGGGGATCCCGGCCCGCTGCAGCAGCGGCAGGGCGCCGCCGCCGGCGCCCACGAAGACGAACCGGGTGCGCAGGGTGCGCTCCTCGCCGGTGACGGTGTCCCGCACGGTGACCGTCCAGCGGCCGTCGGTCCGGCGGTCGAGGTCGGTCACCCGCTGGTTGCAGTGCACGTGGACGCCGCGGGCCTCCGCGGCCCCGAGGAGCAGGCGGGTCAAGGCGCCGAAGTCGACGTCGGTGCCGGCGGCCGACCGGGTCGCGGCCACCACCTCACCGGCGGAGCGGCCGGTCATCATCAGCGGGATCCACGACGCCAGCTCGGCCGGGTCGTCGGTGTACTCCAGGCCGGAGAACTGCGGGTGCGCCGCCATCGCCTCGTAGCGGATGCGCATGTAGGAGCGGCCCGCCTCCCCGGTGACGAAGCTGATGTGCGGGACCGGGGTGATGAACTCCTTCGGCGCCCCCGTGAGGCCCTGGCGGACCAGGTGCGACCAGAACTGCCGCGAGACCTGGAACTGCTCGTTGATGGTGAGGGCCTTGGTGATGTCCACCGAGCCGCCCGGGGCGGCCGGCGTGTAGTTCAGCTCGCACAGCGCCGCGTGCCCGGTGCCGGCGTTGTTCCACGCGTCGGAGCTCTCACCGGCAACCTCGGAGGCGGACTCGAAGACGGTGACGCTCCACTGCGGGGCGACGATCCCGAGCAGCGACGCCAGGGTCGCGCTCATGATGCCGCCGCCCACCAGGACTACGTCAGGGTCGGTCGATGAGGGGATCTCCGTGGACACGACTGCCTTCCGAGCTGGGGGCCATTCCTTCCCTCCAACTTCGGCCATGCGCAGGCGTTCCATGTGCTCACGGAACGTGAGATATCTCCCATCCGGGCGCGGGGGTGCCCTCCGGGGAGCGGCGACGAGGCGCTGACCTGCGGCGCGGCGGTGCGGAGGCCGGGCGCGGCTATCGTCGGCGGGAGCGGCCCGACCGGCGGCCCGCCCGACCGAGGAGCGCGTCCTGCCCGAGCAGCCCGAGCCCGACGAGAGCCCCGCGGTCACCGAACCCGCCGCCGTGGAGATGGCGGCCGGGAGGCCGCGGACCCGGCTGCTGCTGGCGCTGGCCACCGCCATCCTGCTCGCCGACCTCGCGACCAAGGTCGCCGTGGTGGCGCTGGTCGCACCGGGGGAGGACATCCGCCTGCTCGGTGGGCTGCTCTACCTCACCCACCACCGCAACACCGGCGCGGCGTTCTCCTTCGCCGAAGGTGCCACGGTGCTGTTCAGCCTGATCGCGGTCGCCGTCTCCGTGGTGATCGTCCGCGCCGCCCGCCGGCTGTACTCCACCGGCTGGGCCGTCGCGCTCGGCCTGGTCCTGGGCGGGGCGCTGGGCAATCTGGTCGACCGCGTCTTCCGCGCCCCCGGGTTCCTGCGCGGTGGCGTCGTCGACTTCCTGTCGCTGCTCGGCCCCGACGGGCGGGTGTGGCCGGTGTTCAACGTCGCCGACTCCGCGATCGTCTGCGGCGGCGCGCTGGGCGTGCTGCTGGCGCTGCGCGGCATCGAGTTCGACGGGTCGCGCACCCGCGCGGGCGCCGCCCGGGACGGCGACGGCTGACGATCTTCCGGCGGCGGTGCGCCGACGCGACCGCCCCGCCCGTCACAATGGTCGGGTGACGAGCTCCCCCGGCCTGCACCGTGCCCTCCCGGTGCCGGACGGGCTGGAGGGCCAGCGGGTGGACCAGGCGCTGTCGCGGCTGTTCGGTCTCTCCCGCACCGCCGCCGCCGAGCTGGCCGACGCCGGCGCCGTCGTCGTCGACGGCCGGGTCCGCGGCAAGGGCGACCGGCTCACCGGCGGCAGCTGGCTGGAGGTCGAGCTCCCGCCGCCGCCGGGTGAACCGCCCGCACCGGAGCCCGTCCCCGGGCTGACCGTCGTCCACGACGACGACGACCTGGTGGTCGTGGACAAGCCGGTCGGCGTCGCGGCGCACCCGAGCCCCGGCTGGGAGGGGCCGACCGTCGTCGGCGGGCTGGCCGCGGCCGGCTACCGGGTCTCCACGTCCGGAGCGGCCGAGCGGCAGGGCGTGGTGCACCGGCTGGACGCCGCCACGACCGGGCTGATGGTCGTGGCCAAGAGCGAGCGCGCCTACAGCCTGCTGAAGGCCGCCTTCAAGGATCGGTCGGTCGAGAAGGGCTACCACGCCCTGGTGCAGGGCCATCCCGATCCCTCGCGCGGCACGATCGACGCGCCCATCGACCGGCACCCGCGGTACGACTGGCGCTTCGCCGTCGTCACCGGTGGCCGGCCGTCGGTCACGCACTACGAGGTCATCGAGGCCTTTCCGGCGGCGAGCCTGGTCGACATCCAGCTGGAGACCGGCCGCACGCACCAGATCCGCGTCCACTTCTCCGCGATGCGCCACCCGTGCGTCGGCGACATGACCTACGGCGCCGACCCGACCCTGGCCGCGCGGCTGGGCGTGGACCGGCAGTGGCTGCACGCGGTCCGGCTGGCGTTCCCGCACCCGGCCGACGGCCGCTGGGTGGAGTTCACCAGTCCCTATCCGGCCGACCTCGCCGGCGCGCTCGACATCCTGCGCGCCGAGGCGTGAGACGCCGGCCGTGAGATCCCGGTCGTGAACGGGCTGCCCGGCTCGCTGGCCGACTTCGGCCCCGCCGCGCTGTCTGCGGTGGTCGTCGCCGGCTACCTCGTCCTCGGGGAGCCGCTGGTCGGGCACGTGCTGCACCGCCGGTTCGAGGGCCGGCTGCGCTCCGACACCGGCGCGCGGCGGTCGTTCTACCGGCGGCTGCTGGTGCTCGAATGGGGGCTGGCGCTGCTGGCCCTCGTCGTCTGGCTGTCCGCCCCCGGGGTCGACGCCGCGCAGGTCGGCCTCGTCTGGCCGCGGCAGTGGCCGGGGGCGGTCAGCGGCGCGGCCGCCGTCCTGGTCCTGCTGTTCGTCGTCGCCTCGACCCGGGCGCTGCGCGGCGGCGCCCTGGCGCAGGCCGGCCCGCCGGCCCGCCGGCCCGGCGCCGGCCGGCACGCCGAGCCCCCCGTGCACGCCACGCTGGCCCTGCTTCCGCGCACCCGCGTCGAGCGGCGGCTGTTCACCCTCGTCGGCGTCACCGCCGGCGTCTGCGAGGAGTGGCTCTACCGCGGGTTCTTCCTCGCCGTGGCCGCCGCGCTGGCCGGCGGGCTGTCGGCGCCGGCGCTGGTCGTCGTCGCCGCGGCCGGCTTCGGCGTGGCGCACGCCTACCAGGGGATCGCCGGGGTGGTCACCACCGGCGTGCTGGGCGGCGTGCTCGCCGGCCTCTACGTCGACACCGGGTCGCTGCTCCTGCCGGTCCTGCTGCACGTCATCATCGACCTGCGCTTTCTCCTCGTCCCGGCCGCGGCGCTGCCGGCGGCCCCCGCGCCGCGGTGACCGGCGCCCGCGTGGCCGGCCCGGCCGACCGGGCCGAGATCGCCGATCTGCGCACCCGCGTGTTCGTCCAGGAACAGGGGGTGCCGCCGGAGATCGAGCGCGACGCGCTCGACGCGGCCGCCGTGCACGTGCTGGCGCGGGACGACGCCGGGCGGGTGGTCGCAACCGGCCGGCTGGTGGTCCGCGACGGCCGCGCCGTGATCGGCCGGATGGCCGTCGACGCCGCCGCCCGCGGGCGGGGCCACGGCGCCGCGGTGCTCGACGAGCTGCACGGGCAGGCGGTGCTGCGCGGTCTGCCCGAGGCCGAGTTGCACGCCCAGGTGAGCGCCCGCGGGTTCTACGAGCGGGCCGGCTACGCCGCGGTCGGCGGCGTGTACGAGGAGGCCGGTATCGCGCACGTCACCATGCGCCGCCGGCTGCCCGTCCTGCGGCCGGCCGCGGCGGCCGAGACCGCCGGCCTCCTGGGCTCCGCGGTGCCGGCCGACCGGTGGTGGGTGCTCGTGGACGGGACGCCGCTGGCCGCCGTGGCGGCCCTCCGCGGCGCGCTGACCGGCCTCGGCGTCGCGGCCGGCGGCGAGGAGTGGGGACGGCGGCTGGCCTGCGCGGTCGTCGACGGGGTGCTGCCGGCGACCCCGCCGCGGCCGGCGTGACGGAGTGGGTCCGGTCGGTCGAGACACGTTCTGTCAGACCCGCGGAGTAGACCCTCGGCAGTGCGAGGATCGAGGCACCGGCCCGCCGGGATCTCGCGCCCCGCACCGCCAGACCCGCCGGTCTTCCCCGCCGGTCGCCCGCCGCGGTCCGCGTCGGCCGGGCACGCACGACCTGTGAGGAGCACAGAGGCACAGTGAGCAGCGACCCGTCGAACCGGTCCTTCGTGCACCTGCACGTGCACACCGAGTACTCGATGCTCGACGGCGCGGCGAAGCTTCCGGAGGTCACCAAGGCGGCGGCCGAGCAGGGGATGCCGGCCCTGGCGATGACCGACCACGGCAACGTGTTCGGCGCCTACGACTTCTACAAGCAGGCCAACGCCGCCGGGGTGAAGCCGATCATCGGCATGGAGGGCTACTACACCCCCGGCTCCCGCTTCGACCGGGCGCCGTTCGACTTCGGCGACA
The DNA here is from genome assembly GCA_036259935.1 of Geodermatophilus sp. Taxonomy (GTDB): domain Bacteria; phylum Actinomycetota; class Actinomycetes; order Mycobacteriales; family Geodermatophilaceae; genus Geodermatophilus. Next base: position 1,810 of record DATAAV010000012.1, on the reverse strand, counting down.
ACCTGGTCGACGAGGACGGCGAAGGTGGCTCCGCTCGCGGCAAGGCCGCCTACACCCACATGACGCTGCTGGCCCGTAGCACCGAGGGCATGCACAACCTGTTCCGCATCTCCTCGCTGGCCAGCCTCGAGGGCCAGTACCGCAAGCCGCGGTTCGACCGGGAACTGCTGGAGCGGTACGGCAAAGGCCTCATCGCCACCACCGGCTGCCCCTCGGGCGAGGTGAACATGTGGCTGCGCGCCGGCAAGCCCGACCGGGCCCGGCAGGCCGCCGCCGACTTCCAGGACATCTTCGGCAAGGAGAACTTCTACGCCGAGCTGATGGACCACGGCCTGTCCATCGAGAAGAAGACCCGGCCGGCGCTGCTCGAGATCGCCAAGGACCTCGGCATCCCGTTGCTGGCCACCAACGACCTGCACTACACGCACAAGGAGGACGCCGAGGCCCACGACGCCCTGCTGTGCATCCAGACCGGGTCGCGGCTCAACGAGGCCAACCGCTTCAAATTCAATGGGGACGGCTACTACCTGAAGAGCGCCGCGGAGATGCGGGCGCTCTTCCCCGGCGAGCTGGCCGAGGCGTGCGACAACACGCTGCTGGTCGCCGAGCAGTGCGAGGTGACGTTCACCGAGGGCGCCGACCTCATGCCCCGGTTCCCGCTGCCGCCGGGGGAGGACGAGACCTCCTGGTTCGTCAAGGAGGTCGAGCGCGGGCTGCACAAGCGGTGGCCGGACGGCGTGCCCGACCACGTCCGCAAGCAGGCGGAGTACGAGGTCTCGATCATCACCCAGATGGGCTTCCCCGGGTACTTCCTCGTGGTCGCCGACTTCATCAACTGGGCCAAGGACAACGGCATCCGCGTCGGCCCCGGCCGCGGTTCGGCCGCCGGATCGCTGGCCGCCTACGCCCTGGGCATCACCGACCTCGACCCGCTGGCCCACGGCCTGATCTTCGAGCGGTTCCTCAACCCCGAGCGCGTCTCCATGCCCGACGTCGACATCGACTTCGACGACCGCCGCCGCGGGGAGGTCATCCAGTACGTCTCGGAGAAGTACGGCGAGGAGCGGGTCAGCCAGATCGTCACCTACGGGACGATCAAGGCCAAGGCCGCGATCAAGGACGCCGCCCGGGTGCTCGACCGGCCGTACTCGGTCGGCGACGAGCTGACCAAGCTGATGCCGCCGGCGGTGATGGGCAAGGACATCCCGCTGACGGGGATCTTCGACCCGAACCACCCGCGCTACAAGGAGGCCGCGGAGTTCCGCGCCCGCTACGAGTCCGACCCGGGCGCGGCCGAGGTCGTCGACCAGGCCCGCAAGCTCGAGGGGCTGAAGCGGCAGTGGGGCGTGCACGCCGCCGGGGTCATCATCGGCCGCTATCCGCTGATCGACAGCATCCCGATCATGCGCCGGGAGGCCGACGGCGCGATCATCACGCAGTTCGACTACCCGACCTGCGAGACGCTGGGCCTGCTGAAGATGGACTTCCTGGGCCTGCGCAACCTCACGGTCATCGACGACGCACTGCGCAACATCGTGGCCAACGGCAAGGAGCCGATCGACCTCGACGAGATCAGCAAAGACCTCACCGACAAGGCCACCTACGAGCTGCTGGCCCGGGGCGACACGCTGGGGGTCTTCCAGTTCGACGGCGGGCCGATGCGCTCGCTGCTGCGGCTCATGCGGCCGGACAACTTCGAGGACATCTCCGCCGTCGGCGCGCTCTACCGGCCCGGCCCGATGGGTGCGAACTCGCACACCAACTACGCGCTGCGCAAGAACGGCCAGCAGGAGATCACGCCGATCCACCC
>DATAAV010000011.1:0-9753 GCA_036259935.1 Geodermatophilus sp. | reverse complement strand
CGCCGGCCGGCGAGGACGTGCGCGCGTGGATGCGGGGCCGGGTCGCCGCCACCGCCGCCGCGCACGCCGCCGCCGGGGCGGACCAGACCGGCGCCCGGGCGGCGCTGCTCGGCTCGATCGCCGCGGGACTGCGCGGCCAGGAGGTGGTGCTGGCGTGAGCGGCAGCCGTCCGGGAGGAGCTGGGGATGGCTGAGGACGGCGCCCGCGACGAGGGCACGGAGACCGCCGCGCTGCGCGGGGCGCTGGCCGCCGAGCACGCGGCCGTGTGGGGCTACGGCACCGTCGGGGCGGCCCTGCCGTCGGACGCGCGAGCCGCGGCGACGGCGGCGGAGAACGCCCACCGCGACGTCCGGGACCGGCTGGCCGGGCTGCTGGAGGAGCGCGACGCCGACCCCGTGCCCGCGGAGGCCGGTTATGCGCTGCCCTTCCCGGTGCTGTCGCCGGTGGATGCCGCCGTGCTGGCCGTCACCCTGGAGGAGGGCACGGCCGCCGCCTGGGTGCGCGTGCTGGACCAGGCCGCCGGGCCGGCCGCGCGGCAGCTGGCGATCGACGAACTGGGCGCCGCCGAGATCCGCGCCGTGGGCTGGCGCAGCGCCGCCGGCCGGACGCCGGCGACCACCCCGTTCCCCGGCCTGCCGGAGGCCTGACCGGGTCGGTCCGGGCGCGCGCTCAGCCGAGAGCGCCGAGGAAGGCGTCGGTGACGCCGACCGCCGCGCTGCTGGACTGGCCGCCCTCCACCAGGACGGCGAAGGCGAGGTCGCCCTGGGGCCCGCCCAGCCGGTAGCCCATGAACCAGCCGTGCGAGTCCGGCGGGGTGTTGCTGCCGTACTCGGCCGTGCCGGTCTTGCCGTGGACCTCGCCCTGGTCGGCGAGGGCGGTGGCGGTGCCCGAGAGCACCACCTCGCGCATCAGCGGCCGCAGGGCGTCGAGAACGGCCGGGTCCGGCCCGGAGGGCGCCGGGCCGGCGGGCTCGGCGCCGACCACTTCGACCGGCGGGGCCGGGGTGCCGCTGGCCACCCCCGCGGCCACCAGGGCCAGCTGCGCCGGGCTCATCAGCACCTGCCCCTGGCCGATGGCGTTGGCGGCCTTCGTGGTTCCGGTGCTGTCGCGCGGGACGCTGCCGCCGAAGACGTCGACCGGCAACCGCCAGTCGGTGCCGACCCCGTAGGCGGCGGCCGCGGCGGCGAGGGCGTCGTCGGGGAGGTCCATCGCCTGCTGGATGAACGTGGTGTTGCACGACTGGGCGAAGGCCTCGGTGAACGGCACCGTGCCGAGGTCGAACTGGTCCTGGTTCTCGAACTCCCGGCCGTCGACGACGGTCGTGCCCGGGCACGGCACCGGTGTCTGCGGGGTGACGGTGCCGGTGTCCAGCAGGGCGGTGGCGGTGATCGTCTTCATGCTCGACCCGGGCGGGAACTGCCCGGACAGCGCGTTGCCGGGCGCGGCGGCCTCGTTGGAGGAGACGGCCAGGATCTCCCCGGTGCCCGGCCGCACCACCACCAGGTGCGTCGGCTGCGGCTGGCCGGCGACGGCGGCGTCGGCGGCGTTCTGGATGGCCGGGACCAGCGGCGTCTGCACCGGCTCCCCGGGCACCGGCTCGACCGCGGCGATCTCCTGTCCGGCGTCCCCGGTGCTCTCGTCGGTGCTGACCACGGTCACGGTGAACCCGGGCGTGCCGGTCAGCTGCTCCTGGAACGCCCGCTGCAGGCCGGAGAGGCCGAGCTGGTCGCCGGCGGCGTAGGCGGGCGCGCCGTCCTCGGCGGTCTCCTCGAGCACCTCGGCCGTCGCCGGGCCCACCCGGCCCAGCAGCGCGACGGCGAACCGGGAGGTGGGGGCCAGCTGGCGGGTCTCGGTGGGGAACACCGCGCCGGGCAGGTCGAACACCTGGGCGCGGATCGCCTCGAAGTCGGGCCGGCGCAGGGTGATCACCGGCACGAACTGCCCCGGCGGGGCGGCCTGCACGTCGGCGGCGATCTCCTCGGCGGGGATGCCGGTGGCCGCCGAGAGCGCGGCGGCCAGCGCCGGCAGGTCGGTGACCTGCCCGGGGTCGACGCCGACGTTGACGACCTCGGTGGGCGTGAACAGCGGCGCGCCGCCGGCGTCGGTGATCGGCGCCCGCTCCGGCAGGACCCGGGTCAGCTCGAGGTGCTGCCCCTCCCCCAGCTCGGGATGCAGCAGGTCCGGTTCGGGCACGACCTCCCAGCCGTTCTCGCCCTCGCGCAGCCGCAGGGTGGCCGGATAGGTCCACTCCGGCGCGGCGGCCAGGTCCCAGGTCGCCGTCCACTCGACGGTGGCGGTGTCGCCCTCGACGGCCGGCTCGCCGACCTCCGCGGCGAGCGTGGCGTCGGGGAGGTCGGCGGCCATCTGCTCCAGCAGCGCGGTCGCCGCCTCCGGGTCGGTGGTGGCCTCGGCGGCCGCGGCGGGATCGCCGCCGGCCCAGTCGTCGAGGAAGGCCTCCGCGGCGGCCCGCACCTCGTCCTCGGCGCTGCCCGAGCAGGCGGCCAGCACCGGGACCGCCAGCAGCATCGACGCCATGCTCAGGACCGCTCCCCGTCGTACGCGCACGGAGGACAGGCTTCCAGATGGGAGCGGCCGGCTCAGAACAGCACGCTGGCGTACTGCCCGACCTCCCGGAACCCCACCCGCCGGTAGGCGGCCCGGGCCGGGTGGTTGAAGTCGTTGACGTACAGGCTGACCACCGGCGCGATCGTGGTGCGGGCGTACTCGACGACCGCGGCGGTGCCGGCGGCGCCGATGCCGCGGCCGCGGTGCGCCGGCGCGACCCAGACGCCCTGCACCTGGCAGACCCCGCGCGACACCGCCCCGATGTCGGCCTTGAAGACGACCGCGCCGCCCTCGATCCAGGCCAGCGACTGCCCGGCGCGGACCAGCTCGGCCACCCGGGCGCGGTAACCGGCCCCGCCGTCGACCCGCAGCGGGCTGACGCCGACCTCCTCGGTGAACATCGCCACCGCGGCCGGCAGCAGGATCTCCAGTTCCTCGGGGCGCACCGGGCGGACCCGGGGTTCGGGCGCGATCGCCGGCGGGCCCTCGATCGCCATCAGCGGCTGCCGCGGGCGGTGGTCGCGCGACGGGCCCCAGTAGGGCTCGAGCAGCTCCCACAGCGGCTCGACCGATGCCGCCGGGCCGACGATGGTCGAGCAGCGGCGGCCGGCGCGCCGGGCGCGTTCGGCGAAGGCGACGGCCGCGGCCCGTTCCGCGCCGGCCGCGGCGAAGGGGATCAGGTTGGCTCCGGCCAGGCACACCGCCTCGAGCGTGCGTCCGGCGCCGAACCCCCACAGCGGCGCGCCGAGCGAGGCGGCGTCGGTGCCCGCGATCTCCACCCGCCCGGCGAGCACGCACGCGGCGATCGGATCAGTGTCCAGGAGCCGGCGGACGGCGGGCTCGTCGGCCTCGTGGAGGACCCGGGCGGTCGGCGTGCGGAGCACGGGAGGGGTCAGCCGACGGTGACGACGGGCGGGCCGGAGGGCACGCCGTCGTCGGCCTGTTCGCCGGCGATCCGCATGGCCTCCTCGATCAGCGTCTCGACGATCTGCGACTCGGGCACGGTCTTGACGACCTCGCCCTTGACGAAGATCTGCCCCTTGCCGTTGCCCGAGGCGACCCCCAGGTCGGCCTCGCGTGCCTCCCCCGGGCCGTTGACCACGCAGCCCATGACCGCCACCCGCAGGGGCACCTCCAGGCCGTCGAGGCCGGCGGTGACCTCGTTGGCCAGCCGGTAGACGTCGACCTGCGCGCGGCCGCACGAGGGGCAGCTGACGATCTCCAGGCCGCGCTGGCGCAGGTTGAGCGACTCGAGGATCTGCGTGCCGACCTTGACCTCCTCCACGGGCGGCGCGGAGAGGGAGACGCGGATGGTGTCGCCGATGCCCTGGGACAGCAGCGCGCCGAAGGCGACCGCGGACTTGATCGTGCCCTGGAACGCCGGGCCGGCCTCGGTGACGCCGAGGTGCAGCGGGTAGTCGCACTGCGCGGCGAGCAGCTCGTAGGCCCGGACCATGACCACCGGGTCGTTGTGCTTCACCGAGATCTTGATGTCCCGGAAGTCGTGCTCCTCGAACAGCGAGCACTCCCACAGGGCCGACTCGACCAGGGCCTCCGGCGTGGCCTTGCCGTACTTGGCCAGCAGCCGCTTGTCCAGCGAGCCGGCGTTGACGCCGATGCGGATGGGGATGCCGGCGTCCTTGGCCGCCTTGGCGATCTCCCCCACCCGGTCGTCGAACTTCTTGATGTTGCCGGGGTTGACCCGCACCGCCGCACACCCGGCGTCGATGGCGGCGAAGACGTAGCGCGGCTGGAAGTGGATGTCGGCGATGACCGGGATCTGCGACTTGGCGGCGATCGCCGGCAGCGCCTCGGCGTCGTCGGTGTCGGGGACGGCGACCCGCACGATCTGGCAGCCGGCCGCGGTGAGCTCGGCGATCTGCTGAAGCGTGGCGTTGATGTCGGCGGTCTTCGTCGTGGTCATCGACTGCACGCTGACGGGGAAGTCGCTGCCGACCCCGACGCCGCCCACGTCGAGCTGGCGGGTCCGGCGCCGGGGGGCCAGGACGGGCGGGGGCGCAGCGGGCATGCCGAGACTGACGGGGGTCGCCATGGCGTCCAGTATCGCCCGGCGTTCCGCGCCACCGCCGCGAACGGCGGTGTGACCGCCGCCTCCGCGCGTATCCGCGGAGGCCGGCGGGATCACTGGATCGTGATCGGGTTGACGATGTCGGCGATCAGGAGCAACCCCGACAGGGCGATGAACAGGCCCGCCACGACGTAGGCCACCGGCATGAGGCGGGCGATGTCGAACGGCCCCGGATCGGGGCGCCCGCGCAGCCGGGCGACGGTGGCGCGGGCCTTCTCGTACAGCGCCCCGGCGATGTGCCCGCCGTCGAGCGGGTAGACCGGCAGGAGGTTGAACAGGAACAGCACCAGGTTGACGCTGGCCAGCAGGCTGAGGAAGAAGCTGATCTTCTCCGCGCCGGAGAACTCCTGGATGGCGAAGACCTCACCGGAGATGCGCCCGACGCCGACGACGCCGATCGGGCCGTTCTCGTCCCGCTCCTCGCCGAGGAAGGCCGCGCGGAACAGCTGCGGGATCTTCTCCGGGACCTCGACCAGCCGCTCCACCGACGCCGCCAGCACCATGCCGAAGTAGCCGGGCAGGCTGCCCGCCGACTGGCGGGCCAGCTCCACCGACGGCGCCACGCCGAGGTAGCCGGCGGTGGTGGTCTCCTCGCTGCCGGGCTCGACGTACACGGTGTTGGCGATCGGGGTCACCGTGAGCCCGCGCCGCTCGCCGTCCCGCTCGATGGTGAGCTGCAGCGGCTGGTCGGGGCTGGTGCGGATCGCCTCCTGCACCGCCGTCCAGCTGTCGTAGGCGGTGCGCTCCAGCGGCCGGCCGTCGATGGCCACGATCGTGTCGCCGGGGCGCAGCCCGGCGGCCGCGGCCGGGCTCTGCTGCGGCAGCGCGCACCCGGGCGCGCCGGCCTCGCACAGCTCTCCGGCCGGGGTGATCGGCACCGAGCAGGGGTCCTCCGCCGTCGCGCTGGCGGCCCCGGCGGGCAGCACGCACGCCGGGACCTGCGCCACGGTGGTGGTCGCGACGTTGGTGCCGATGGCGGTCAGCGTGATCGCGAAGAAGACGACCGCCAGCACCAGGTTGTGGAACGGCCCGGCGAACATGACGACGACCCGCTGCCACCAGGGCTTGGCGTAGAACACCCGCCCGGCGTCGCTGGGCAGCACGTCGTTGAGGGCCTGGCCGCGGACCTCGGCGATGAAGCTGCGCATCCGGGTGGCGCGCTTGCTCTCGCCCTCCTCGGCCGGCGGGATCATGCCGACGATGCGGATGTAGCCGCCGAGCGGGATCGCCTTGATGCCGTACTCGGTCTCCCCCTTCCTGCGGGACCAGACCGTCGGGCCGAACCCGACCATGAACTGCGGCACGCGCATGCCGAACCGGCGGGCCCAGAAGAAGTGGCCGAACTCGTGGAACGCGATGGAGAACAGCAGGCCGATCGCGAAGGCGACGATCCCCAGGACCGTGAGAAGGATCCCGCTCAGTTCAGCCTCCGGCGATCACGGCGCGAGCGTGCTCCCGGGCCCACCGCTCGGCGGCCAGGACGTCGTCCACGCAGGTGGGAACGCCGAGGTCCGGCGCGTCGTCGAGGGTACGCGCGACCAGGTCGACGATGCCGGGGAACGACAGCCGACCCGCCACGAACGCCGCGACGGCCTCCTCGTTGGCCGCGTTGTACACCGCCGGCACCACGCCGCCGGCCTCGCCGGCCGACCGGGCCAGCCGGACGGCGGGGAAGGCCTCCTGGTCCAGCGGGTAGAAGTCCCACGAGCTCGCCGTCGACCAGTCCAGGGCCGGCTGCACGTGCGGCAGCCGCTCGGGCCAGGCCAGCGCCAGGGCGATCGGCAGCCGCATGTCCGGCGGGCTGGCCTGGGCGATCGTCGCGCCGTCGGCGAAGGTGACCATCGAGTGCACGATCGACTGCGGGTGCACGACCACGTCGATGTCGGCGTAGGGGACGTCGAAGAGCAGATGCGCCTCGATGAGCTCGAGGCCCTTGTTCACCAGGGTCGCGGAGTTGATCGTGACGACCGGGCCCATGTCCCAGGTCGGGTGGGCCAGGGCCTGCTCCACGGTGACCTCGGCCAGCTCCGCGGCGCGGCGGCCGCGGAACGGCCCGCCGCTGGCGGTGAGCACCAGCCGGGCGACCTCGCTGCGCGCGCCGCCGCGCAGGCACTGCGCCAGCGCCGAGTGCTCCGAGTCCACCGGCACCAGCTGCCCCGGGCGGGCCGCCGCGGTGACCAGCGCCCCGCCGGCCACCAGCGACTCCTTGTTGGCCAGCGCGACGGTCCGCCCGGCGGCCAGCGCGGCCAGCGTGGACCCCAGGCCGATGGACCCGGTGATGCCGTTGAGGACGACGTCGGCGGGGCGGGCCGCCAGCTCCTCGGACGCCCGCGGGCCGGCCAGGATCTCCGGCAGCGCGTAGTCCCCACGCGACCAGCCACGCTTGGAGGCTGCGGCGTAGAAGGCCAGCTGCAGGTCCTGCGCGGCGGTGGCGCGGGCCACCGCGACGGTGCGGACGCCGAGGGTGAGCGCCTGCTCGGCCAGCCGGGTGACGTCGCCGCCGCCCGCGGCCAGGCCGGTGATCCGCAGCCGGTCGGGGTTCTGCCGGGCCACGGCGATCGCCTGCCGCCCGATCGACCCGGTCGATCCCAGGATCGTCACCTCGCGCAGATCGCTCACGCGTACTCCTCGCTGCGCTCGTCGGCCGCGTTCGCGGCGCCGCTGTGCCCCTCGCGTGAGCTCGCACGCTCGCTCACGCCGCCATCCTCCCCCGGCGCCGGTCACCGCCCTCGACGCGCCGCCCGACCTCGACCGGTGGGCCGGATCGGGGACTGCCAGAATGGCAACCGTGAGCGAGCAGACCCACCGCGCCCGGATCGCGCAGGACAACCCCGCGACCGAGCGGGTCAACCAGCCCGGCCGCGAGGAGGCCGTCGTCCGCGTCGGCGAGCACCCCGTCGAGCACGAGCGGCCCGAGGACTGGGGCTGGCACGGCGAGACGGGCCGGGCGGGCCGGATCGCGTCCTGGGTGGCGATCCTGTTCATCCTCGCCTACCTGATCGGCAACCACGAGGGCCGGATGGAGGACTACTGGCTCCTCGGCATCGCGGGGATCATGATCCTGATCAAGGTCCTCGACTTCTACCGGCGGAAGAACGCCTGGCGCGCCCGCTGACCGGCGCGGTCCACCCGGCCGCAGGAGCTCAGGCCACCCCGACGCCGATCGCCAGCCCGATCGCGTAGGTGATCCCGGCAGCGACCGCGCCGAACAGCAGCTGCCGCAGGGCGGCGTACCACCACGGCCGCGGGGTGAACCGGGACGACAGCGCACCGGCGAGGGCCAGGCCGGCGCCGCCGCAGATCAGCGCGACCCACAGCAGCGAGACGCCGAACAGGTAGGGCAGCAGCGGGATCACCGCGCCGGCCGCGAAGGTGACCAGCGAGGACACCGCCGCAACCTGCGGCGAGGGCTTGTCCTCGGGGTTGACCCCCATCTCGGCGACCACGTGCAGCCGCAGCGCCGTGTCCGGGTCGCGGGACAGCTGTTCGGCCACCTGGTGGGCGAGGTCCTTCTCGACCCCCCGCGCCCGCAGCATCTGGACCAGCTCGGCCAGCTCGCCGTGGGGATTGCGCTCCAGCTCCAGCCGTTCCTTGTCCACCTCGAGCTCGAGCTGCTCGTTCTGCGTCTTCACCGAGGTGTACTCGCCCAGCGCCATGGAGATCGCGCCGGCCACCAGGCTGGCGACGCCGGCGAGGACGATGGCCCGGGGCGAGGCGCCACCGCCGCCGACGCCCGCGACGAGCGCGGTGTTCGTGACCAGGCCGTCCATCGCCCCGAAGACGGCGGCCCGCAGCCATCCGCCGGAGACGTCGGCGTGCGTGTGGTCGTGCGCCTCGGCCTCGGGGAGTGCGCCGGTGCTGCTCATTCGTCGGCCTCGGCGCCGAGGGGCACGGGCGGCTCCACGGACGGGGCGGGGACGGCGACGCTGGGCACCCCGTCCACGCGGTCGGCGGCGGCGAGCTGGCCGCAGGCGCCGTCGATGTCCTGCCCCCGGGTGTCGCGCACCGTGGTCGCGACGCCGGCGGCGCGCAGCCGGGCCACGAACTCCCGCTGGGCCGGCAGCGGGCTGGCGTCCCACGGGCTGCCGGGGGTGGGGTTGAGCGGGATGAGGTTGACGTGCGCGCGGCGCCCGGCCAGCAGCCGGCCGAGCCGGTCGGCCCGCTCGGGCTGGTCGTTGACGTCGCGGATGAGGGCGTACTCCACCGAGTACCGGCGCCCGGTGCGCTCGGCGTAGGCGTCGGCCGCGGCGACGACCTCGGCGACCTTCCACCGGGTGTTGATCGGCACCAGCGTGTCGCGCAGCTCGTCGTCGGGTGCGTGCAGGCTGACGGCGAGGGTGACGTGCAGCCCCTCCTCGGTGAGCCGGCGGATCGCCGGCACCACCCCGACGGTGGAGACGGTCACCGAGCGCTGGGAGAGCCCGAGCCCGTGCGGAGCCGGGGTGACCAGCGCGTCGAGCGTCTTGCGCACGCGGGCGTAGTTGGCCAGCGGCTCGCCCATGCCCATGAAGACGACGTTGGACAGCCGGCCCGGCCCGCCGGGGATCTCCCCGTTCGCCATGGCCGCCGCGGCCGCGACCGCCTGGCCGATGATCTCCGCTGCGGAGAGGTTGCGGGTCAGCCCGCCCTGGCCGGTGGCGCAGAAGGGGCAGGCCATGCCGCAGCCGGCCTGGCTGGAGATGCACACGGTGGCCCGGTCGGGATAGCGCATGAGAACGCTCTCGACCAGCGCGCCGTCGTGCAGCCGCCACAGGGTCTTGCGGGTGCGGCCGCCGTCGGCCGACTGGTTCCGGACCGGGGTGAGCAGGCCGGGCAGCAGCGCGTCGGCCAGCGTCTGGCGGGCCGCGGCAGGCAGGTCGGTCATCTGCGCCGGGTCGGTGACGCCGCGGTAGAAGTGCCGGGTCAGCTGGTCGGCGCGGAAGGCCGGCTGCCCGAGCTCGGTGACCGCCGCGCGGACCTCCTCGCGGGTCAGGTCGGCGAGGTGGCGGGGCGGCTTGCCCCGGCGGGGGGCGTCGAAGACCAGGGGCAGAGCTGTCATGGCGCTCCCCATGGTCCCATCCCCGGTCCCGTGGCGTGCCCGGCCGCAGGTGACATCTCTC
>DATAAV010000010.1:0-45082 GCA_036259935.1 Geodermatophilus sp. | reverse complement strand
TCCGCCACGGCGGGATCCTCCCGTACGTGGCCCGGTCCCTGCTCTAGCCCGCATGCGCCGTCGCAGCCCGGTCGGCAAGCTGCTCATGGGCAGCGCGGCACAGCGGATCCTGCTCGAAGCCGGCTGCCCCGTCCTCGCGGTCAAGGTCGCCGGCTGAGCCGAGGACTCGAGGGCCTGGTGTCGACGTCCGGAGCGACGCGCCGGTGCCCGTGGCCGTGCAGCGGGATGATCGGCCTGGCCGGGGCTCCCTCCACGCTCGGCAGAGGCCGCGGCGGTCGACTTGTGGGTGCGGCCTGAGGCAGGTCATCGTCCCCGCTGACCACGCGCGCAACGATTCGGTGAACGCGGACGTCGGAACGTCTCACGAGAGACCGGGCGCGGGCGCCTGCGCCCCTACCTTTCGGCCATCCCGCGCTTTCCGGTTCCCGGTTCGCGCGCGGTGCCGGCGCACTTCCCCAGCGCCGGCTCCCCCTCGGAATGGTGATCGGTGAGCGGCATGAGTGGTATGTCCAGCGGTGAGGTCGTTCTCGGCGGCGTGGAGCGGCCGGGCTGGTGGCTGGTCGTCGACGAGGAGGACGTTCCCGGCCAGATCGTCGCCGGGCCGTTCTCCGACCGCGCCGAGGCCGGCTGGGCCGCCGGCGAAGGCTTCGGTGCCGAGGGCGTCCGGCTCCTCTACGGGATCCGTGGCGCGGACGGCGTGCTCAGCCGCCGGCCCTCACCGCAGGACTGGGCGTGGCTGGCACACCTGGGACAGCAGCTCGACCGGCTGCCCGACGGCTGGGACGCGGAACTCTCCGACGACGACCCGCTCATCACCCTGGTGGTGGAGATCGCCGCGGCGCTGTGCGAGGCCGGCTTGCCCCTCCACGACTCCACCGCAGCCGGCCGCGGCGTCGGTGGTGTCTGCCTGACCCCCGCCCCCGCGCTGAGCGGGGTCATCGTCACCTGGCGCCAGCACGACAGGATGAGCGTCGATCGGGTTCAGGGCGCCGAAACCGATACCGCGGTGCAACAGGTGATGAACCGGGCGCTCGCCGATCTGCTGCTGCTCCGTGGCTTCGTGGTGGACCCGTTCGGGAACGCGGCCGGGCATCTGGTCCGCGCGGTGGCCTGACTCCGGGCGGGAAGCCCGCAGCCGATTCGCTGCCCCGGCGCCAGGGACCGAAGACAACTCGGCGAGGGAGCGCCGGAGGTCAGTCCGCCCGCTGCGCAGACCGGTCCAGCAGCCAGCCCCCGGCCACACCCATGCCGGCCCACAGGACGAGCAGCTGGCCGAGGGAGGCCAGCCGGAAGTTCCGCACCACCGACGCCGGGAAGTCGGCCGGGACGGGGTCGGGGCTGTCGGGCATCAGGATCATCACGAGTCCCGCCAGGGCGACTGCGAGAACGGTCGCCGCGAGCGCGGTCGGTGCGGTCCCGACCCCACGGTCCCGGAGCAGGCTGACCAGGGCGGCGGTCAGCATGGTGATGACGACGCCGCACAGCAGCACGGCGCCGTAGATCGCCGTCCGGGTCGAGACCGTGTGCGGGCTCCCGACCCCCGGCGGGTTCGCCGGGATGATGATCGCGGGCAGCAGCCCGACGATGCCGAACCCGATCGCCGCGAGCAGGGTCGCGCGGGCAAGGTCGGTGCGGCCGGGCAGCCGATGGCGGACCGTGCCGTAGACGGTCGCGAAGACGACGGCGAGGACGACACCGGTCAGCACGGTGCCGAGCACTCCGCCGACCAGTTGGGTGGTGCGGCTGAACAGCTCCTCGTGGCCCCGGGAAGCGCCCGTGGCCTGACGGGCCTCCTCCACCACGAGGGCGGAGCGGATGGTCGGCTCGGTGACCAGCAGGAGCCAGGCGGCGGCCAGGAGGCCGGCGAACAGGCCGGCCAGCGTGAATCGGCCGAGGAGCCGGGGAAAGCTGAGCGATGGGGCGGTTCGTGCGCGCGGCTCGAGCCACGTGGACATGCCCGCTCCCTCAGTGACAGGGCACGCCGAGCGAGTGCCGGGCGTCGTGGAAGAAGTCGTGGACGATGTCTGCGCTGAGGACGAACGCCAGGCCGTTGTCCTGGAGCACCACGAACAGGACCGCCAGCGCGTAGAGGGTCAGTGCCCACGCCCACGCGGGGACGGCGAGCGCGGCGGGCTTTCCGGCCCGTCCTACCTGCGGCGATGACGTCATGTGCCACATCCCTGCGTCTCTGCGACGAGAGAACGGTAGCTTCGGAACGGAAACGGGCTGGAGGGTCGAAGGTCCCCGTCGGCCGCCGCTGGAGCTCATTTGTGCTGGCCGTCCGGGGGGCGGGGACGACCGGATTTCCCGCCGGGTCACGACCGGGCCGTCCTGTCTCGTTCCCCACCCGCTCCCGCTTCGGCCACGATCCTCTTCGACACGACTCGGCGAGGAGACCGCCCATGCCCTCGAACAACGGTTCACCGACGACCGCGGCCGACGGCGGGGAGGCCGACGACCTCCACCGCCTGTCGATGACGATCCTGATGACGCCGGACATGTCCAACTTCGCGGGCAACGTCCACGGCGGCCTGCTTCTCAAGTACCTCGACCAGGTGGCCTACACCTGCGCCACCCGCTGGGCGCGGACGTACGCGGTCACGCTGTCGGTGGACCGGGTCGTCTTCCGGGAGCCCATTCACGTCGGTGAGCTGGTGACCTTCCAGGCCAGCGTGAACCGCACCGGCCGCACCTCCATGGAGATCGGGGTCCGTGTGACCACCCAGGACCTGGTCAGCCAGGTCGTCCGGCACACCAACAGCTGCTACTTCACGATGGTCGCGATCGGGCCGGACGGTCGTCCGGTGGAGGTCCCGCCGTGGCGGCCCCGGACCGCCGAGGAGCGCCGACGGCACGAGGCCGCGGGCCGCCGTCTGGAGCTGCGCCGGGAGATCGAGCGGGTGACCACGGAGATCCGGCAGGCGACGACGCAGTGACGAAAGGGTCCGTGGGAGGTGGCCGGTGAGCGCCCTCCCGACCGGTCCGACCCGCATCGGCGTCGTCGGCGCCGGCATCGTGGGTCTGGCGGTGGCCCGGCGGCTGGCGCAGCTGCAGCCGGACGCGCAGATCACCGTGCTGGACAAGGAGCACGACGTCGCGGTCCACCAGACCGGTCACAACAGCGGCGTCGTCCACGCGGGCCTCTACTACAAGCCGGGTTCGCTGAAGGCCGAGCTCTGCAGTAGGGGGAGGGGCCTGCTCCAGGAGTTCTGCAGCGAGCACGGCCTGGTCTACGACGAGTGCGGCAAGCTGGTCGTCGCTCGGCGTCCCGACGAGCTGCCCGCCCTGCGCGAGATCGAGCGGCGCGCGACTGCGAACGGGGTGCCCGGCCTGCGCCGGCTCTCCGGCGACGAGTTGCGCGAGGTCGAGCCCGAAGCGGTCGGGGAGGCGGCTCTGCACTCCCCGCACACCGCCATCGTCGACTTCCGGGCCGTCGCGCGGGCGATGGCCGAGGAGCTGCGGCAGAAGGGCCACGACGTCCGGCTGGGCTTCGAGGTCATGAGCGTCCGGCGGCAGGTCGGCGGGGGAGTGGTCGTCTGCTCCGACGAGGAGGCGCTCGCGGTGGACCGGCTCGTCGTCTGCGCCGGCCTGCACAGCGACCGGGTGTCGCAGCTGGCCGGCGACGAGAAGGGGCCGGCGATCGTGCCCTTCCGCGGCGAGTACTACCGGCTGGTCCCGGAGCGCAGCCACCTGGTCCGCGGGCTGATCTATCCGGTGCCCGACCCGCGCTACCCCTTCCTCGGCGTGCACTTCACCCGCCGGGTCGACGGCGGGGTCGACATCGGGCCGAACGCGGTGCTGGCGCTGGCCCGGGAGGGCTACCGCCGGCGGGACGTCCGCCTCGGGGAGCTGTTCCAGACGCTGACCTGGCCGGGGATGCGGCCGCTGGCGCGGCGGCACTGGCGGATGGGGATCGCCGAGTTCCGCGGTTCGCTGTCACGGAGGGTGTTCCTGGCCGCGGCGCGGGAGTTCGTCCCGGCTCTGGCCGACACCGACGTCCAGAGGGCGCCGGCCGGCGTCCGTGCCCAGGCCGTCGACCGGGACGGCACGCTGGTCGACGACTTCCGGATCAACCGGCTCGGCCCGGTCGTCACCGTCCGGAACGCACCCTCGCCCGCGGCCACCTCTGCGCTGGCCATCGGCGAGTACGTGGCCCAGCGCGTCCTGTCGGACGACGGGGGCTGAACCGGACGCCGCCGGGTCCTCGAGCGCCTTCCTGGAGACGGGAACTCAGAGGTCGAGGACCAGACGAGGACTGCAGGAGCGCGAGACGCAGATCATCATGCAGTCGCTGGCGCGGCGTTCCTCCTCGCTGAGCACGGAGTCGCGGTGCTCCGGCTCGCCGTCCAGCACCGTGGTCTCGCAGGTGCCGCAGGTGCCCTCGGCGCAGGAGGACAGCACCGCGACCCCGGCCTCCTCCACCACGGACAGGATGGACCGGTCCGGCGGGACGGTGAGGGTGAGCTCGCTCTGCTGCAGGACGACCTCGAACGCCTCTGTTCGCACCGGCTCCGCCAGCGGCTTCGGCGCGAAGCGTTCCACGTGCAACGACCGCGAGGGCCAGGCGGTGCAGCGCTGCTCGACCGCCGCGAGCAGGGGCTCGGGTCCGCAGCAGTAGACGAGCGTGTCCGGTCGCGGGGTGCCGAGCAGGGCGTCGAGGTCGAGCAGCCCGGTCTCGTCCTGCGGACGGATCGACACCCGGTCGCCGTACTGCGCCAGCTCGTCGAGGAAGGCCATCGACGCGCGCCGCCGACCGCCGTAGACCAGCTTCCAGTCCGCGCCGGCGGCCTCCACGGCCCGGATCATCGCCAGGATCGGCGTGATGCCGATACCGCCGGCGATGAACAGGTACCGGGGCGAGGCGACGAGGGGAAAGTTGTTGCGCGGGCCCCGCACGCGGACGGTGTCGCCGACCTGGAGCTCGTCGTGCACGTACAGCGAGCTGCCCCGCCCCTCGGGGTCCCGCAGGATGCCCAGGCGGTACTCGTGGTGGTCGGCGGGGTCGCCGCACAGCGAGTACTGCCGGGTGGGTGCCTTGTCGAGGACGAGGTCGACGTGCGCCCCGGGGTCCCAGGCCGGCAGCGGGTGGTCGCCCACCTCGCGCAGGGCCAGGGTGACGACCCCGTCGGCGGCCTGGTGCTTGGCGGCCACCCGAGCGTCGGCCTCGAACTCGGCGGCGACGAGGGTGACGCTCGTCGTCCGGTGGTGCACGGTCTCGACGTGGGGGTGCCGCTGCCCGGTGGGAACCTCGGCCGATCGCCGTCCGCCGGCCGCGCCGAACGTCACCGGCAGGTTCTTCCACACGTACATGTTCGGCGAGCTGGGATAGAAGACCGGCGGGCCCGACAGCTGGTAGTCGCCGAGGACGGGGAGGGCCTCCTCGAGGGCGATCCTCGCCTCGAGGCGGGCCAGGGGAGCGCCCAGGCAGCCGTGCACGCCCTCGCCGAAGCCCAGGTGGCGGGACCGGCTGCGGGTGATGTCGAAGGTGTCGGGGTCGGGGAACTGGCGCTCGTCGCGGTTGGCGGCGCCGGGAATCAGCACGACCCGGCCACCGGCGGGGATGGTGACACCGTGCAGGGTGACCTCCCGCGAGGTCGTGCGGGCGGTGAGCTGCAGCGGGGTGGCGAAGCGCAGGGCCTCCTCGACGGCGGCGGGGATGAGGGACGGGTCCTTCTGGAGCAGCGTCCGCTGGTCGGGGTTCTCGGCGAGCAGCTTGAACAGCGTCCCGGTCAGCCCGGCGGTGGACTCCACGCCGCCCAGGAACAGCACCAGCATCAGGCCGCTGACCTCGGAGGTGGGCGTGACCTGGTCGTCCACGAACGGCACCCCGTCGATGTCGGAGTTGACGAACTTCGTGACCAGGTCGCCACGCCCGGAGCGACGGCGCTCCTCCAGCAGGTCGATGAAGTACTGCTGGACGCCGGCGGTGGCCGCCTTCGCCACCGGGGTGAGGTGGGGCGTGCCGGGCACGCGGTCCTTCAGCTCGTGCGTCCACCGCTCCAGCTGGTCACGCCGCGCCAGCTCCACGGGGTCCTTCTCATGCCTGCTGGGGAGGCCCATCAGGTGGAAGAACACGTCGAACGGCATGGGCCAGGCCAGCTCCTGGGCCAGGTCCACCGCGCCGCGGTCCCGCCAGGAGGCGACCAGGTCGCGCACCACCGCGCGGATGCCGTCCTCCAGCTGGGCGACCCGGCGCGGCAGGAAGTACGGCTGCACCACCTTGCGGACCTGGTCGTGCCGGGGGTTGTCCATGTTGGGCAGCGACCCGGGGGGAGCCTGCTCCAGGGCGCTGTCGTCGATGTCCATGCCCTCGAAGCTGCGGAACGTGTCGGAGTCCAGCGCCGCCGCCCGCACGTCCTCGAAGCGGGTCAGGGCCCACCATCCCCACCGCTCGCTGTAGTAGACGGGGGCCTCGGCCCGCATCCACCGGTACACCGCGAACGGGTCCGACGTGTAGAAGTCGGGCGCGAAGGGGTTGTACTCGGTCGCGGTGCTGGCCTTCACGGGTCCTCCCGGCGGTCGAACTGGAGTGGGCCGGCCGATCGGCGACGTCGGCGATGTCCGGCGGCCTTGGTCGTGCGTCGCGGTGACTTCACTAGAGCGCTCTAGTCGGTTGCGGGCTAGTGTGGCTGCGCACACGGGGAGAGTCAAGAGCTTGTCCTGACATAGGCGGTGTCCCGGGAGGATGGCGGGCGTGGTCGAGGGCGGTGGCGGCCCGGCGCGACGGCGCCCGACGCTGCAGGACGTGGCGACCCGGGCCGGCGTCTCCCGGGCGCTGGTCTCGATCGTCATGCGCGGGGCACCCGGTGCCGGCGAAGAGACCCGGCAGCGGGTCCTGGCAGCAGCGGCGGACATCGGCTACCGGCCCGACGCCCGGGCCCGACTGCTGGCCAGCGGGCACTCCCGGCAGCTCGGCGTGGTCTTCCTCATGGCCGGCCGGTTCCACCTGGATCTGCTCGACGGGCTGTACCGGGCGGCCGACCGGGCCGGGTACGAGCTGATCCTGAGCGCCCTCACGCCCAGCCGGGACGAGCAGCGCGCCGTGGAGACGCTCCTCGACTTCCGGTGCGAGGCGGTCATCCTGCTCGGCCCCGGTTCCGGTGCTCCGGTCCTGGCAGGTCGCTTACCCGTGGTCGTCGTCGGCTGGGAGGTCGACGACCCGGCGGTGGACGTGATCCGCAGCTCCGACGACGAGGGGATGCGTCAGTCGGTCGACCACCTGGTCGCTCTCGGGCACCGGCGCATCGTGCACGTCGACGGCGGCGCCGGCGTGATCGCGGACTCCCGCCGACGCGCCTACCGGGCCGCCATGCACGACCGCGGCCTGGGCCGGGAGGCCCGGGCCGTTCCCGGTGGACTCCTGCAGGAGCACGGCGTCGCCGCGGCCCGGCTCCTGCTCGACGGAGGAACTCTGCCGAGCGCCGTGATCGCGTTCAACGACGACGTGGCGGCCGGGGTCCTCGAGACGCTCGTCCGGGCCGGGGTTCCCGTGCCCGGCGACGTCTCCGTCGTGGGATGGGACGACACCGGCCTGGCCCGTCTTCCGCACCTCGACCTGACCACGGTGCGTCAGGACGCCGACGAGATCGCCCGGCTGGCCGTCGAGCGCAGCGTCGCCCGACTGACGGGCCGGCCGGTCACCGACCGCGATCTCGTCCTGCCGCCACAGTTGGTCGTGCGCAGCTCGACCGGTCCGCCCGGCCCAGCGGATGGAGGAACCGGCGAGAAGACGGCGGGTCACCCCTGACTCCCGCCGTTCCACTGTTCCTCAGCCCTCGCGCGCGCCCAGGGCGACGGTGATCTCGAGGACCGTCTGCGGATCGTCGAGGCGTTCGCCGTAGAGTTCGCGGAGCTGCGCCATCCGGTAGCGCACCGTCTGCGGGTGCACGAACAGCTCCGCGGCGACCCGTTCCCGCCGCCCGTGGTGGAGCACCCAGGCGCGCAGCGTCTCGACGAGCTTGTCGCGGGTGCCGGGGCTGAGGCCGGCCAGCGGGGCGAGCACCTGCGAGCGCAGATCGGTGAGCGCGTCGTCGTCGGCCCGCAGGACGAGGTCGACCAGCCGTACGTCCGTGTCGAGCGGCGTGGAGTCCCCCGGGGCCAGGCCCAGCCGCACCGCGCGCAGGGCCCGTGCACACGACACGGTGACCTGCTGCCAGGGGCGGGCCGGCCCGACGACGGCGGCGTGGCCGTCGAGCGCGCGCAGCAGTGCCGTACGCGCCCGGCCGTCGACGTCCGGGACGAGCAGCGCCGTGAGCTCTCCGGACGGGTCGCGGGGCGCCCGGTCCTCGGGCACCTGCAGGGTCCGGCCGTCCAGCCGCAGCAGCGCGCCGCGGGCGCGGGCCTCGGGAAGCAGCACCGCGGTGAGCGTCCGCGGCGGCACCCACTCGGCGCGCTCGGCGGCGGCGGTGAGGTCGGCCTCCGCCGCGCCGGTGACCAGCAGAGCCGCCAGGCGCTCGAGATAGCGCCGCCGCACCTGCCCGCTGACGGCGAGCTCGTCGGCGTGCCCGGCCACGCTCGATGCGGAGAGCTGGTCGATGTAGGCGAACACGAGCTCGGCGAAGCGGGCCAGCTGCTCGACGCCCAGGCCCGCGGACACGGCCGTCGCGCTCAGGTCCCGCCAGGCGACCCGGGCACCGACCCGGTAGGCGGCCAGCAGGGCGTCCATGGACCGGCCACTGCGCGCCTCGCCGCGCCCCAGCGCGTAGGCGCCCTCGAGGGCCGGGCCGATCGGCGTGCTCGCGTCCACTCCGCCGCGGGTGGCGGCCAGCTCGAGGAAGCCGGCCAGGGCCAGCTGCACGGCATTCTCGATCTTGCGGCCCATGTCGCCGCCGAAGGCATCCACGTAGCTGGGAACCTCGACCACGACGGCGGCCACGGTGCGCTCGGCGACCGACGGCAGCTCCGCCCGCAGGGCGTCGGCCACGGCGGCCGGAAACGTAACCTCGTCCGGCGTCATCGCACCTCTCTTGTTCGTAGAGGACAAGTACAGCGGCTCGATTCACGCTCAGCACACAGGCATTTGCGCCGGAGCATCACAACTATGGGGGCATGACCGCCACCGTCAAGGGCCCGCCCCCCGCCCGGCCGGTGCTGACCGCCCTGCGCGACCGGGCGCTGCGGCTGGCCGAACTGGTGACGACGCCGCTGCTGCCCGCCGATTACCTCGACCTGGTCAGCCCGCTGCGGGCCGGCGCGGACCTGCGCGCCCGCGTCGAGGCCGTGCACCCCGAGACGCGCGACGCGGCCACGCTGGTGCTCCGTCCCGGCGCCGACTGGCGCGGCCACACACCGGGCCAATGGGTGCGCGTCGGCGTCGACGTCGACGGCGTCCGGCAGTGGCGGGCGTACTCGCTCACCTCGCACACGGACCGGCCGGACGGCTGCATCAGCATCACCGTCAAGGCCATCCCGGGCGGCAGGGTCAGCAACCACCTGGTCCACCGCATGCGGCCCGGCACGCTCATCCAGCTGGACCAGGCCGCCGGCGACTTCGTGCTGCCGACGCCGGCGCCGGCCAAGGTGCTCTTCGTGACCGCCGGCTCCGGCATCACCCCGGTCATGGGCATCCTGCGCAGCACGGATCTACGGCACACCGACGTCGTCCTGGTGCACTCGGCCCCCACGGCGGAGGACGTCCTCTTCGGCGCCGAGCTGCGCGCCCTCGCCGACGACGGCCGGATCCGGCTGGTCGAGCAGCACACCGACACCGCGGGCACGCTCGACGCGGCCGCGATCGCCGCACTCGTGCCCGACCTGGCCGAGCGGGCGACCTGGGCCTGCGGCCCCGTGGGCCTGCTCGAGATGCTCGAGGAGCACTGGGCCGCGGCGGGCCTGGCCGACCGGCTGCACACCGAGCGGTTCCGCCCCGCGGTGATCGTGGCCGGCGAGGGCGGCACGGTCTCCTTCACCGGGTCCGGCACCACGCTCGAGGCCGACGGCGCCGTCCCGATCCTCGACGCCGCCGAGGAGGCCGGCGTCCTCATGCCCAGCGGCTGCCGGATGGGCATCTGCTTCGGCTGCGTGCTGCCCCTGCGCGAGGGCGCGGTCCGCGACCTGCGCACCGGCGAGGTGACCACGGCCGCCCCCGGGGACGGCGTCCTCGTCCAGACCTGCATCAGCGCCGCCGCCGGCGCCTGCGCCATCGACCACTGACCCGAGACGACGACGGAGCCATCGTGACCGCGCTGCAGAAGAAGTCCGACAACCCGATCGCGCACCTCACCGCCGAGGACATCGAGCTGATCGGCAAGGAGCTCGACGCCATCCGCCAGGAGGTCGTCGACTCCCGCGGCGAGGCCGACGCCGCCTACATCCGCACGGTCATCGACGTCCAGCGCAAGATCGAGCTGGGCAGCCGCGCCGTCCTGCTGGCCTCGGGGTTCCCGCCGGCCTGGATCCTCGGGACGATCGGCCTGTCGGTGGCGAAGATCCTCGAGAACATGGAGATCGGGCACAACGTCCTGCACGGGCAGTGGGACTGGATGCGCGACCCGAAGATCCACTCGACCACCTGGGAGTGGGACAGCGCCAGCCCGGCTGATCAGTGGAAGCACTCGCACAACGAGTTGCACCACACGTACACGAACGTGATCGGCAAGGACAACGATCTCGGTTACGGCATCATGCGCGTCGACGAGGACCAGCCCTGGCACCCGTTCCACCTGGGGCAGCCGCTGTGGAACTTCGTCAACGCCTGCTTCTTCGAGTACGGCATCGCCGCCTACGACCTCGAGTTGGGCGCGGCCATCGCCAAGAAGCGGACCGGGGACCCCGAGTTCCGGGCCCGCACGAAGGCGGTGCTGCGCAAGATCCGCAAGCAGGTCACCAAGGACTACGTCGTACACCCGCTCCTGTCGGGGCCGTCGTTCCTGTCGACGCTGGCGGCGAATTTCGTGGCCAACGTGGTGCGCAACCTGTGGTCGCACTCGGTGATCATGTGCGGGCACTTCCCCGAGGGCGTGGAGACCTTCGAGAAGCGCTCCATCGACGGCGAGACCCGCGGCGAGTGGTACCTGCGGCAGATGCTGGGCTCGGCGAACATCTCCGGCAGCAAGGCTCTGCACACCATGACCGGCAACCTGTCGCACCAGATCGAGCACCACCTGTTCCCCGACCTGCCGAGCAACCGGTACGCCGAGATCGCCCCGAAGGTGCGCGACCTGTTCGACCGCTACGGGCTGACCTACCACACCGCGCCGCTGGCCCGGCAGGTCGGCTCGGCCTGGCACAAGGTGCTGCGGCTGTCGCTGCCCAACGGCTGGCTGACCGAGACGACGTGGCGGAACGCGCCGGCCCAGGTCGTCAAGCTCTACCGAATGACGACCGGCGGCCCGAAGGTGCGCCGGGCGCTGCAGAACGGCTAGGACCGAGCCGGCCCGACGGCGGTGCAGGTCGCGCTGACCGGCGAGCCCGCTCGCACCGGCGGCGCCGTGCGGGCGGGCTGAGAAGCAGACGCCGGCTCAGCGAGGACGACCTCCGTCGGTCTTCGGGTCGGGGACGTACGGGTCGGGCGGGACCGACCGGTTGTTCAGGTCCACCGACAGGAAGACCTCGTTGGCCACCGGATGGCGCAGCTCCTCGGCGAGCTGGCCGATCAGCCCGGCGGTGCGGGCCAGCAGCGCGAAGCCGCGGAGCAGCTCCAGCGGCAGCCCGAGGTCGGCCAGGGCGGCGCCGCACACGCCGGCGCCGTTGAGCGGCAGCGTCTTGCCCAGCACCTGCGGGTGGACGCGGCCGATCGCGGCGAACAGCGACAGGTGGGGTCCGTAGAGCCCTTCCTCGGCGGCGATCTGGAACAGCCGGGGGGTGCGCGGGTCGCCCTCCTTGTGCACGTGGTGACCGAGGCCGGGGACGAAGCGGCGGGCGGCCCGCTGGGCCTTGACGGTGTCGAGGGCGAGGGCGTCCCAGCCGGCGTCGTCGGTCGGCAGGTCGCCCTCGACGCCGAGCAGCACGTCGTGCAGGAACCGGCCGCAGTCCTCGGTGACACCGAGGAAGCGGGAGCCGCCGCCGAGCAGCCCGGCGGCCAGCGCCCCTTGGATGGAGTCCGGCGCGGACAGGTAGGTCAGCCGCGTGACGATCGCGGTCGGCGTGAAGCCGTGGTCGGCCAGGGCGGCGAGCACCGCCTCGAACACCCGGGTCTCCCCGGGCGTGGGCCGACGTTGGGTGGCCAGCCAGAAGGCCAGCTCGCCGAAGCCGACCGTGCCCATGACGTCCTCGGCCAGGTCGGTGCCGAGCAGGGTGATGGTCTTCAGGCTCGAGGCGCCGAGCGCGGTGGGGTACACCGGGCGCTCGATCAGCTCGGGCTTCTCGGGGACCTCAGCCACGGTCGGCCTCCCGCAGGGAGGCGAGCCACCGGCGGATCTCGCCGCCGTGCTCGTCGAGCGCCGGCGGAGCCAGCCGGTAGCCGGCCGGGGTGGCCGACATGCGGATGGGGTTGCGCACGGTGGGGACGGCGGCGTCGCCGTCGCCGACTTCGACGACCGGCTCCAGGCCGAGATCCTCGGCGAGCTGCACGCCGCCGGCCACCGTGTTGATGGGCCCGCAGGGCAGCCCGGCCTCGGTGAGGATGCTGAACCAGTCCTGGGCGCTCTTCGCCGACAGCGCCTCCAGCAGCAGCGGCCGTAGCTGCTCGCGGTTGTCGTTGCGCTTGCCGACGGTGTCGAAGCGGGGGTCGTCGGCCAGCTCCGGGCGGCCGATGGCCTCGGCCAGCTTGCGGAACTGGCCGTCGTTGCCGGCCACCACGATCAGCTCGCCGTCGCCGGTCTGCAGCGGCTCGTAGGGGAACAGGCTCAGGTGGGCGTTGCCCATCCGGGTCGGGACGACGCCGCCGGCCACGTACGCCGACGTCTGGTTGACCAGCGCCGACAGCGCGGTCGACAACAGATTGGTCTCCACGTGCTGACCCTCGCCGGTCAGGTCACGGTGGTGCAAGGCGGCGAGGATGCCGATCACCGAGTGCAGGCCGGTCATCACGTCGAACACCGAGATGCCGGCGCGGAAAGGCTTGCCGTCCGGGTCGCCGGTCAGGCTCATGAGGCCGGACATCCCCTGCACCAGCAGGTCGTAGCCGGGCAGGTGCGCTCCTCCCGCGGCACCGAAGCCGCTGATCGAGCAGTAGATGACGGCTTCGTTGCGCGCCCGCACAGAGTCGTAGTCCAGGCCGAAGCGGGCCAGCCCGCCGGGCTTGAAGTTCTGGATGAACACATCGGCGTGCGCGGAGAGGTCGTGAGCGACCTCCAGGTCGGCCGGGTCTTTCAGATCGAGGGCGATCGACCGCTTGTTGCGGTTCACCGACAGGTAGTACGTGCCGACGTCGCCGCGCTTCGGCGGCACCCAGCCGCGGGTGTCGTCCCCGCCGGGCGCCTCGACCTTGATGACCTCGGCGCCCAGGTCGGCCAGCAGCATCGTCGCGTACGGGCCGGCCAGGACCCGCGAGAAGTCCGCGACGACGATCCCGGCCAGGGGTCCGGCACGCTCAGCCGTCCTGATTGCGTCGTTCGCTGTCATGGCGCTGCACTCACCTTGTCCGCACAGCGGACCCTCGTCCGCTCTTGGTTACCGAGTTTCGCAGAGACGGCAGCCGTGTCAAGGCGACGACCAGACCGCCGGGCCGGTTGCGCACGGTCACGGTCGGCCTGAGTGCCGTACCGCGGACGCAGGTCAGTCGGCCGCGAAGGTGGGCAAGCTGGCCACAGGGGCCTGCTCCGCGTGACCCCGGCCGTGTGCACGCCCGGGTGCGGCGAGTCGGCCTGTGACGCTTGACACCAGGGGCGGGGCTGTTGACCATGAAGGCACGTATTCGGACGACTGTCCGCTGGACGGACAGTTCACTCGCTCAGGAGCATTCGTTGTCCCAGTCCAGCCTCCAGGCGAGGCGCGCCCCGGCCGGCACCGCCGTCCGCGAGACCTCGGCGTCCGTGGTCATCGGATTCGCCGTGCTGTGTCTCTCGTACATGCTCAACGCGATGGACCGGCAGGTCTTCTATCCCCTGCTGCCGGAGATCCGGGAGGACTTCGGCTTCTCCCTGGACCAGGCCGGGCTCCTCGCCACCGGCTTCACGCTCGGCCTCGCGCTCACGGGGGTCCCGGCCGGTTACCTGCTGGACCGGATGTCCCGCAAGATGATCGTGGTCGTGAGCGTCGTCGTGTACTCCCTCGGCACGCTCGCCATCCCCTTCGCCGTCGGGTTCGGGGACATGGCGGTGTACCGGCTCATCTCCGGAGTCGGCGAAGGCGTGCAGGCCACGGCGATCTACGCGATCATCGGTGCCTTCTTCTTCCACCGCCGCGCTGTCGCGGCCGGGTTCATCGGTGTCGCCTTCGGCCTCGGCGTGTTCCTGGGTCCGCTCTTCGGGCAGGCCCTCGCCGGGAGCGCCGACACCTGGCGTGCTCCGTTCTTCGTCTTCGGCATCGCCGGCCTGGCGATGGCCCTGGTCCTCCTGGTCACGGTGCCCCGGTCCATGAGCGAGGCCCGGGCGGGACGGGCCGGCACCACCGACACCGCCAGCTACGACCACGTGCCCGCCAGCCCCTACAACCGCGGCACGCTGGGCCTCGGCATCGCCTCGGCGGTCTCGGGTCTGGTCTTCTACGGCTTCCTCGGCCTGTACCCGACCTTCCTCCGCGAGGAGCTCGGCTTCGATCCGGCCCAGGCCGCGCTCGCGGCGTCGCTCGTCGGCTTCGGGGCCATGACCGCGTTGCCGGTCGGCTGGCTGGCCGACCGCTACGACCAGCGCATGCTGCTGGCGGTGGGCTTCGTCGGGTCCTCGATCACGGCGCTGCTCGCGTACCGCTTCCTGGACGGGCCGGGAGCGCAGTACGTGCTGGCGTTCCTCATGGGCGCGTTCGCCAGCGGCGTGCTCTTCACCAACTGCGCCACAGCTCTGCAGCGCGCCGTCCGCCCGGAGCACGTCGGACGGGGTGCCGGGCTGTTCATCCTCACCTACTACGTCGCGGCGGCGTTCTCGGGGCTGATCTTCGCCCGGCTCGTCGCCGGTCTCGGGTGGGACGGCGCGGCTCTCGTGCAGCTGACCCTGCTGCCGGTCGTCGGTCTGGTGGCGCTGGCCCTGGTCGACGTCCGTCGCATGGTGGTGCCGCCTCGGGTCCGACGGTCCTGAGCCTCTGCCCGGCCCGCAGCGCAGACGGACGCGCCGAAGGTCGGGTTCAGCAACCGATCGCTCGGCAGGCGACGGCCCGCCCCGTCGCGCGCGAGCGCTGTGGGGCGGGCCGTCGTCGTTCCTGCGGCCGGATCATCCGGTCCGGTTCAGGACAGCAGGGTCTGCCGGGGTGAGCGGCCGTAGGCCTGCCGGTAGGCGGCGGCGAACCGGCCGGGGTGGAATCCCCACCGGGCGGCGATGGCGGCGACGCTGTCGCCCCGGGCGGGGTCGGCCGCGTGCAGCTCGCGGTGCGCCCGCTCCAGCCTGACCCGGCGCAGATAGCCGGTCGGTGTGGTGTCCAGGTGCCGACGGAACGCCTCCTGCAGCGCCCGGGCGCCGACACCCGAGGCCTCGACGACGTCGGCGAGGGTGACCGGCTCGGCGGCGTGGGCGTCGACGTAGGCGACGGCGCGGCGCACCACGGCCGGCGGAACCGGCCCCGGCCCGCGGACGTAGGCCGCCGACGTGGTGCTGTTCGGGAAGGCGGCCAGCGCCATGGCCGCCACGGTCTGGACCGCTCCGGCGCGGATGAGGGGGTTGGCGATGGCGGGGAACGGGCCGGCGAACAAGCTGTGCAGGTACGCCATCGTGGCCTGCCAGTGCCTGCGCCACTGCGGCGACACCGGGGAGAGGCCCTCGAAGCGGAAATCGGCGGCGTCGATGCCGGAACCGGCGGCGGCGATGCGGGCGATCTCGCTGGTGGGCAGCCGCACCGTCCTGAGGTCGATCACTGCCCAGTCCGCCATGTACTCCACGCCCTGGGGATAGAGCAGGACGTCTCCGGGCAGCACCCAGCGCTCCTCGCCGGTCCGCCGTACTCGGAAACGGCCGTCGCAGACCAGACCGACCATCGTGAAGTCCAGCGGGTCGAGCGTCTGCTCGACGTTCATCGTGTGCCGCGCGGAGTCGACGGCCAGTTGCCCGGCGCTCGCGGTCGTCTGGCGGTAGGTGAAGCGCTCCCGGCTGCCGCGGATCTTCAGCCGGTGCGGCGCCCACGTGTTCCGGATGAACTCGTGCGCGGCCACGACGTCGGAGGTCGCGATCTCGAACCGGTCGACGACCTCGGCCGCGGGCATCCCGTCACCCCTCCCGGTGCCGCGGGATCGGGACGGTGTCACGCCGTGCTCCCGGAGTTGAGGCGGTCATCGGCGCACCCCTCACGAAGGACGCGCGGCCGGCTGCTCGGCGAGGAAGTTCCTGACGTGGTGATCCACCGTACGCGGCGCCTGTCCGGCAAACGCGGCTCGCCGCGGCCGTCGTTGCGCCGACCCAGGCTCCGGTGGCCTGATCTACCTGCGCCGTTTCGTGGGCCTGAGCCCGCGACGACGAAGGCCCGGGCGGGTCAGACAGTCGGCCCGCCCGGTCCGCCACCTCCGTCATCCCGGTTCGGTCAGCCGCGGCCCAGGGGCCGGCGCAGGCGTGGCGGGGACGGACGCCGCGACGTGGTGCGGGGCGGACGGACGACGACGAGATCGCCGCCCCGCGCGTTCTTGGCGAGCGCCTCGAACCCCGGCGGGTCGAGCAGGGCGGTGCGGCTGCGGCCGTGCACACCCGTCTCCCCGACGGCGTGCTGCACCTGGGCCTGGATCAAGACCTGCGTCGCGGTGCGCTCGTCCTCGAAAGCGTCGCTGGCGAGCACCGCGACGGCGAGGACGGTCGCCTCCCGCCGGGCCGCCTCCTCCAGGGCCCAGATCAGTTGCCTCGTGCTGCCGGCCGATCCGTCGACGGCTACGAGCAGCCGAGGGCACTCGTGCGCGGGCGGTGTCGAAGGCATGGCCATGATCCTGCGTGCTCGGGGCAGGGTTCCTGTAGGGACCAAGGCCCCGAAGTCCGAGGTCGACGGGCCACTGGCCCCGCTCCGCCCCCTGCTCCGGGACCTGGATGCCGCCTCGGCGGCGGTGCCGGCCGCAGGCACAAGGCGGCCCGTCCGCCACGGGGGTGAGCGGACGGGCCGTTGACCACAGGATGCTCCTCCCCGACGGCATCCGGCGACCCCCAGAGCAGGGGGATCGCCCGGATCCCGAGCTAGCCGAGCTCCTCGACGGGATTGCCCACGTTCGCCTGCAGCCACTGCGACCCCGGGGCGTCGTCGCGCGCCCAGCCCTGCCCCGGCCGCAGCAGCTCCACCCGTCCTGTCCCGTCGGGAAGCCGATAGGCCATGCGCCGCTCCCAACGGCAGCCCGGTTGCTCGGATGCCTCTCCCGCCCGGCGCAGGTCGAACCCCACGGCGAGGACGCCGGCCGACCGGCCCGCGGGCAGCCGCACCACTTCCCCGGACGAGGCGGCCGCTGCGCCGGGCGCGGCGACGGTCCAGGACACCTCATAGGTGCGGCCCCGGGTCGAGGCCTCGTCGAGGGGTCGGCTCCACACCGTGCGCCCATCGGTGAGATAGGCGACGGCCACCGGCCGGTCGGTCGGGTTGGTCAGCCGCACCCGCAGCGTCACCACCGGTCCGGCGTCGACCCGCAGCAGGTCCATGCTCAGCCGGCCACCGGTCGTCTCGCCCGGCGGCAAGTCCTCCGACAGGCGGTACATCGGGCGGTCCGGATAGCGGTCGAGGAGCTCGAAGGGCGTCGCGCCGCGGTCCTCGGCGTACAGCACCGGCTGGCGCAGCGAGGGGTCGTTCTCGAGGAACGGCGTGGAGCTGACGAAGCCGAGGTCGCCGCGTCGGGGCAGCAGCAGCACCGCGCTGTCGAGGTCCTGGCCGGCCACGAAGTGCTGCACCGCCCGGTAGTCGTCGCGGACGGCGAGGTTGGCCGCGACCTTGTCCGGCACCGCCAGGGCGGTCAGCAGCACCAGCCCCGCGACGAGGGCCGCGGCGGCCGGCCGGGCGTACGCCGAGGCGCTGCGCACCAGGGCCACCAGGGACGCCGCACCGAAGGTGACCAGCGGCACGAGGACCGGCAGGTGGTAGTAGGGGCCCAGGCTCTGCACACCGGCCCAGAGGTGGCTCATCGCGTAGGGCCCCCAGAACGGCAGGTAGCCGAGCGGGACGGTCACGGCCAGACCGGCCACCGCCCATCGCGCCCGGCCGGTCGCGCGGACCAGCCCGACGACCGCCAGGGCCACCAGCAGGACCCCGCCGAAGACCCAGCTCGGCGTCCAGCGCAGGTTGGCGAGCATCCCGGCCACGCCATCCCCCGGCTCGAAGGGGACGGTGAACTGCGGGAAGACGCCGCGCCGTCCGAACCCGAAACCGTCCTGCGGGCCGGTCACGGTGAACGGCAGCCGGAGCGGGCTGCCCATCACGGCGGCGTTGTAGAGCAGCGAGACGGCCAGCAGGGGCAGAGCCCCGGCGGCCAGTCGGACGGCGATGCCGAGCCACGTCCAGCCCGCCCCCTCCCTGGCCGCCCGCCGCGCGTCGAGCAGGACCACGAGCACGAACGGCGCCGCGAACAGCACGGCGTCGAAGGGGCGGGCGAAGGCGGCCACCCCCCACACGGCCCCGGCGGCGACCACTCGCGCCGACGACCGGCGCCGCACGCCGACCAGGAGCAGGGCGGCGAAGCCCAGCCCGAGCAGCAGCTGGAACACGTACGGCAGGTACGTCGCGCTCTGCAGCAGGAAGCCCGGCGACAGGGCGAGCAGCACGCCGGCCACCACCCCGGCGGTCCGGTCGCGGAGGACCTCCCCGGCGAGCAGGGCCATGACGACGACGGTGGCCGCGGCCACGAGGCCCAGGGCCAGCCGCGGCGAGCCGGTGACGGCGTCGGCGAGCGCCAGCACCGACGGCCAGGGCGGCGTGTACTTGAGCACCACCCGGTCACCCACCTGGCCCGACGCCCAGGGTCGGAAGAACTCGTGGTCGGCGGCGGAGAGGGTGACCTGGCCGTGCTCGAGCAGGCGGGCCATGGCCACGTAGACGGAGTCGTCCCGGTTCACCGAGTACAGCGGGAACAGCCACCAGGACAGGAGCACGGCCGCCGTCCCGGCGGCCAGGGCGAGGGCGGTCAGCGCGACGCGCCGCCTCCCGCTGCCCACCCCGGGGGAGTCTAGGGCGCCGCAGGATCTCCTCGGCGGATCCGACGACGTCACCCGAACGGGCGGAAGGGCGACAGGAGCACCGCCGTCGTGTCGATGTCGGACGCATGCGGATTTCCGGCCGGCGGTCCCGGCGCGCACGAGGGCGTCGCGACCGATGGCACGGCGCACCGCTGTGGGTGTACCTCACCGCGCTGGTGCTCGTCCCGCTGACCGGCGTCGTCGTGCTCAGCACGAACATCGCCCGCACCCGCACCGCGGAGGCCGCGGGCGCCGCCCGTGCCGAGGATGCCGTGCGGGCCGTGGCCCGTCTCGACGCCGCCCGCAGCGCCGTCGAGCACGAGACCGTCCCGATCCTCCTGCTGGCCGTCGCGGACGATCCCGCCGCCGCGGCGGCCCTCGGCGTCCCCCCGTTCATGCTCGAGGGCCAGCGGTGGGAGACGGAGGCCGCCGCCCACCGGGCCCGGGTGGCCACCGACCGCGCCCTGGCGCGGGTGCCGGCCGGCTCGGTCGGAGCCGAGTACGCCGAGCGCGCCGCGGTGCACATCTCCGCGTTGCGGGTCGGGGCCGGCGCGGGAGAACTCGGCGTCCACGACATCTCCGCCGGCTACCTCGCCGTCTCCAACGAGCTCATGGCCGCCCAGCGCCGGGTCGGCACGGTGGCGAGCTCGGAGAACCTGCCGGCGGCCACGCTGCGGGCCATCGCCGACGTCGAGCTCACCGCCGCGCTGGCGCAGACAGCCAGCCGCCAGATGCCGCTCTTCCTCGGCGGCCGGCTGTCGGCCGGGGAGGGCTCCGTCGGCTTCCGGATCGCCCGGGAGAACACCCGGCTGGCCCACCTCGACGCCCAGCGGCGGATGGACGACCTCTCCCAGGGCTCCCTGCGGCAGGCGTGGGAGGCGACCCGGACCTCGCCGGTGGTCACCGCCGTGGAGCAGGCGCTGACCGCCCACGACGCGCCCGGGGCGGCGGCCCTGCCCGCCGGGGAGCTGGTCACCCTGGTGTTCCAGTCCGCCGCCCGGGACGCCGCACTGGCCGATCTCGTCGACACCGCACTGGTCAACGCCCAGGCCCTCGTCGCCGCCGACCACGACGTGGCCAACCACCGGCTGCTGGAGACGCTGCAGCTCGGCCTGGGAATCCTCCTCGTCTCCGGGCTCGGCGCCTTCTTCCTCGGCCGCAGCGTCTCGCGCTCCCTGGGGCTGCTCGCCGGCCAGGCCACCCAGGTCAGCCGGGGCTCGCTGGTCGAGGTGAAGGCGGCCGGCCCCCGCGAGGTGCGGACGGTCTCCACCGCCCTCGGCTCGGCCGTCGCCAGCCTGCGCCGCATCCAGGGCCAGGCGCGGGCCGTGGCCTCCGGCGACCTGTCCAACGCCCTGCTCGACGAGCCGTTGCCGGGCCCGCTCGGCGAGGTCGTCCACGCGTCGGTCCGGCAGATCGTCTCCTCCGTGCGGCAGCGCGAGGAGCTCCAGGACGCGCTGGCCCACCAGGCCACCCACGACGCCCTCACCGGGCTGCCCAACCGGGCTCAGGCGCTGACGCTGGCCACCTCCGCGCTGCACCGGGCCCGGCGCTCGGGCGAGATGACCGGCCTGCTCTTCGTCGACCTCGACGGCTTCAAGGCGGTCAACGACGGCCACGGGCACGCCTGCGGCGACGACGTGCTGCGGGAGGTCGCCCGCCGGATGAGCGCCGTGGTGCGCCCTGGGGACGCCGTCTGCCGGCTCGGCGGGGACGAGTTCGTCGTCCTCGTCGAGCAGGTGCCCGCCGAGCGGGACCTGCTCGAGCTGGCCGAGCGGCTCATCGCCGTCGTCAGCGAGCCGGTGCCCGCCGCCGGGCAGCAGGTGCGCATCGGGGCCAGCGTCGGCGTCGCGGTCAGCCGGGACGCCGGCACCGACGCCGGAGCCCTCGTCGCGGACGCCGACACCGCCGCCTACCGGGCCAAGCGGCGCGGGCGGGGCCGTGCGGAGATGTTCGACGAGTCCCTCCGCCTGCAGCTGGCCGAGCGCGCCGAGCTGGAGACGGCCATCGCCGAGGGGCTGGCCAACGGCGAGATGCGGCTGCACTACCAGCCGGTCGTCGACGTCACCTCCGACCGCCTCACGGGTTACGAGGCGCTGGTGCGCTGGCAGCGCCCCGAGGTCGGCCTGGTCCCGCCCGACCAGTTCGTCCCCGTCGCCGAGGGCTCCCGGCTGATCTGCGACCTCGACCGCTGGGTGCTGCACGAGGCGACCCGCCAGCTGGCCGAGTGGCGGGCCGCCGCGCCGGCCGCGGCCGCCGGCCCCGAGCCCACCATGGCGGTGAACATCTCCGGCCGGCACCTCTCCGACCGCCGG
Source organism: Geodermatophilus sp. (assembly GCA_036259935.1). Lineage (GTDB taxonomy): Bacteria > Actinomycetota > Actinomycetes > Mycobacteriales > Geodermatophilaceae > Geodermatophilus. Next base: position 23,616 of record DATAAV010000010.1, on the reverse strand, counting down.
GTGGTCCAGGACGTCGCCGACGCGCTGGCCACCTCGGGCCTGCCCGCCCGGCTGCTGGTCCTGGAGGTCACCGAGACCGTGCTGGTCGACGACCCCGCCGCGATCGGCCACCTCGCCGCGCTGCGGGAGATGGGCGTCGCCGTCGCCCTCGACGACTTCGGCACCGGCTACACCTCGATCGGCCAGCTCGGCCGCATGCCGGTGGACACGCTGAAGATCGACCGCAGCTTCATCGCCTCCACCGAGCCGGGTCACCGCGAGCTCGTGGCGCTGATGATCCGGGCCGCGCACACCTTCGGCCTCACCGTGGTCGCCGAGGGGGTCGAGGAGCCCACGCAGCTGGCCCGGCTCCGCGCCGACGCCTGCGACCTGGCCCAGGGCTACCTGCTGTACCGCCCGCTGCCGGCCGCCGACGCCGGGGCGCTGCTCGGCGCCTCGCCGCTGGCCGGCGCCCGGACCTGAGCCGACGCCGCCGAACGGGTAGGGAGGGGCGGTGCTCACCCGCCGCCGCCTCCTCGCCGCGGGCTGCGCCTGCGCGCTGACCGCCGCCTGCGGCCCGGCCGGGAGCCTCGTCGACACGCGGCCGGCCCTGCGCCTGACGGCCGAACCGGGGGAGCCCGGCGGGCCGCCGCCCGAGCCCGGCCCGCACCCGCTGGGCGTGGCCGCCGAGCGGGACGCGCTCCTCCACCTCCCGCCGGCGCTCCCCGCCGGCAGCGTGCCCCTCGTCGTGACGCTGCACGGCGCCGGCGGGGACGCCGCCGGCGGGCTGGGCCTGCTCCAGGGCCTGGCCGACGAGTACGGGCTGGTCCTGCTCGCGCCGGCCTCCCGGGGCGACACCTGGGACGCCGTCCTCGGCCGACCCGGCCCGGACGTCGAGGTGATCGACCGCGCGCTGGCGGCCGCCATCGACGTCGTGCCGGTGGATCCCGCCCGGATCGCCGTCGCCGGGTTCTCCGACGGCGCGTCGTACGCGCTCGGGCTCGGCCTGGCCAACGGGGACCTGTTCGGCCGGGTGCTGGCCTTCTCGCCCGGGTTCGTGCCGCCGGACGGCCGCACCGGGCGGCCGGCGATCTTCGTCTCGCACGGCGACGACGACACCGTCCTGCCGATCGACCGGACCAGCCGCGCCCTCGTCCCGGCGCTGCGGGAGGACGGGTACGACGTCACCTACCGGGAGTTCGACGGCCCGCACGCCCTTCCTCCCGAGATCGCGCGGGAGGGCGTCGAGTGGCTCGGCTGGGGCCGCGCCGGCTGAGCGATGTCAGTCGAGGAAGTCCTCCACGACCGGGGCGAGATCGCGCGCCTCGGTGATCAGCGCCAGGTGCCCGCCCTGGTAGACGTGCAGGTGGGCGGCGGGGATCAGCCGGGCCATGACGTGCGCGTTGATCACCGGGATGATCGGGTCGTCATCGCCGGCCAGGATCAGCGTCGGCTGCCGGATCAGCCGCAGGAACGGCAGGCTGCTCCACCCGGCGCTGGCCGCCAGCTGGTAGTAGTAGCCCACCCCCGGCCCCAGCCGGGTGGCCGCGTGCAGCACCCGCGCCGCGCGGGCCGGGTCGGTGCGCATGGTGCCGCCGTACATCTCCCCGGCGACCCGCCGGGTGTACTCCGGGTCGTGGTGGCGGCGCGGGGTCAGCATCCGGGCCAGCACCCGCGGGTGCCCGGGCACCATCAGCGAGCCGGTGCCGGTGGCGGCGAGCACCAGCCGGCGGCAGCGCCACCGGTGCTGGACGGCGAAGTGCTGGGCCAGCCCGCCGCCCCAGGACAGCCCGAGGACGTCGACCGGCTCCTCGTGCCCCAGCTGGTCGAGGATCCCGGCGATCACCGGGCTCAGCGTGGCCAGGACGTAGGGGACGACCGGTCGGGGGGATCCGCCCACCCCTGGGACGTCGAACCGGATCACCGTGCGCCGCCGGTCGAGGGCGTCGACGAACGGCTGGAGCACCTCCATGCTGGCGCCGATGCCGTTCATCAGCAGCAGCGGCGGCACCGCGTCCCCGCCGGGGCGGACCGACACGCGCAGCGTGCGGCCCCCGACGGTCATGTCCCGCACGATCTCGGCCCCACCCGCTGCCGACTGCGGCGCCAACGGCTCACTTGTCGAAGACATACGTCCCCGGCGCCTCGGCCAGGACCGGCAGGTCCTCCGTGCCCAGCGACTCCGGCGCCGGGACCTCCTCGCCGCACCGCTCGCCCAGCCAGGCCACGAAGTCCGGCCACCACGAGCCCTGCTCCTTGTGCGCCGAGGCCAGCCACTCGGCCGGGTCGGGCGGCGTGCTCGGGGCCACCTGGAAGGTCGCCTTCGGGTTGCCCGGCGGGTTGACCAGCGAGGCGATGTGACCGCTGGTGGACAGGACGAACCGGCTCGTCCCGCCCAGCAGCTGGGTGGTCCGGTAGCAGGCCTGCCACGGGCAGATGTGGTCGGCGATGCCCGCGCTGACGTAGGCGTCGACGGTGACCTTCGACAGGTCCACCGGGGTGCCGAGCATCGTCGCCGCGCCCGGCTCGGCGAGCTTGTTGTTGAGGGCCACGTCGATGAAGTCGCGGTGCAGCGCGGCGGTCATACGGGTGGTATCGGCATTCCAGAACAGGATGTCGAACGCCGCGGGCGGTTTGCCCTGCAGGTAGTTGTTGACCCAGTAGTTCCACACCAGGTCGTTGGGCCGCATCCACGCGAAGATCTCGGCCAGCGTCGCGCCGTCCAGGTAGCCCTTGCGGCGGGACTTCTCGATCGCCGACCGCACCGCGCCCTCGTCCATGAGCGCCGACAGCGTGCCCGCCCGGGCCCAGTCGAGGACGGCGACGGAGAAGCCGGCCCCGGCCACCCGTTCCTGCCGGCCGGTGGCGGCCAGGTGGCCCAGCACCATCGCGAGGATGATCCCGCCGGAGCAGAACCCCTGCATGGCCACGCGGTCGCTGCCGGTGATCCGCTCCGCGGCGTCCATGGCGTCGAGGACGGCCTGCCCGTAGGTGTCCATGCCCCAGTCGGCGTGCCGCTCGTCGGGGTTGCGCCAGGACATCATGAACACCTCCTGGCCGCCGGCCACGTAGTGCTCCACGATGCTGCGGCCGGGGGCGAGGTCGGTGACGTAGTACTTGTTGATCGTCGGCGGCACGATGATCAGCGGCACGCTGCGCACCGTCGGCGTCGTCGGGGTGTACTGGATCAGCTCGAACACCGGTGTCCGCAGGACCACGCCGCCCGGGGTCACCGCCAGGTCCTCGCCCACGGTGAACGCGTCGGGCTCCACCATCGACGGCACCCGGGGCGAGGACTTGAGGTCGTTGACCATCCGCCGGACGCCGGTGACGGCGTTGCGGCCGCCGGTGTCGATGAACGCCTTCCACGCCAGCGGGTTGAGGAACGGGACGTTGCTCGGCGCCAGGGCGTCGACGAGGTTGGTCATGGTGAACCGGATGCGCTCGTCGTCCTGCCAGTCCAGCTCGGCGTCCTCCAGGAGGCCGGCGACGGCCTGCGCCGCAGCGGTGTGCGCCTGCATGGCCCGGCGCATCAGCGGGTTCCCCGTCCACGCCGGGTCGGCGTAGCGCCGGTCCTTGGGGGAGGGGGCGATCTCGGAGCGGCCGATCCCGATCCGGCCCAGTTCCCGTAGCAGGGTCCCCGACCGCTGGGCCACGGCCTGTGGCCGGCGGGCCAGGGCCGCGCCGAAGCGCAGCGCGGTCCCCGCGGGCGGGATCATCCGGCGCAGGGGGCCGCGGGCGGCGTCGACCAGGATCATGTCCAGGGGGGTGGAGGCCGCCTCGGCCACCGCTCGCTCGGCGTCGTCGGCCCGCTGCTGGGCGCTCGCAGTCATGCCGGTCTCCTCGATGTTCCAGGGCGCAGCGACGTGCCCGGCCGGTTGGCTCCCGGCACAGGCAGGGGTGTGGCCCCCGACACTCAACCACAGGACACGGGGTCCGGCGCGCCGGTCGGCCTCACCCGCTCTCGGGCACCAGCTCCGTGCGCGGCGCGGAGTTCGGTGCCCGCCGCCACGACCGGTTCCGCTGCCAGAACAGGTACGTGAGCACCCCCAGCAGGATCGGCAGCAGGTAGGTCAGCCCGCGGAAGACCAGCACGGCGGCGGCGACCAGCGCCCGGTCCCCGCCGGCCGCCGCCAGGCCGGTGATCAGCGCGAGCTCGACGACGCCGAGCCCGCCCGGGGTGAACGGGACGGCGGTCAGCAGCCGGGCGAAGGCGAACACCGCCAGCGCCTCCACCGCGCCCACCTGCTGCCCGTCGACCCCCACCGAGCGCAGCGCCAGCAGCAGCACCGCGAACAGCGACAGGTGGCTGACCAGCGTGGCCAGGCTCAGCCAGTGCCAGCGGGCGCGCAGCAGCAGCACCGTCCGGTCGCGGAACTTCGTCGTCGCCCGGTCCCAGCCCTCCACCGGCGGCCGGCCGAAGGGCCGGCGCAGCGCGGAGGCCACCCGCCCGGCGGCCGTGCCGATCCGGGCCGCGCTCTCCCGGCTGCGCAGCAGCAGCCCCAGCAGGACGACGGCGGCCACCAGCCCGGCCAGCCCGAGCGAGCCCGCCAGCAACCGGGCGCTGCTCGGGGGCCCGCTGAAGGCCAGCAGGCTCAGCGCCACCACCGGCAGCGCCAGCTTGGCGAAGTTGTTCCACAGCCCCGAGAGCAGCAGCGACACCGACGTCCGGGACCGGGAGAAGCCCCAGGAGGAGTTCATCGCGTAGGTCAGCCCGAGGGCCAGCGCCGCGCCGCCGAGGACGGTGTTCGACACCGCGGTGGTCGTCTGGGTGGAGACGAACGCCTGCCGCAGCGTCATCCCCGGCATCGTCGCGACCATGACGAACTGGTACGTCACGAGGTTCCACGCCGCGACCAGCCCCAGCCCGGTGAGCTCCAGCCAGGTCATCGACCGCACCGCCGACCAGACGTCGGACAGGTTGGTGAACTGCGGGAGGAACCAGACGAACACCGCGGCGAGCAGGGCGACGGAGAATGCCGGGCCGAGCCACCGGCGCCACCACGGCCGGCGCCGGGCGCCCCGGTCCGGCGCGTCCGGCGCGTCCGGCGGCGCCACCGCGGTCACGGCGCGCCTCCCTCGTCCTGCGGCGGGTCCAGGCCGAGCCGGCCACCGGTCGCCGCGTGGACCTGGGCGGCCAGCGTCTCCCGGTCGACGACGCCGATGCCCTGGGTGGCCAGCGCCAGCGCCTCGCCCCGGTTGTCGCTCGAGAGAGTGAACCCGAAGGTCAGGCACCCGCCGTCGAACAGGTAGTAGCGCCGGCCGAGGTACTGCGGGCTCACCTCGGTGACCCGCTCCAGACGGCGCATGCCGTCCCGGTCGCTGGGGATCTCGGTGGCGCCGGCGGTGTCGCAGCTCTCGGTGAGCTGCACCTCGATGGCCCGGGCGCCGTCGCGGTCGGAGTCCAGCCAGAAACGGGACGACCCGTTGCGCGCGTCCAGCCCGGAGAAGTGCCAGCCGATCGGCAACCCCTCCACGCACGGCACCTGCGACGCCGTCGGCACCGACTGGGCCATGAGGACGACGCCGCTCGCGGCGGCACCCTCGTCGCCCACCGAGCAGGCCGGCACCTGTCCGATCTGGCTGCTCGCCGGCGCCACGCAGCCGCTCAGCAGCAGGGCCGCCAGCGCGGTCCCCGGGACGGCGGCCCACCGGGCGCCCCTCACAGCGGGGACCCCAGCATGCTGAGGAACACCGCCAGCGCCAGGAGCGCTCCGAGCAGGGTCACGACGCTCAGGCCCACCCGCCGCCAGCTCCACCGCTGGATCCGCACCGGCGGCAGGCGGTAGGGCAGCAGCCGCAGGAACTGCGCGTGCAGATCGCGGCCGTCGGCGCGCAGCATCCGGCGCAGCTGGGTGGGCAGGGTCAGCCCGCGCGTGGCGGCGAAGGCCTCGGCGATCTCCTCGTCGGAGAACTGCCGCCGCGCCCGGGCGTACACCCGCTCGGGGTCGGTCCGCAGCGCCAGGACCAGCATCATGTTGGCCAGGTCGACCGCCTGCCGCCACGGGCTCGGGCGCACCTCGGCGAACGCCGAGTCGATGAGGAACAGGGTGCCGTCGCGCACCAGGACGTTGGCCGGCTTGATGTCGCGGTGGGCCATGCCGATCTCCCACATCCGGCGTACCACGGCCAGCCCCTGGTCGATGACCCCCTCGTCCACGTCGGCCTTGCCGATCTCCTGGGCGCCGTGGATGAACTCGGTGACCAGCAGGTACTCCCGCTCCGGGGTGATCTCCACGATGCCCAGCGGATGCGGCACCGGCAGCCCCGCGTCGGAAAGCAGGTGCAGCACGTAGTCCTCGTACTGCACCAGCCGGCGGACGCTGTGGAAGGGCTGCTCGTCCTCCAGCCGGCCGTAGAGCAGCGTGCGGCCCAGCTTGAACCAGCGGTCGGAGCGCACGTGCGTGGCGGCGTAGAGCTTGCCGAACACGCAGCCCTCGCTCTCGCCGGTCGCCGGATCGGCCTTGACGGTGATCTTGAGGGGGGTCGAGCCCCCCGAGCCTTCCAGCCCGAACGGCGTGACCGCGGTGGCGACGAGGCCCAGCTGGTCCTGCAGTGCCCGGACGATGGCTGCGCCCCGCGGACCCGACACGTCCAGGTGGGCCGGGCGGCCCCGGCCGTACCGGACCGGGTAGACCTCGTTGGGGGTCAGCAGCCGGAACGCGGCCAGCGGCGCGGCGACCCCGAGGACCACCCCCGCCAGCAGGTCGGTCGGGTGGTCCTGGGCCAGGTAGAGCCGCGAGGCCCCGGTCACCACGAGCAGCGCGCACACCACCCACTTGCCGGTCGTGCGCGGCCGGCCCGCGGGCACGAGCGCATACACGGTGCTGACCAGGAAGGCGGCGAGCACCGTCATCGGCAGGGACGGCATGGAGTAGCCCGACCAGGGGCCGAGGAGCGCGACCTCGTACGGCCGCGGCCGCTGCACGGTGTTCGCCATCATCGCCGCGACGTTGATCACCACCAGGCCGACGCCGACCCAGACGAACAGGTGCCGCCACCGACGGAACACCAGCAGGGTGAGGAGGTTGACCAGCCACAGCACGTGGATGGCGCGCGTGGTCGCCAGGGCGCCGGCGACCTCGGCGACCCGGGTCAGGCCGGGGGAGCGCACCTCGGCGATCGCCTGGAGGACGCGGGTGTCCACGAGCTCGACCAGGCCGAGGCTCCCGGTGATCGACACCCCGACCCACGCCAGGACCAGGACGCCGGACAGCGCCAGCCACAGCTTCCCCGACGCGGCCAGGTGGCGGGGCAGCGGCGGCGGTTCCCCCGAGGGACGGCGCCGCCGGCGGACGCGCTGGATCTCCGGCGCACCCGCCCGCCGGATCTGATCCGCTGCGGGGAGCACCGGCGGCACCTGCGGCGATGCGGCCGGCGGTCGTGACGCCGCCGTCAGGTGTGGCTGGGACACCATGGCGCCCGATGGTCCACCTGCCCGCGCTGCAGGTCCATCGACCTAGGTCCCGTCCTTGGCTAGCGTGGGTTCTCCCCCGCGGAACCCCGCGCCCCGCCGGGAGGGAGTCCCCGATGCGGTGTCGCCGGGCGCTCGCCGCCGTCCTCCTGCTCGCCGTCGCGGCGCTGGTCGGCTGCGGCACCGAGCCCGCCGGCCCGCCACCGGTCCCTGCCGGCACGCTCCGCGTCGCCTCCTACGACTTCGCCGAGAACCAGATCCTCGCCGAGGTCTACGCCGAGGCGATCCGGCGGGCCGAACTGCCGGTGGTGGTGCAGCACGGCATCGGCACCCGGGAGGTGGTCCTGCCGGCGCTGGAGCAGGGGGTGGTCGACGTCGTCGTGGACTACCTCGGCACCGCCTACGACTTCGTCCGTCCCGGCGCCCCGCCGGTGCACCACGAGCCCGGCCCGCTGCACGCCGAACTGGCCGCGATCCTCGCCGGCCGGGGCGCGACCCTGCTCGCCGCTGCCGAGGCGGAGGACCAGAACGGGTTCGCCGTCCTCACCGCGTTCGCCGAGGAGCACGGGGTCGGCCGGCTCTCAGACCTCGCCCCGCTGGCGCCCGGGCTGACCTTCGGCGGCCCGCCCGAGTGCCCGCAGCGGCGCTACTGCCTGGCGGGGCTGCGCGAGGTCTACGGGCTGCGGTTCGGCGAGGTGCGCAGCATGCCCTCCCGGTCGGCCACCGTCGAGGCGCTGCTGTCCGGCGAGATCGACGTCGGGATGCTGGAGACGACCGACCCCCGGCTGGCCGACGCCCCGCTGGTGCTGCTCCTCGACGACCGCGGCCTGCAGCCGCACGAGAACGTCGTCCCGATCGTGCGGACGGCAGCGCTGGAGGGCGCCGGCGAGCCGCTGCGGACGGCGCTGGACGAGGTCAGCGCGCAGCTGTCGACCACCGACCTGGTCCAGCTCAACCGGGCGGTGGCCATCGACGGCCTGACCCCGGCCGAGGCCGCGGCCCGCTGGTGGGACGCCCTGTGACTCAGGCGATCGCGCCGGTGCCGGTGATCGCCCGCCCCACGATGAGGCTGTTCACCTCCCGGGTGCCCTCGTAGGAGTAGATGGCCTCGGCGTCGGCCACGTACCGGCCCACGTGGTTCTCCAGCAGGATCCCGTTGCCGCCCATGAGCTCGCGCGCCCAGCCGACGGTCTCCCGCATCCGCATGGTGCAGAACCCCTTCGCCAGCGAGGCGTGCTCGTCGGTGAGCCGGCCCTCGTCCTGCAGCTGGGAGGCCCGGGCGCAGAGGGCGGCGGAGGAGGTGATGTTGCCGAGCATCCGGAACAGCAGGTCCTGCACCAGCTGGAAGCCGGTGATCGGCCGGCCGAACTGCTCGCGCTCCATCGCGTAGCGCAGCGCGTGCTCGTAGGCTCCGCGGGAGCAGCCCACCGCCGACCAGGCGACGCTGGCGCGGGTCACCCGCAGCACGTTGGCGGTGTCCCGGAAGCTGGTGGCGTTCTGCAGCCGGTTCTCCTCCGGCACCCGCACGTCCTGCAGGGTGATCAGCGCGTTCTGCACCGCCCGCAGCGCGATCTTGTCCTCGAGGTCGACCGCGGTGAACCCGGGGGTGCCCTGCTCGACGACGAAGCCGAGCACCCGGTCGGTCTCCTCGTCGCGGGCCCAGATGATCACCAGGTCGGCGAAGCTGGCGTTGCCGATCCACTTCTTCTGCCCGTTGAGCACCCACGTGTCGCCGTCCCGGCGGGCCGTCGTCTGCAGCCCGCGGGCGACGTCGGAGCCGTGGTCGGGCTCGGTGAGGCCGAAGGCGCCGATCGTCTCCATGCGGGCCATCCCGGGCAGCCAGCGCTCCTTCTGCTCCTCGGAGCCGCACCGGTGCACCGTGCCCATCGCCAGGCCGCCGTGGACGCCCATGAAGGTGGCCACCGAGGGGTCACCCCGGGCCAGCTCCATGGCGACCATGCCGTCGAACAGCGCCGAGCGGCCCGGGCAGCCGTAGCCGGAGTACTGCGCCCCGGCGATGCCGAGCTCGGCGATCCCGGGGATCAGCTGCCGGGGGAACTCACCACGCATCCAGTAGTCGTTGATGATCGGCTCGACCTGCTCCTCCATGAAGGCGCGCACCTGCGCCAGCCGCTTGCGGTCGTCGGCGTCGAGCAGGGCCTCGAAGTCGTAGAAGTCCGAGGTGATCGTGGGCTGGGCTGTCATCGGGAGGCCGCCTTCGGGATGAGCGGTGGGCTCCGGAGCTACCCCGCTCTACGGCGGCCAACCCGCCGCGTGCATGACGGGCCGCGGCGGCGGGCAGAGGTACGGCCCTGCCCGCTTCCCCAGGAGGTGCCTGCACGTGGTCCGTTCCATCGCCGACCAGACCGAGGAGGAGCTCGGCGGCCCGGGCAGCGTGCTGGTGCGCCAGCGCCGCGACCACGTCGAACTCGACCGGCTGCTGCACGAACTGGAGGGCAGCACCGGGCCCGCCCAGGACGAGGTGCTCCGGCGCATCGACCGGCTGGTGTTCAGCCACGCCTTCGCCGAGGAAGCCGTGCTGTGGCCGGTCCTGCGCCGGACCCTTCCCGACGGCGACGAGCTGACCCTGCGGGTGGAGAAGGAGCACCAGGAGGTCAACGAGCTGGTCACCGGGCTGGAGCGGGACGGCCACGACGACCCCCGGCGCCCCGACCGGCTGGCCCGGCTGGTGGAGGTGCTGCGCGAGGACGTCCGCGACGAGGAGGACGTGCTGCTGCCCCGGCTGCAGGAGCGGCTCGACCCGGCCGAGCTGCGCCGGCTGGGCCGCTCCTGGGAGCTGGTCCGCCGGATCGCACCGACCCGGCCGCACCCGACCGTCTCCCGCCGTCCGCCCGGCAACGTCGTCTCGGCGCTGCCGCTGTCGCTGCTCGACCGGACCCGTGATGTGGTCGACGCCGGCGTGCGCCGCGCTCCCGCGGCGCTGGCGCCCGCCGGCGACGCGCTCAGCCGGGGGCTGGCCGGGCTCGCCGGGCTGGTGGAGCGGATGCCGCCGGCCCGCCGCGGCGACCGGCCGCCCACGAGCCGCTGACCGCGAGCGGAGTGGGAGGGGCGCGTCTTCCGCGCCGTCCCACTCCGCTCGCGCGGGCTCAGGTGGTCTGCTTCGGCTTGGGCGCCTGCCGGGCGTCGAGCTGGATCTCCTTCTCCGCCTGCGGCACGCCCTCCTTCAGCTCCCGGTTCCGCTCGATCTCCGCGTCGAGCTCGATGCCGAACAGCAGCGCCACGTTGGTCAGCCAGAACCAGATCAGGAAGACCACCACGCCGGCCAGCGCGCCGTAGGTCTTGTTGTAGCTGCCGAAATTGGCGACGTAGACGGCGAACAGGCCCGAGGCCACCGCCCACACGAGGATCGCCACCGCCGCCCCGGGGCTGACGAACCGGAACCCGCGCAGCCGGACGTTCGGCGTCGTGTAGTACAGGACGGCGATCATCAGCGCGACGAGGACGACGATCACCGGCCACTTGGCGATGTCCCAGATCGTGGCGACGGTGCTCTCCAGGCCGAGCGCCTGCCCGACGGTGTCGGCCAGCGGCCCGCTCAGGACGACGGCGGAGACGATCACCGCGGCGAACAGGATGCCGACCAGGGTGATCAGCAGCTGCAGCGGCTTGAGCTTCCAGACCGGCCGGCCCTCCCGCGTCTCGTAGACCACGTTGGCCGCCCGGGTGAACGCGCCGACGTACCCCGACGCCGACCAGATGGCGCCGACCAGACCGAGGAGCAGACCCAGACTGGCGGCCGAGCGGCCGGCGGTGAGCTGCTCGACGATCGGCGCCACCGCGTCGGCCGCCGCGCCCGGCACGATGGAGGTCATCAGGCCGGTCAGCCCGTCGACCAGCGTCTGCGGATCCACCACCAGGCCGACGATCGACACCAGCGCGATGATCGCCGGGAAGAGGGCCAGGACGCCGTAGTAGGTGAGGGCGGCGGCGAAGTCCAGGAGGTCGTCCTCCATGAACTCCTTGACCGTCCGCTTGAGTGTCCCGCCGGCGGTCGTCGTCGGCTCCACGCCGGTGGGGGCGTAGTCCGCGCGCGTGCCGCTGACCTTCTCGTCGGTGGGGGCGGGATCGGCCACGGTGTTGCCGGAGAAACGGGTCTCCTTGGTCGCCGTGGAGCTTCGGGAGCCGAGCAGGCGGGGCATGGTCGTCCTTGGGTGCGGCGGTGCGAGCGTCCCGCTCCCGGTGCCCCGAACGGCGTCGTTCCATGCTCCGCGCCGGATGACCGGCCTCAGTGCAGGCCGCTGACGGGGGACCACTCCCCGGCGCAGGCGGTCGCCCGCTCCACCTCGGCGAGCTCGTCGGGCTCGCCCGGTGGCCGCCCGCGGCCGGTGAGCATCCCGCCGAGGCTGACCACGGCGACCGCCGCCGCGCTGCCCACGCCGATCAGCGCCACCAGGGTGAGCGCCGACGCGCGGGGGAAGCCGGTGGCCGGGTCCAGGCCCGCGGCCAGCACGGTGACCGTCAGCGTGCTGCCCACCGCCTGGCCCACCGACCGGGCGATCGAGTTGACGGCGTTGGCCACGCCGGTCTCCTCCCGGCGCACTGCCTGGACGACGAGGGCGGGCAGCGCGGCGTAGGCGACGGTCACCCACAGCTGCGCGAGTACCCCGGCCGTGACGACCAGCCACGGCTCGCTGCGCAGGAAGGCCAGCAGGAGGAAACCGGCCAGCCCGCAGACGGCACCGGCCAGGAGAGTGGGCAGCGCCCCGACCCGGCCCACCACGCGACCGGCCAGGGGCGCGGCGATGATCCCGAGCACGCCTCCGGGCAGCAGGTAGACGACCGCGGCGGTGACCACGGTGGCGCCGAACCCGTAGCCGGCGACCTCCGGCGGGGTCTGCACGAGCTGCAGCACCGCGAGGAACGACACGAACAGTCCGACCCCGGTCATCAGGCCGGCGAGGTTGGGCACCAGCGTGCGCGGATCGGCCAGCAGCGCGGGGCGGACCAGCGGCTGGGCCCGCCGCTGCTGCAGGACCACCCAGCCGGTCAGGACCGCCGCGGCGGCGGCCAGGCAGCCCAGCGTGGCAGGCGAGGCCCATCCCCACGCGGCGCCCTGGGAGACCGGGAGCAGCAACAGCACCAGCCCCGCGCCCAGCACCGCGGCACCCCACCAGTCGACCCGCCCGGAGGCCGTCGGCGCACGACGGGGCAGGACCAGCGCGGTCAGCAGCAGGCAGGTCACCGAGACGCCCAGGCCGATCCAGAAGACGTGGTGGTAGTCGCCGCCGTCGCGGGTGAGCAGCGCCGCGGCGACCAGGCCCACCACGCCGCCGACACCCAGCGTGCTGCTCACCACCGACATCGCCACGCTCAGCCGCTCGGCCGGCAGTTCCCGCCGGAGCACGCTGATCGACAGCGGGAACAGGCCGTAGGAGGCGCCCTGCAGCACGCGGGCCACCAGCAGCAGCGGCAGCGACGTCGTCACCAGCGCCAGGAGGGTGCCGACGGAGATCGCGGCCAGGATGCCGAGCATGACCGGGCGCTCGCCGCGGATGTCGCCGAGCCGGCCCAGCACGGGGGTGAGGACGGCGGCGGCCAGGAGGTTGGCGGTCAGCGCCCACCCGGCCGCGGCGGGGGAGACCCCCAACTGCACGGCGATAGGACCGAGGACCGGGACGACGAGGCTCTGCAGCAGCGAGAGGGTCGTCACCCCGAGGGCCAGCGTGGCCACGAGCAGGCCCGGCCGCGGGCCGGCGGTGGTGGAGGACCCGCTCACCTCGGCACCCACGGACACGCAGCGATCAGACCACGGCCCGGCGACGCAGGCCCGGGGCCCGTCCCATCGAGCTCGAAGTGACTTCGCTCACACCCTGTCAGGTGAGTGCCACGGATCGACGATTGAGAACCCGCTGGTGCGGGAACAACCGCCCCGTCGACGCGCCGCCGACTTCCCGGGCGGCCTAGGAGCAAGGGGACAAGACGAACATGATGTGGCCGGCTGTGACCCTGATCGGGTTCCTGGTCCTGACCGGACTGGTGATTCTCATGGGTGCCTCGACGACGGCGCGCTACGAGGCCGAGCAGCGGGCGGCGACCGCCCCCCGCGGCCGGCACGCGGCCGAGCCGGTGGGTGTCGCCCGCGCCGCCTGACCAGCACAACCGACCCGCGCGCCCCGCCGCTCCGCTACCGGAGCCGCGGGGCGCGGGCATGTCCAGGGCCTCCTCCACCTGCCCGGCCCCGGGCGATTGCGCGCAGACGGACGCATCCCCCCGCGTCGATGCGTCGCTGTTCGCGCAACCGCCGGCCTAGAGCCAGTCCTCCCGGGTGTCCAGCACGGTGCGGTCCAGCGACTCCAGCAGGTCCAGCTGTGGGTGCACCCTGGGCAACTCCCAGCGGGCGAAGTACCGGGCCGCCTGCCGCTTGCCCTCGTGGAAGTTGCCGCCGGCGTCCCCGGTCGCAAGCGCCTGGTCCAGCCACAGCCAGGCGACGACCACGTGCCCGGCCGCTTCCAGGTAGACGCTCGCGTTGGCCAGCGTGACGGCGGGGTCGCCGGCGCTCCACAGCGTCGCCGTGACCCGCTCCAGGCGGGTGACCGCCGCGTCGAGGTCGGTGGCGACGTCGGCCCACGCGGTGCCGGCCGCCCGGGCGGTCGTCGCCCGGATCGTCGCGGTGAGCAGCCGTAGCCCGGCGCCGTCCTGCATCAGCACCTTGCGACCGAGCAGGTCCAGCGCCTGGATGCCGTTGGTGCCCTCGTGGATGGGGTTGAGCCGGTTGTCCCGGTAGAACTGCTCGACCGGGTAGTCGCGGGTGTAGCCGTAGCCGCCGTGCACCTGGATGGCGAGGTCGTCGGCGACCGGACCCCACTGCGACGGCCACGCCTTGGCGATCGGGGTGAGCATCTCCAGCAGCAGGTGGGCCCGGGCGCGGTCCTCCTCGCGCTCGGCGGTCTGCTCCTCGTCGACCAGCCGCGCGCAGTACAACCCCAGCGCCAGCCCGCCCTCGGTGTAGGACTTCGCCGCCAGCAGCATCCGGCGCACGTCGGCGTGCTCGATGATCCGCACCGGCGGCGCGGAGGGGTCCTTGCTCGTCGGCGGGCGGCCCTGGGTGCGGGTGCGCGCGTACTCCAGCGCATGCAGGTAGCCGGTGTAGCCGAGCACGGCCGCGCCCATCCCGACGCTGATCCGGGCCTCGTTCATCATGTGGAACATGTAGGTCAGGCCGCGGTGCTCCTCGCCGACCAGGTAGCCCACCGCCCCCGGCCGCCCGCCCGGGGTGTGCACTCCCTCCCCGAAGTTGAGCAGGGTGTTCGTGGTGCCGCGGTAGCCCATCTTGTGGTTGAGCCCGGCGAGGACGACGTCGTTGCGCTCGCCCAGCGAGCCGTCCGGGTTCACCAGGATCTTGGGGACGACGAACAGCGAGATGCCCTTCACCCCGGGCGGCCCGCCGGGGATCTTGGCCAGGACGAGGTGGACGATGTTCTCGGTCAGCTCGTGGTCCCCGCCGGAGATCCACATCTTGTTGCCGGTGAGCCGGTAGGTGCCGTCGTCCTGCCGCTCGGCGCGGGTGGTGATGTCGGCCAGCGACGACCCGGCCTGCGGCTCGGACAGCGCCATCGTGCCGAACCAGCGGCCCTCGATCATCGGCCGCACGTAGGTGTCGACCTGCTCGGCCGAGCCGTGGGTGATCAGCAGCCGGGCGTTGGCCATCGTGAGGAACGGATAGGCCGCCGTGCCGATGTTGGCCGCCTTGAACCAGGCCAGCGCCGCCTGCGCGACGAGGTGCGGCAGCTGCATGCCACCCAGTTCCTCGTCGAACGTGCCGGCCATCAGCCCCGCCTCGGAGAAGATCCGCAGCGCCCGGCCCACCTCGGGGATCAACTCGACCCGCCCGTCGACCATGCGCGGCTCGTTCTCGTCGGCCGTGCGGTTGTGCGGCGCGAAGTGCTCGGTGGCGATCTCCTCGGCCAGCTCCAGCACCGCGTCGAACGTCTCCCGGGAGTGCTCGGCGTAGCGCGGCCGCTTGACCAGGGATTCGGCGTCCAGCCACTCGTAGAGGAGGAACTCCAGATCACGGCGGGACAGGATCAGCGACGCGGGCACGGACGCCTCCAGGCGACGGCGGACACCGGGATGCGGCTCACAGTAGGCCCGCTCGGCCCTGACCTCGGGTGGGGGCTCGGTCCCCGACCGGCCGACTGCCGTCCCGGCTCGCGTGGAGCCCGCTCCGGCTGTGCGAGATCGGGGAACTGGGGGCCTGATCGGCGTCCGTAACGCCGATTTCCCCGATATCGCGCACCACCCCGAGCTTCATCGCGATGAAGCTCGGGGTGGTGCCGTCAGGCCCGGTGAGGGCCGTCCCGATCGGGCGGAGCGTCACCCGGGCGGCCGACCGGGGGCGGGGTCGACGTCGGCGCAGCGGCGCCGACCGCCTGCACGGCCTCCTCCACCGCGTCCTCCGCCGTCGGGCCGCCGGCGGTCTGCGCCGCGGCCTGGCGGGCCTGGATGCCCGACTTGTTGCTCAGCGCCAGCTGCGGCAGGAACAGGAAGACGAAGAAGCCGACGGCGACCACGCACGCCGCGATCAGGAACACCGTGTCGATGGTCGTGGAGAAGCCGACCTTGAACGGCTCCGCGACCGCGGCCGGCAGCTGCTGGATGAACGAGGTGTCCGACAGGTCCGGCGCGGCGCCCCCGAGCTGTTGGAACTGCGGAGCGAGTTCCGGGTTCGCCCGCACGGTGCCCTCGATCGCGGTGCCGATGTCGGTGGGCAGCCGGCTGAACATGATCGACAGGAACACCGCCGTGCCGAGCGTGCCGCCCATCTGCCGGAAGAAGGTCACCGAGGAGGTGGCCACGCCCATCTCCCGGGGCGACACCGCGTTCTGCACGGCGAGGATCACCGGCTGGAAGTTGAAGCCCAGTCCCACGCCCAGCAGCACCATGAACGGCACGAGGGCCCACACGGAGGTGTCGGCGTCCACGACGAAGGACATCGACAGCAGCGCGACGACCATCAGCGCGATGCCGGCCAGCGGGAACGCCTTGTACCGGCCGGTCCGGGAGATGGCGATCCCGGAGCTCATCGCGCCGGCCATGATCCCGGCGACGAGCGGGATCATCTGCAGGCCGGCGCCGGTCGCGCTGGAGCCCTTGACGATCTGCAGGTACTGCGGGAGCAGGAGGAGCCCGCCGAACATGCCGGCGCCCATCAGGAGGCTGCCGATCCCGCCGACGGCGAAGCTGCGGTTGCCGAACAGCCGCAGCGGCAGCAGGGCCTCGTCCCGGTAGGCGCGCTCGGCCAGCAGGAACAGCACGAACCCGACCGCAGCGACGACGTAGCACGCGACCGCGCCCGACGACGTCCAGCCCCAGCTGCGGCCCTGCTCCGCCACGATCAGCAGCGGCACCAGGAACGTGATGAGCGCCAGCGCACCCGGCCAGTCGATGCGGTGGTCATGGCGGTGGTGCGGCAGGTGCAGCACCCGGTGGACGGCGAGGAAGGCCAGCGCGCCGAGCGGCACGTTGATCCAGAAGATCCACCGCCAGCCGTCCAGCCCGAGCAGCGAGGCCTGGCCGGCGAAGAACCCGCCGACGACCGGGCCGAGCACGCTGGAGGTACCGAAGACGGCCATGAAGTAGCCCTGGTAGCGCGAGCGCTCCCGAGGGGGCACCAGGTCGCCGATGATCGCCAGCGCCAGCGACATCAGGCCACCGGCGCCGATGCCCTGGATCGCGCGGTAGACGGCCAGTTGGTACATCGTGTCCGCGATGCCGCACAGCGCCGAGCCGAGGACGAAGACCGCGATCGCGAACAGGTAGAACGGCCGCCGTCCGTAGATGTCGGAGAGCTTGCCGTACAGCGGCGTGGCGATCGTCGACGTGATCAGGAAGGCCGTCGTCGCCCACGCCTGCAGGTCGTAGCCCTGCAGGTCGTCGGCGATGGTGCGGATGGCGGTGGCCACGACGGTCTGGTCGAGGGCGGCCAGGAACATGGCCACCATCAGCCCGGCCAGGATCGTGACGATCTGCCGGTGGGTGAACCCGCCGTCGGCGCCGGGAGCGGCGGCCGCCGCGCGGGCTTCCCTCCGTCCCGCCGCGGTGGTGCTCGTGCTCTGGCTCATCGGTTCTCTCCGGGAGTGGGGACGGCGACCGGCGTGCCGGCCTCGGTGGGCAGGAACGCGGCGAAGTCGTCGAGCAGCCGCCCGAGGAGCCCGGTGAGGCGCGCGAGGTCGGCGGTGTCCCACGCGGCGGTCACATGCGCCAGGTGCCCCTCGCGCTCGGCACGGAGCTGGTCCAGGGCCGCCCGGCCGGCGTCGGTCACGACCAGCCGGCTGGCGCGACCGTCGGACTCGTCGGCCACCCGCCGCACCAGGCCCTGCTCGACCAGCGTGGTGACGTGCCGGCTCACGGTGGACGGATCGGCGTGCACGAGCTCGGCGACTGCGCCCTGCCGCAGCGGTCCGAACCGGACCAGGGGGTAGAGCAGCACGAGGGCGGCGCGGTCCCGGCCGTCGGCCGCTGAAGCCGCCTTCAGCGCGTGCACCAGCCGCATGAAGCGGGGCAGTTGCTCGCCGAGGACGCCCAGCGTCTCGAG
The DNA here is from genome assembly GCA_036259935.1 of Geodermatophilus sp. GTDB lineage: Bacteria > Actinomycetota > Actinomycetes > Mycobacteriales > Geodermatophilaceae > Geodermatophilus. Next base: position 5,668 of record DATAAV010000010.1, on the reverse strand, counting down.
CCGGGACGGGTCGGGCTGCGGCGGGGACACGGGCGGACGGCCTCCGGAAACGGGGGTGCGGGAACGGATGCAACATACAACCGGTTGTGGTGGGCAAGCAACAAGTTGCGTGATGCACCGAAGTGAGCTCGCCCACCCGACCGGCTCCCGGGGTGGCCCGGTGGGATCCTGGGTACCGGTGCCCGGGGCGGCCGGGCTGTCCCCGCCCCGGCTCCGTTCCCACCGTTCCGGTGCCCGTACCCGCGCGCAGAAGGAGGAGTCCGGCCCGTGACCGCGCCGTTCAACGACCTGCGCGCGCGCCTGTCGGAGCTCACCTTGGAGGACGAGCACCGGCTGCGCCGCCGGCTCGACGGCCTCCGTCGCGACCCCCGGGCCCGTGCCCAGCAGCGGGACCGCCTCGCCGCCGACGTCCTCGCCGCCGAGGAGCGGATCGCCCGTCGGCGCGCGGCGGTGCCCGCGGTCACCTATCCGGCGGCCCTGCCGGTCAGCGCCCGCCGGGACGACATCGCCGCGGCGTTGCGGCAGCACCAGGTCGTCGTCGTCGCCGGCGAGACCGGATCGGGCAAGACGACGCAGCTGCCCAAGATCGCCCTGGAGTTGGGGCGCGGGGTTCGCGGCCGGATCGGCCACACCCAGCCGCGCCGGATCGCCGCCCGCACGGTGGCCGAGCGGATCGCCGAGGAGCTGGACCGGCCGCTGGGCGACGTCGTCGGCTGGAAGGTCCGGTTCACCGACCAGGTCGGCGACTCCACGCTCGTCAAGGTCATGACCGACGGCGTGCTGCTCGCCGAGATCGCGCGCGACCGGATGCTGCGCCAGTACGACACGCTGATCCTCGACGAGGCGCACGAGCGCAGCCTCAACATCGACTTCCTGCTGGGCTACCTGGCCCAGCTGCTGCCGAAGCGGCCCGACCTCAAGCTGGTCATCACCTCGGCCACCATCGACGTCGACCGGATCGCCAAGCACTTCAGCGTGGACGGCGCCGAGGTCCCCGTCGTCGAGGTCAGCGGGCGCACCTATCCGGTCGAGGTCCGCTACCGCCCGGTCGTCGACCCCCACGATCCGGACGCCGACCCTGACCGCGATCAGGTCACCGCGATCGCCGACGCCGTCGACGAGCTCGTCGCCGAGAGCCCCGGCGACGTGCTGGTCTTCCTGGCCGGGGAGCGGGAGATCCGCGACGCCGCGGACGCGCTCACCGAGCGCTTCCCCTCAGCCGAGGTCCTGCCGCTCTACTCGCGCCTGTCGGCCGCCGAGCAGCACCGGGTCTTCGCGCCGCACACCGGCCGGCGGATCGTCCTGGCCACCAACGTCGCGGAGACCTCGCTGACCGTGCCCGGTATCCGCTACGTCGTCGACACGGGCGTCGCGCGGATCTCCCGGTACAGCGCGCGGACCAAGGTGCAGCGGCTGCCGATCGAGCCGATCAGTCAGGCCTCGGCCCGGCAGCGGGCCGGCCGCTGCGGCCGCACCGCCGACGGCATCGCGATCCGGCTCTACACCGAGGAGGACTTCCTCTCCCGGCCGGAGTACACCGACCCGGAGATCCTGCGCACCAGCCTCGCCTCGGTGCTGCTGCAGATGGCCGCGCTCGGGCTCGGGGACGTCGCCGACTTCCCGTTCATCGACCCGCCGGACCGCCGGGCGGTCGCCGACGGCCTCGCGCTGCTGGAGGAGCTCGGCGCCCTGGACGCCGACGGCGGGTTGACCCCCACCGGGCGGGCCCTGGCCGCGCTGCCGCTGGACCCGCGGATGGCGCGCATGGTGGTCGAGGCCGACCGGCGCGGGGTGCTGGAAGAGGTCCTGGTCATCGCCGCCGGGCTGACCATCCAGGACCCGCGCGAGCGCCCCGCCGAGCACCAGCAGGCCGCCGACGCCGCACACGCCCGGTTCGCCGACGAGCGCTCCGACTTCCTGGCCCTGCTCAACCTCTGGCGCTACCTCGAGGAGCAGCAGGAGGCGCTCTCCGGCAACCAGTTCCGCCGCACCGTGAAGCGGGAGTTCCTCCACTACCTGCGCATCCGCGAGTGGCAGGACCTCTACGGCCAGCTGCGCAGCACCGCCCGCCGCCTGGGCATGCGGGTCGGCGACCTCGCCGCCGAGCCCGACGAGCGGAGCATCCACACCGCGCTGCTGGCCGGGCTGCTCTCGCACGTCGGCGTGCAGGTCGAGGACACCAGAAAGAAGGACGGCGACCGCCGGCGCGGCGGCCGGGAGTACCTCGGCGCCCGCAACGCGCGGTTCGTCATCGCCCCCGGCACCCCGCTGGCGAAGAAGCCGCCGCGGTGGGTGGTCGCCGCGGAGCTGGTGGAGACCAGCCGGTTGTTCGCCCGCACCGTCGCCCGGATCGACCCGGAGGACGTCGAGCGGCTGGCCGCCCACCTGGTCAAGCGCCAGTACTCCGAGCCGCGCTGGGACGCCAAGCGCGGGTCGGTCGTCGCCACCGAGCGGGTCACCCTCTACGGCATCCCGCTGGTCGTCGGCCGGCGCGTGCAGTACGGCTCGATCGACCCGGTCGTCTCCCGGGAGCTGTTCATCCGGCACGCTCTCGTGCTGGGCGAGTGGACGACGCACCACCGGTTCTGGCACGACAACCAGAAGGCGATGCAGCGGGTCGCCGAGCTGGAGGAGCGGGCGCGCCGCCGGGACATCGGGGTGGACGACGAGACGCTCTTCGAGCTCTACGACGCGCGCATCCCTGCGGACGTCGTCTCCACCCGGCACTTCGACCGCTGGTGGAAGACCGCCCGCCGGGAGACCCCCGACCTGCTCACCTTTCCCCCGGAGATGCTCACCAACGCCGCGGCCGCCGGGCAGGTGCGCGCCGAGGACTACCCCGACGCGGTGCCGCTGGCGCAGGGGCTCACCCTGCCGCTGTCCTACGCGTTCGCGCCGGGCACCCCGCAGGACGGCGTCACCGTCGACGTCCCGCTGGCAGTGCTGGACACCGTCGCCGAGCGGACGGCAGGGGAGTCGCTGGCGTTCACCGTGCCGGGGCTGCGCGAGGAACTGGTCACGGCCCTGCTGCGCACGCTGCCCAAGCAGTTCCGCCGCGCGCTGGTTCCCATCCCCGACCGGGTCCGCGAGGTGCTGCCGCACATCGACCCCGGGGAGCCGCTGCTGCCCGCGCTGGAGCGCGAGCTGCGCCGCTCGGCGGCGATCGTCGTCCCGCCCGACGCCTGGCAGCCCGAGCAGGTGCCCGACCACCTGCGGGCGACCTTCCGCGTGCTCGACGACCGGCAGCGGCCGCTCGCCACGGGCAAGGACCTGCACGCCCTGCGGAAGCAGGTGGCTCCCCAGGCCCGGGCCGGCCTGGCCGCCGCGGCCGCCGACGTCGAGCGCACCGGGCTGATCTCGTGGGAGTTCGGCACCCTGCCGCGCACCGTGGAGGTCTCCCGCGGCGGACACGTGGTCACCGCCCATCCCGCGCTGGTCGACGAGGGCGACACGGTGGGCGTGCGGGTGGTGGCCACCGAGGCGGAGGCGACCCGGCTGACCTGGCGGGGTGCCCGCCGGCTGCTCGTGCTGGTCGCCGGTTCGCCGGCCCGGCCGATCGTCAAGGGCCTGTCCCCGCGCACCCGGCTGGCGCTGCAGTTCAACCCCGACGGGGAGATCCCCGCCCTGGTCGACGACTGCGTCGACGCCGCCGCCGACGAGCTGATCGCGGCCGCGGGCGGCCCGCCGCGGGACGAGGCGGCGTTCGCCGCGCTCGTCGAGACCGCCCGCAGCCAGCTGCTGCCGCTCGCCACCGACACGGTGCGCCGGGTGGAGGCGGTGCTCATCCAGGCCCGCGAGGTCGCCGTGGCCATCGGCGCGGCACCGGGCCGGCGGGTGCCCGAGGCGGCGACCGCCGACCTGCGCCGGCAGATGGGCGGGCTGCTGCACAAGGGGTTCGTCGCCGCCGCCGGCCGCCGTCGGCTGCCTGACCTGGTGCGCTACCTCAAGGCGATGGCGCTCCGGCTGGAGAAGCTCCCGGCCAACGCCGTCCGCGACGAGCTGTGGATGGCGCAGGTGGCGGCGGTCACCGCCGAGTACGAGCAGCTGCGCCGGCAGGTGCCCGCCACCGGAACGCCGGACGACCCGGTCACCCGCGTGCGCTGGATGATCGAGGAGCTCCGGGTGGGCCTGTTCGCCCAGACGCTCGGCACTCCCCGGCCGATCTCCGAGCAGCGGGTCTACAAGGCCATCGACCAGATCGTCGCCTGACGACAGCCCCGGGAGCATCGCAGCGAGGAACGAGCGAGGAGCGGACCGGGGCGCGGAGTCAGGCCGGGAGGGATCGCCTGACGACAGCCCCGGGAGGATGGCAGCGAGCTCTGCGGCTCGCTCAGTCGGTTCCGGTCGCCGAGGGGTGGCCGGGCTCGTCGCGGTCCCGCAGCAGCGCCGAGATGCGCTGCCGGGTGACGCCGAAGAGTGCCGCGATGCGGTTGATGCTCACGTTCTCGGCCTGGAGGGCGCGGGCCTCCTCGCGGCGCCAGGCGCCGCCGGCGCTGGCGAGTGCGGCCATCACGCTGCTGATGCTCTCCACGACGAGAGGTCGGGCTTCGGTGGTGACGATGTCCAGCCAGCTCCGCCCCTCCCGGCGGTGGTGGAGCAGCCGCTCGGCGCGGTCGCGGGCGTGGTGAAGTTCCGCGAGGCAGCGGTCCAGCGCGGCCACGAGGTCCTCGAGCGCCTGGACGGCGGCCTCGGCGCTCTCGGCGGCGGGCTGCCCGGAGGAGCGGCCGTCGCCGGTGGGACCGGGGACGCCCCCGCCCGGCCCCGCATCGCCTCTCACGACCGCGCTCCCTTCTCCGGCGCCGTCGGCACGACCCGGACGGCTCGGACCCTACCCCACGTAATAGGGGTTGCGACGCAAGAGGCGTAGCATGCAACTTGCATTGCATGCAATGGGGGTTGCGGAACGGCGCTGTCGCGGGGATAGTCGACCTCACGGGATGGCGCGACACGAGGTCCGCCGTCGGGGGTCGCGCCAGGGTTCATGGTCGGTCGCCGTCCCGCCCCTCGGTGGAAAGGGACCGCCCGCGATGTCCACTCTCACCGCGGCCTTCGACCTGCCTCCCTCCCCGTCCAGCGTGCCCGTCGCCCGGCGCCTGGGAACGGAGCTGCTGCGCGCGTGGCAGGCGCCGCACGACGCCGAGGACGCGGCGCTCCTGGTGACCGAGCTCGTCACCAACGTCGTCGACCACGTCGGGGGCGAGGCGTCGTTCACCCTGGAGTTCACGCTCTCGGACGGGTGGCTGCGCATCGCCGTCGTCGACGGATCGGCGATCCGGCCGGTGGTCCGCGAGCTGGACCCGACGCGGCCGCGCGGGCGCGGCATGCGGCTGGTCGCGGCACTCGCCGACCGCTGGGCCGCCGAGGAGCACCGCGGCGGCAAGCGGGTGTGGTTCGAGTTGAGCCCGCCGGGCCGGTGACGCCCTGCGGGTTTGCCGCCGCCGGGAGCCGGGGAGGGCCGTAGGGACCCATCCGCCAGTCGAAGGAGAGCTGCGATGAGCGAGCCGACCGGCCGCACCGAGGCCGCCGGGGAGGGCCTGTCCGACGAGGAGATGGTGGAGGCCGTCGCCCAGCAGACCGACAGCGCATCGGAGAACGCCGACGCCGCCGGCAAGGACTGGGACGGCGACCCCGCGCAGACGCCGGCACCTCCCAGTTGAGCGCCTCGGCG
>DATAAV010000009.1:0-9058 GCA_036259935.1 Geodermatophilus sp. | reverse complement strand
GCTGGTGGTCCACTCCGTCTCACCTCCGGCCGCTCGGTGGTTGCCCCCGGGGGAAGCTGGCGACCGCGGCGAGGCGGGGGCGCCTGCGATGCCACTGGCACATGCGGTCGCATACGCGGGTACGCCCGACCGGACGTCATGTGCCTGCCGACCGGGTTGGCATGGGGATGACCTCGTGCAGCCGGGACCCGTCGGGCATCATCGCGTCGACGAACGGGGTCGACATGTCGATCCGCCGGCCCGAGGCGCGCAGCATCCGCTCCACCAGGTCGGCCACCTCAGCCGCGGCCAGGATCGTCGTGGTCAGCTCGCTGCGGCCGCGGCGGGCGACGAACACCCGCCCCGGCTCGTTGATCCAGAACTTCCTCCGGCTGCATGACTGCTTGCGGCTCTCGCTGGATACCGTCCCTGACCTGGTTCTCTGGCGTTTGCCGATGTGGAGGAGCTTCGACTTCGGTTGGATGTCCTGCGGACTGGCTGCAGACCAAGATCCGCGGCTCAGGCGCCGCCTCACACCCCGATCAGCGTGCCGGCTGCCTTGGTCGCCGGCAGGGCGCTACGCGTCCCTACGGGCTCGGCCTTCGGCCGCCCCTTCCCCCGACCGGCGGCAGCCGGACCAAGGCGGGTTGCAGGAAGCGGCCAGGAGTGTGGACACCGATGCCGAGCTCCGTCACGGCGTCGTCTTTGAGTCGCCCTGAAGGCGGCTTCAGGGCTGTCTTCTGCGGCGGCCTGCCACACCGACTGAGGGACCCGTGAGCGTCAGTCGCCCCCGTCGCCCCCGCCGTCACCGAAGACATCGGGCCCAGCGCTCCAATCGGACGGGGGCGCTGCTGGCTCGGCCGGGTGGACGGCAATCGTTTTCTCAAGCGCAACTGGCTCGGGCAAGACCTGATAGCCGGGACTGCCGCCGTCGAGCCAGCGTTCACGGGCATCGTCCGCTGCTGTCATGGCCGTCGCCTTTCGCCGTGGCAAGTGTCGTTCGGTCGGCACGCATGGACCGTTCCTTCGACGATGCGCAGGTCTTAACACTCACGGGCAGCATCCCCGCTGCGGACAGCAGCCTCAACAGCCTGCACTGATCCGGCCGCTGGACGCTGATCCTGATCCTGGCGCGAGCACCAACCCGAGGTTCCTCCACCTGTCCCTGAATAGGCCGCTATGGAACACATGACGGCACCTCGGCCCGACAACGTCGGCTAGGCAGGGGTGTCTGTGAAGAAAATGACCGCACCCGGCGATGGGGCTATGCCACTCGTTCGAGAGTGACGCGGTAGCCGAGGGCGTGGAGCTGGTCGATGAGGCGGTCCCGGTGCTTCTCGGGGGTGGCTCGGCGGAGGAAGTAGTCCCCGCCGAGGTCGGTGTAGTCGCAGTCGTCGGTCAGCAGGTGCCAGCAGATGACGAGGAGGGAGTGGCCGACGGCGACCGCCGCCTTCTTCTTGCCGATCCGGCGGGCCAGCCGCCAGAACCGGGCGGCCAGGTAGGTGTCGCGGGTGCGGGCGGCGCCCCAGGCGCACTGGACCAGGATGTCGATGAGCCACTTGTCGCCGTCGGTGGTCTTGCCCGAGCCGGGCTTGCCGCCGGTCTTGTTGATCCCGGGCGCCATGCCGGCCCAGGAGGCCAGGTGCCCGGCGTCGGGGAACCGGCTCATGTCGGCGCCGATCTCGGCGAGGATGCATTCAGCGGCGCGCTTGCCCACTCCGGTGATCGTGGTGAGCCGGTCACGGGCCCGGGCGAAAGGGAGTCCGGCCTCGCTGGTGTGCTCGGCGATCAGGGCATCGATGCTGGCGTCGAGCCGGGCGATCGCCGCCTCGAGATGGTCGATGTGCTGCAGGCAGAGCCCGATCAGCAGGGCGTGGTGGTCGCGGAAGCGACCGCGCAGCGCTTGGCGCAGCGCCGGGATCTTCTTGCGCAGCGTGCCGCGGGCCAACTCGGCCAGCACGACCGGGTCGCGTTCGCCGGCGATGAGGGCCTCGAGCATCGCCCGCCCGGAGACGCCCAGGACGTCGGAGGCGACCGAGTCCAGCTTGATCCCGGCGTCTTCCAGGGTCTTCTGAATGCGCTGCTGTTCGGCGGTGTGGCCCTGGATGAGCCGCTTGCGGTAGCGGGTCAGATCCCGCAGCTCCCGGATCGCCGGCGGCGGCACGAAACTGGCCCGCAGCAGCCCGTGCTCGAGCAGCTCGGCCAGCCACTCGGCGTCGAGCACGTCGCTCTTGCGGCCCGGCAGGATCTTCACGTGGTGGGCGTTGACCAGCCGCAACTGGAACGCCCGCTCCTCGAGGACGTACCAGACCGGCTTCCAGTACGGCCCGGTCGCCTCCATCGCGACATCGGTGACGCCCTCGTCGCCGAACCAGTCGGCCATCTCCTCCAACGCAGCGGTGAAGGAGGAGAACGTACGGGTCTGCTTGCGCCGCCCGCGCCCACCAGGGGCGGGGGTGCGCACGCAGGCCACCACCTCAGTCTTGCCGATGTCGATCCCGGCGCAGCGCTCGATCAGCACATCCACCTGCGGCCTCCTCGTCCTCGACCCGATGGGACGGGACCGGCGGGGCCGACCGATCAACGATGCTGTGAAGCGTGTTCGGAACAACAGTTCGAGGTGCCGGGAAGGCCCCTGGCGTCAGTCTCTGAAACGGGCTCGAGCGCACCACACACAAACGAGCTCTGCCGGCCCCGACAGGATTTTCCTCGTTCGAGGTGGCCCGGGCCAGGGCCATGGACTCTCTGAAGGCGGCTTTAGGGACACCCCGCGCGGCGGGACGGTGGTTGTCCAGCATTGGGGTGACGGTCGCCGGGCGAAGCTGGCCACGCGCTACTACCAGTAGACACACTGCGGCCATGGCCTGGTACCCAAGCGCCTCGCGGTGGTGGGCCATCTTCGCGGTAGCCGCAGCTGTGGCGAGTGCGTCAGCCCTCGTCGTACTCCTGCAAGGTTTCGTGTTCCACGACGACCCACCGGAGAATCACGTGCCCCAGGTCACCGTCGCCGACAACGTGCTCGCCCAAGGAGAACCGTTCTTCGAGGACGGCGAGGTCACCGGTTGGTCCAGTTCGCCCGCGTTTCTGATCACCGGCGATGACGTGGAGCGCACCGCTGCGGCGGTGTACTCGGCCGGGCAGCGGATCTTCATGCTCAACGAGCACGGCCGTGAGATCGACGAGAGCGAGATGAACGTGGGCTACTACACGCCCTCGTGGGTCTCGGACGTCTACGTCACCGATGCCGGCGTGGTGCTCTTCGTCGACACCAACGGAGACCTGACGCGGAAGATAGGTGAAGCGATGATCGACATCTTCGTGCACGAGTTGACTGCCCGAGGAGTCAGCGCGCACATCGCCGCCCTGCCGCGCGGCTTCCAGCCTGGCGACCAGGTCTGGGCTCCCTAGGGCTCCCCCTCAGCAAGCGCCTCCGGTACCACCCGAAGCCTGGCGCACGACCCGCAGGGCTGATGTCCCACAGTGGGCCGCTCTGGGACGCAGGGGAGCTTCCGAGACACCCTGGACGACTTGCGGTTCGGCTAGGTCGCTTGAGCCAGAAGACGGAGGGCCGCCGCCACCCTGGCCTCGTCGGCGCGAGTCCCACCCTTCTCCACGAGGGCACGGGTTTCGTTCAGGGCCTGCTTGTCCACGCGGCCGAGTGCGAGTCCAGCGCTGATTAGGCCAGCAAGTGCGGACTCCGCCTCTTCGCGCCGCATCCAGGCTTCTTGGTCATCGACGCTGGCGGTCTCCGGGTATGGGTCCTGCTGCGACAGGTCGTCGTACACGGACTGGAGCCAGTCGCGAGATTCCGGCGTCAGCATGGCGCACTCACCATCTCACGAGCCGCCCAGGTCAACGGGCCGAATCGATGCAAGGCATGTGTCCCTCAGTGGGCTGCTCACGGACACAAGGCGGCTTCAGGGGCACCTTGACTCCGGCCGTGCCAGCGGTGCCTGTGGTGGAGCAGTACGAGGGCGCCTCATGTGGCCGCAGCCATACGAGGCGCCCTCGGGTGATGCTGCGCTGGTCTACACGATGAGGCGAACGTTCGACCGGTCAGCCGAAGGCTGGGCATTCGCCGTAGCGTCGGTGTCGACGATGGCACGCAGGAACAGCCCCCCTTGCAGCTTCACCAGCCGCGAGGTCAGGGTCACGAGGTAGCGAGCGCCCACCCGCGGGTCGAACACGGTGCGCGGGGTGATGTTCAGCGCCGCCTGCTTGACCTTCGATGCGAGCTCGGCGGGGCTGGGCTGGTAGAGCCAGGCCGGACCGGACGAGCCCTGCGGACCCTGCACGCCGGGCAGTCCGGGCGGCCCGGCCGGCCCGGCCGGGCCCTGCTCACCCTGGGGGCCGGGAACACCTGGTGCGCCCTGCTCACCCTGGAGCCCGCGCGGACCCTTCTCTCCGGTCTCGCCGATCACACCGCGCTGCCCCTGGGCACCCGGTAGACCATGCTCCCCCTGCGGGCCCTGCTCACCGGCCGGACCCTGCGGGCCGGCCTCGCCGCGCGGCCCGGTCGGGCCCTGCTCACCCTGCGGGCCCTTCTCACCCTCGGGGCCCTGCTCACCCCGGGGACCGATCGGCCCCTGCTCGCCTTGCTCACCGGGAGGGCCGGCCGGGCCCCTCTCGCCCTGCTCGCCGCGCTCACCAGGGGGGCCGGCCGGACCCTTCGCGCCCTGCTCGCCGGGCTCACCAGGAGCGCCGACCGGGCCGGTCGGGCCCTTTCCGCCCTGCTCGCCGCGCTCACGGGGAGGGGTCGGCCGGACCCTGGGAGCCCTGGTCGCCGGCCTCTCCCGGGGGCCGACCGGGCCGGTGCGATCCTTCAGCTCACGGTCGCCCTCCTCGACGGTGACGCCGACGGGAACCTCGACGGTCTCGCTGCGCGTGGCGGACTTCGACTCGGTCATGAACGGGAACTGCCTTCCTCAGTAGCGGGCGGCGCTGAGCAAGCCGCTCACGCTCGGTAGTGGACCCTGCTTCCTGCCGAGGACCGGGCCGACGCCGGCGCAGCCGGCATCAGCCGTGGTTCGACCTGAAGGCCGCCTCTGCCATGCCCCGCGCTAGCCGCAGCAAGCGCCCGGCGCCTGTGATGAGGTTCACAGCGCTGGCCGCCGTCGGCTCTTCCGAGACCGGACCTGTAGGTGTACGGCACGGCTCTCCATGCCATCCCGCCGCCTCGGCGTAGTGCCCAGTTCGTTCGCTGTCGGGAAGAGCGCACGGCGCGGCGTCCGAGGCTGTCACAGCGATGAGGACGACGAGCTCGAAGGTCCTTCAGGCCCGGATCTCACGATCTGTGGACGACGGTCGCGCACATCCACCCGGTCAGATGTCACCTGACCACTGCATCTGCCGGAACTCCTGCTCTGCCCCTCACGGTGGGCAGAGCACGAGCGTTCGCGGAAACACCCGCCGGGGGGTCCAGGCCGACCGCCGCCGACCAAGGGCGGTGCGGCGCCGGATCCGAGCAGCGACGCCGATCAGCGCGCCGCGCGGCCGGCGCGGCGCCACTGCTGCGGCGGAACACCGTGCGCGGCCCGGAACCGCCGGATCAGGTAGCCCGCGTCGCCGTAGCCCACCCTGCGCGCCACCGCCTGCACGGTCAGATCGGTCTCCGCCAGCAGGCGACGGGCCTCCGCCAGCCGCCGCTCGGTGATCCACTGCTGCACCGTCCGGCCGGTGCGGCGCCCGACCACGGTCGTCAGGTGGCCCGGGGAGAGCCCCACGGCCTCGGCCACCGTGCGCAACGACAGGGGTTCGGCGTATCGCTGCTCGATGACGTCGAAGACGGCGGCCAGCAACGGCTCGTCCTGCAGACGGAGGTGACCCGGCACGTCGACCGCCAGGCGGGCCAGCTCCACCAGCAGCAGCGTGAGGTGGGCCAGCGCCGCCTCGCCGTAGCCCTCCCGGCGCTCCCGCAGCTCCCGGTCCAGGTCCGCGAAGCGCCGCGACCATCCGAGCCGGTCGGCCTCCGGCACGTGCAGCCGCTGAGCACCCCCGGCCCGGTGCCCGACGAAGGGGAAGAGCAGCGGATGCGCCCGCCAGGACCCCAGCGTGCCCGGATTGCGGCGCTCGACGGCGTCCGGCGGGAAGGACGCCGTCCAGGCCGCGACGTCGGCCGGCTGGTCGGACCACTCCGGCCGCACCACCTCGCCGGGCGCGACGACGAAGACGTCGCCGGCCGTCACCGGCCAGTCACGGCCGTCCAGCCGCAGCCGGCCGCTCCCCCGGTCGAAGAAGACGAGCACGAGGAAGTCGTGGGCATGGGCCTCCTGGGGCCAGCCGGGGTGATCCCCGCGCCCTTCGAGACGACTCACGGCGACCGGAGGCAGGCCGGCCTCGCGCGCGTAGGTGTAGACCGGCGCGCCGTCCACCCACCGCCCCGGCAGCAGCCGGCCCCTCGGCCGCCGCGGATCCGAAGATCGTCCCATCACTTCCGAGAGTTCACCCTTGTCCACCGTCTGCCCCGCGCCTGACGGTAGCGGTGCACAGCGACGGATCGTCCGATCCCGATCGTCGCGAGCGGAACCGAGCGAAGGGGGAGGACACATGAACCGACAGACCGGCACCGCGGTGGACGAGAGCGGCCGGGCCTATCTGCCGCCGATGGGTCGGAAGTGGCTGCTCCCGCTCTACGACCCGATCACCCGACTGCTCGGGGCGCGGGCGATCCACCGGCGGCTGCTCGCCCAGGCCGGCCTGCGACCGGGGCAGCAGGTCCTGGAGATCGGCTGCGGCACCGGCAACCTGCTCCTGGAGGCGGCCGGCACCGCGGGCGTGACGGCGATCGGCCTCGACCCCGACCGGAGCGCGGTGGCCCGCGCCGGGCGCAAGGCCCGCCGCCGCGGCCTGACCGTCCGCCTCGACCACGGCTTCGCCGACGACCTGCCCTATCCCGACGGAAGCATCGACGTGGTGCTCTCGGCGTTCATGCTCCACCACCTGCCGGCCGGCGAGAGGGAGCAGGCGATGCGAGAGGTCCACCGTGTGCTGCGCGCCGGCGGTGAGCTGCACCTCGTCGACCTCGGCGGGCACGTCCACCCCGGAGACGGGTGGATCGCCCACCGGGCCCGCGGGAACGCGATCCTGCGCGACAACTTCGACGAGAGCATTCCCGACCTGCTGCGCCGGGCCGGCTTCGACGGCGTCGCGGAGACCGGCACTGACGTCCGCCGCCGGGTGGGCCGGTTCACCTTCTACCGCGCCGTCCGCTGAGGGCGTTTCGCGGCGCTCGCGGGCGTCATGGCCGCGGGCCGACCCGGCTACCCTCCCGCCCATGGCCGCCTGGGCGGACGTCCGCCGGATCGCCACCGCGCTGCCGGAGGTCGCCGAGCGCACCTCCCGCGGCGACCTCGACTGGCGGGTGCGGGACCGGTCGTTCGTGTGGGAGCGGCCGCTGCGCCGAGCGGACCTCGAGGCCCTCGCTGACCAGGCGCCCGACGGGCCGATCCTCGGCGCCTACGTCCCCGACGAGGGCGTGAAAGAAGCCCTGATCGCCGAGGCACCCGACGTGTACTTCACGACCCCGCACTTCGACGGCTACCCGGTGGTCCTGGTCCGCCTCGACCGGATCGACCTCCCCGAGCTCGAGGAGCTGGTCGCCGAGGCCTGGGTGGCCCGCGCCCCCAAGCGGCTGGCGCAGCAGTACCTCGACGCCCGCACCTGACGGGTCAGCGGGCCCGCCCGGCCAGCTCGACGACCGCGGCCACGAGCTCCGCGCCGTCCAGGAGCGCGCGGTCGTTGTGGTCGGCGCCGGGCACCTCCACCAGCCGGACCAGGTCCGTCGCCGCGGCGGCCACCGCGCGGCTCTGCTCCGGCGGCACGATCGAGTCACGGCTGCCGTACACCACCGTCGTCGGCGCCCGGACCTGCGCGAGCGCCTCGGCCACGGGATAGCGGTCGCGCAGCAGCGCCCGCACCGGCAGGAACGGGTAGTGGACGCTGCCCACCGTGGCCAGGTCGACGAACGGCGAGCGCAGCAGCAGCCCCGCCGGCGGATGCTCCACCGCCAGCTCGGTCACGACCGCCGCACCCAGGCTCTCGCCGACGTAGACCAGCCGCCCGGGTGGCACCCCGGCCTGCTCCACCAGGTACGCCCGCGCGGCCCGCACGTCGAGGGCCAGCCCCTCCTCGCTCGGGCTGCCGGGGTTGCCGCCGTAGCCGCGGTAGTCGAACAGCAGCACCGCCAGGCCGCGGTCGGCCAGCGCCTCGGCCAGCGGCGCCCGGTAGCCGCGGTGGCCGCCGTTGCCGTTGGCCACCAGCACCGCGGGTGCCTCCGGCGCGGGCCCGGGCAGGAACCAGGCGCCCAGGGCCAGGCCGTCGGAGGTCCGCAGCGTCACGTCCCGGGCGCCGGGCAGCACCGTGGCGGCCGCCGGCACCGGGCCGTCGTCGGGCAGGTAGACCAGCCGCCGCTGCAGCCCCCACAGCAACCCGGTCAGCACGGCCAGCACCAGGACGACGACCAGGGCGACGGCTCCCGCCCGGCGCCCCCGCCGCGGGACGGTCGCATCGGCCCTCCTCATCCCGCCGGATTCAGCAGATCGCGTTCCAGCGCACCGATGATCCGCCGGGCCACCGCCTCGGGCGGCCATCCGCGCTCGTGCACCAGGTGGTGGTAGAGGCTGGGGTGCAGCTGCGCCCAGGCCCAGTCGGCGGCCTCGTCCACGGTCCAGCCCGGCGCCAGCCGACCCTCCTCGGCCAGCCGCTCGACGGCGATCCGGATGGCCGCCCGCCACTCCGCCATCCGGTCGAGGTAGGCCTCGGCGCCGTCGCTGCCGGTGACGGTGGCCGCCTCGAGCGCCCGGGCCGTGCGGAGGATGCGGGGGACGTAGGCCAGCCACTCCTCGACCAGGGCCCGGAAGCCCTCGGCCGCGGGGAGCCGGCGGGTGGCCGCGAGCCGGCGGCGGAAGCCGGAGATCCGGTCCATCCGGCGGGCCATCTCGGCCAGCAGCGTCGCCCGGTTGGGAAAGTGCAGGTACAGCGCCTGGCGGGACACGCCGGCCCGGGTGGCCACCTCGCCCAGGGTCAGCGTCACGGCACCCTCACCGTCGACCAGCTCCCAGGCGGCGTCGAGCAGCCGCTC
>DATAAV010000008.1:0-6233 GCA_036259935.1 Geodermatophilus sp. | reverse complement strand
CCCCGACCGCGGCGAGCTGGGCGTCGAGGTCGAAGACGAGGTCGAGTTCCTGCTTGTCGCGGCCGTCCCGACCTCCCGGCAGGTCGAAGAAGGGAGCCATCTCGGCCTCCCAGCGGGCGCTCACCTCGGTGGCGTCCACGGCGGCCTGCGCGGCGGCGAGGTCGTCGGTCTCCACGATGCCGACCAGCAGGCCGTCCTCGCGCAGGAAGAGCTGGTACTCGCGCCAGCCGGCGTCGCGCAGGGCGCGCAGCATCTCCGGCCAGACGGCGGCGTGCCGCTCCCGGTACTCCTCCAGCCGGTCGGGCCGGACCTGGAGGGTGAAGCAGACGCGCGGCACGAGGTCCTCCTCGGGTGCTGGAGCCTGCCGCCGCCGGCCGGTCGCGGCTGGCGGCGGCAGGAGATCGACGTCAGAAGTCGAAGTCGTCGATGTTGTCGGCGTTGAACACGGTCGGCTCCCCGAGGACGACGACGCCGTCGGCCTCGATCGTGTACTCGCCGAGCTCACCGGCCTCGAAGGTCTCGCCCTCCGCACCGGTGATCTGGCCGGCGGCCAGGGCGGCGCCGGCGTAGGCGGCGAGGTAGCCCAGCTCCTCCGGGTTCCACAGGGCGAAGGCGGTGACGGTCCCGTTCTGGACGAACTCCCGCATCTGGTTCGGCGTGCCCAGGCCGGTCAGCGCGACCTGGCCCTTGTACTCCGAGCCGGACAGGTAGCGGGCCGCGGCCGCGATGCCCACGGTGGTCGGCGAGATGATGCCCTTGAGCTCCGGGTAGGTCTGCAGCAGACCCTGGGTCTCCTGGAAGGACTTCTCGTCCTCGTCGTCGCCGTAGACCGTGGCGACGATCTCCATGTCCGGGTACTGCTCGGCGGCGTACTGCTCCATCAGGTCGATCCAGGTGTTCTGGTTCGTGGCGTTCGCCGTCGCCGACAGGATGGCGACCTGGCCGGAGCCGCCGATCTGCTCGGCCATCAGGTCGATCTGGGTCTGCGCGATGCCCTCGGCGGTCGCCTGGTTGACGAAGAGGTCGCGGCACTCCGGGTTGGTGTCGGAGTCGAAGGTGACCACCGAGCTGCCGGCCGCGCGGGCCTGGTCGAGCGCGCTGCAGATGGCGTTGGGGTCGTTGGCCGAGGTCAGGATGACGTCGGCGCCCTGCTGGGTGAGCGTGTTGATGTAGCTGACCTGCGAGGACGCGCTGGCCTCCGACGGGCCGACCTGGCTGAACTCGCCCTCGACCTCGCCGACCGCGCGCTCGGCGCCCGTGGCGGCCACGTCGAAGTAGGGGTTGTTCAGCTGCTTGGGCAGCATGGCGATGGCCAGGCCCGCGGGGATCTCGGCCTCGGGGTTGGCGGTGGCGCCCGCCTGGCCGCCGCCGCCGTTACCGCCCTCGTCCTCGCCGCGGGTGGTGCCGCCGCAGGCCGCGGTGGTCAGCACCATGGCCGCGACGGCGATGCCGGTGAGGCCTCCGCGCCACCGGCCGCTGGTCAGGAAGCTGCTCATGGATTCCCTTTCTCTGGGATGGGCCGGCACCTCGGTGGGCCGGGGTCTGGGGTGGCGGTGCGCCCGGGCGCGGACGCAGCGGTGGGTCAGGGAACGGCGGGTCGTGGGCGGAGGCGGCGCCGTGCCCACGCGGCGATCTGGGGTGCCACGACGGCGGTGATCAGCAGGACGCCGGTCACGATGTTGAGGACGTCGGAGGGCACGTTGACCAGCTGCAGGGCGTTGCGCACCGAGGCGAGCAGCAGCGCGCCGGCGATGACCCCGAGCAGGCCGCCGCTGCCACCGAAGATCGACACCCCGCCGAGCAGGATGGCCGCGACCACCTGCAGCTCGAGGCCGGTGGCGTTGTCCGCCCGGGCACTGCCGTAGCGCAGCGTCCAGTAGACGCCGCCCAGGGCGCTGATCACGCCGGCTGCGATGAACAGCCACAGCTTGGTCCGGCCGACGTCGATACCGCTGAAGCGGGCCGCGTCCTCGCTGTTGCCCATGGCGTACAGCGAGCGGCCGATCGGGGTCGCGTGCAGCACGATGCCGGTGATCGCGATCAGCACCAGCAGCGGGACGACGACCACGGGGATGCCCGTCCCGCCGATGCTGCTGATGGCCCAGGTCGTCCAGGAGCGAGGGAAGTCGGCCACCGCCTGGTCGCCGAGGACGACGAACGCCAGCCCGCGGTAGAGCGCCAGCGTGCCGATGGTGACCGCCAGCGACGGCAGCCCCAGCCGGGTCACCAGCACGCCGTTGAGCGCCCCGAGGACGGCGCCCAGCACGAGCACGAGCGGGATGATCAGCTCGAGCGGCAGCCCGGCGAACCACAGCTTGCCCATGACCGCGCTGGACAGGCCGACCGTGCTGGCCACCGAGAGGTCGATCTCACCGGTGACGATGATCAGCGTGAGCGGCAGCGCGATGAGCGCGATCACCGCCACGTCGAGCAGCAGGAACGACGCGTTGCGGGTGGAGGCGAAGCCCTCCACGGTGAACGCGGCGATGATCCAGAACACCACCAGGAAGGTGGTGATGACGCTGCCGGAGGGCAGGGTCAGCCGGCTGAGCCCGCGCGGGCCGGCCGGGGCGGCACCCCGGGACGACGGCGCCGGGGCGGGGGCGGTGTCAACTGCCACGGAGGTTCCTCCCTCGCAGGCGGGCGGCCAGGCGCAGCGTCAGCGTCCGGTCCAGGGCGATCGCGGCGAGGATCAGCGCGCCGACGGCGGCGTCCCGCCAGAAGGGGTTGAGGCCCAGCTGCGGCAGCGCGGTGCCGATGGTGGTCAGCAGCAGGGCGCCGAGCGCCGCGCCGTAGACCGAGCCGCTGCCGCCGAAGATCGCGACGCCGCCGACCACCGCGGCGGCGACCACGAACAGCTCCTGGCCGGTGCCGGCGGTGGTGTCCAGGGTCTGGAATCGCGCCGCGTAGAGCACCCCGGCCAGCCCGGCCAGCGCGCCGTTGACGACGAAGGCGACGAGCACCCGTCGGCCGACCGGGATGCCGGAGAGGCGGGCCGCCTCCGGGGCGGAGCCGATCCCGTAGAGCTCGCGGCCGCTGCGGTAGGACCGCAGGTAGTAGCCGACCAGCAGGACGATGGCGACGGCGATCAGGAACAGGGCCGGGACGCCGAGGATCCGTGCACCGCCCAGCGCCTTGAAGCCGGCCGGCATGTCCGCCGCGTTGATCTGCAGCCGGTCGGCGCTGCTCGCCCACAGCGAGTCCACGCCGCGGAAGGCGTAGAGCGTGCCGAGGGTGACCACCAGGGAGGGCACCTTGGCGGTGGCCACGATGGCCCCGTTGACCAGGCCGCACAGCGAGCCGACGGCCATGCCGGCGAGGATCACCAGGACGACGGGGGTTCCCGGCGCGGTGACCAGCAGCGTGCCGGACGCGTAGGCGGACAGGCCCAGCACCGAGCCGACGGAGAGGTCGACGTTGCGGGTGATGATCACGATCGTCTGGCCGACGGCCAGCACGGTCAGGATCGACGCTGACAGCAGCAGGTCGCGGACGTTCTGGCCGGACAGGAAGCGCGGGTTGGCGATCACCGTCGCGACCACGAGCAGCAGCAGCGCCGCGAGGATGCCGAGTTCCCGGACCACGACCAGGCGCTGGACGAGGGCGGCGCCGCGGCGGCCGGTGCGCTCGGGGGCGGCCAGCTCGGCGGGGACCTGCGTGGCCTGCTGGGTGGCGGGGGCGCTCATGAGGCCACCCGCTCGCCCTGGCCCGTGGCGGCCAGCATGACGCTGTCCTCGTTCGCGCGGGCACGGGGGATGTCGTCGACGAGGCGGCCCTCGTGCATGACGAGGACGCGGTCGGCCATGCCGAGCACCTCCGGGAGTTCGCTGGAGACCATGACGACGGCCAGGCCGTCCGCGGCGAGCTGCGACATCAGCCGGTGGACCTCGGCCTTGGTGCCGACGTCGATGCCGCGCGTGGGCTCGTCGACGATCAGCACCCGGGGGGCGGTGGACAGCCACTTGGCCAGCACGACCTTCTGCTGGTTGCCACCCGACAGCGTCGAGACCGGGTCGGAGAGCTTGCCGGCCTTGACCTGCAGCCGCTTCGCCCACTCCGCCGCGGTGGCGCGCTCGGCGCGGGAGGACAGCAGCCCGGCCCTCGCCAGCTTCCAGCGGCGGGTCAGGGTGGCGTTGCGCTCGACCGAGAGCTCCATGACCAGGCCCTGCTGGCGCCGGTCCTCGGGGACCAGCGCGATGCCGGCGGCCATGGCGGCGGCCGGGAAGCCGGGCTTCAGCGCGCGGCCGCCGACCCGCACGGAGCCCGCGTCGTAGGGGTCGACGCCGAAGATCGCGCGCACGACCTCGCTGCGGCCGGCGCCGACCAGCCCGGCGAGGGCGACGATCTCCCCGGCCCGGACGTCGAAGGAGATGTCGGTGAAGACCCCGCGGCGGGCGAGGCCGCGGACCTCGAGGACGACCTCGCCGGGCTCGACGTCCTGCTTGGGGAAGAGCGACGCCACCTCGCGGCCGACCATGCGCCGCACGACCTGGTCGACGGTGAGGTCGGCGGCGAGGTCGGTGGAGACCCACTGCCCGTCCCGCATGACCGTGATCCGGTCGCAGAGGTCGAAGATCTCGTCGAAGCGGTGGGAGATGAACAGCACCGCCGCACCGGCGTCGCGCAGGGAGCGGGCCACGGTGA
Organism: Geodermatophilus sp.; assembly: GCA_036259935.1. GTDB lineage: Bacteria > Actinomycetota > Actinomycetes > Mycobacteriales > Geodermatophilaceae > Geodermatophilus. The sequence continues at coordinate 1,589 of DATAAV010000008.1, read as the reverse complement.
ACAGCCGCTCGACCTCCACCCCGGAGAGGGCGGCGGTCGGCTCGTCCATGATCAGCACGCGGGCGTCGAAAGAGAGGGCCTTCGCGATCTCCACCATCTGCTGGTCGGCGATCGACAGGCCGCGCGCCGGACGGTCGGGGTCCATGTGCACGCCCAGCCGCTCGAACAGCGCGCGGCACCGGGTGGCCAGTTCCCTGCGGTCGATCCGCCGGCCACCGGCGAGGGGCTGGCGCCCCATGAAGATGTTCTCCGCGACCGACAGGTCCGGGAACAGCGTCGGCTCCTGGTAGATGACCGCGATGCCGGCCGCGCGGGCCGTCGCGGGGTTGTCCAGGTGCACCGGGACGCCGTCGAGCAGGACCTGACCGGAGTCGGGGGCATGCACGCCGGCCAGGATCTTCACCAGCGTCGACTTGCCGGCCCCGTTCTCGCCGACCAGGGCGTGCGCCTCCCCTGCGCGCAGCTCCAGCCGCGCGCCGCGGAGCGCGGCAACGGCGCCGAAGGATTTGCTGACGTCCTGGAGCGCGAGGACGACCGGACCGGGCGCCGGTGGTGCCTGGGCACTGTCCACGGTGACCGCCTTCGTTCAGTGAAACGTTTCATCCGTGCTGTGGCGCACACCATAGGGAGGCGGTCGGAAGCGTGTCAAGCGTCACGCGCGCCGGTCTTCGGCCCGCATCATCGACCGGGGATGGCGGGGTTGACACGTTTCAGTGCTCGCGGCAGCATCCAGCGCACCGAGCCGTCGCACCCCAGGAGGAGAGCTGACCAGCATCCGGGACGTTGCCGTGCGCGCCGGCGTCTCGGTCGGCACCGTCAGCAACGTCCTCAACCGCCCCGACGTCGTCAGTGAGTCGACCCGACAGCGGGTGCTGGCGGCCATCGCCGAGCTGGGCTTCGTTCGCAACGAGTCCGCGCGCCATCTGCGTGCCGGCCACAGCCGGACCATCGGGCTGGTGGTGCTGGACATCGCCAACCCTTTCTTCACCGACGTGGCCCGCGGGGTGGAGGAGGCGGCGAACGCCGAGGGGTTGGCCGTGATCCTCTGCAACTCCGATGACCGGCCGGAGAGGGAGGCGGCGTACCTCGACGTCCTGGCCGAGCAGCGGGTGCAGGGCGTCCTCATCACGCCGACCGCCGAGCTCTCCCCCCATCTGCAGGCCCTGCGCCGGCGGGGGGTGCCGATCGTGCTGCTCGACCGCCGCGCCCCGGCGCCGGACCAGTGCGCCGTCGCGGTCGACGACGTGCTCGGCGGCCGGCTCGCCGCCGAGCACCTGCTGGAGCGGGGGCACCGGCGGATCGCCTTCATCGGCGGGGCGTCGGGGCTCCCACAGGTCCAGGAGCGGCACGCCGGCGTCGAGGCGGCGGTGCGCGAGGCGTGCGGGTCCGACGACGCGCTGACCGTCTTCTCCCCCGAGGTGCTCACGGTGGCCGCCGGCCGGGAGGCCGCCGAGCGGATCGTGGGCATCCCCGCGGCGCGCCGGCCCACGGCGGCGATCTGCGCCAATGACCTGATGGCCCTCGGCGTGCTGCAGGAGATGGTCCGGCACGGGGTCCGGGTGCCCGACGAGTTCGCCATCGTCGGCTAC
>DATAAV010000007.1:0-3989 GCA_036259935.1 Geodermatophilus sp. | reverse complement strand
GGTGGGTGGTGATCACCGCGTCGAAGTCCTCGTCGGTCATCTTCCACAGCGTCGCGTCGCGCAGGATGCCCGCGTTGTTGACCAGCACGTCGAGCCGGCCGAACTCGCCCACCGCCCGGTCGACCAGCGCCTGGGCGGCCTTGCTGGTGCCCACCGGCGCCACCTCGGCGACCGCGGTGCCCCCGGCGTCGGCGATGCTCGTGACGGCGGCCTCGGCGACGGCGGCGTCGACGTCGTTGACCACCACCGCCGCGCCGGAACGGGCCAGCTCGGTGGCGTAGGCGAGGCCCAGGCCCCGCCCGCTCCCGGTGACGATGGCGACCTTGCCGGACAGGTCCACGGCGACTCCTCCTGGCGGGCGGGACGGGGGCGGCGACGCCGTCGGTATCCCCGTCGGGCGGCCGCGTCGCCACCGGCGACCGTAAGCCGGAATCGTGGAGGTCGGCAACGATTCCGGCCGGTGCGCGGTGTCCGGTCCGGGGCCCCCGGGCCGCCCGGTCAGAGCCCCAGTTCGCGGGCGATGAGCATCAGTTGCACCTCGGTGGTGCCCTCGCCGACCTCGAGGATCTTCGAGTCGCGGTAGTGGCGGGCGACCGGGTACTCGTTCATGAACCCGTAGCCGCCGTGGATCTGGGTGGCGTCGCGGGCGTTGTCCATCGCCGCCTCGCCGGCGACGAGCTTGGCGACCGCGGCCTCCTTCTTGAACGGCAGGCCGGCCAGCAGTTTGGCCGCGGCGTCGTAGTAGGCCGCCCGAGCGGCCATCACCCGCGCCTCCATGCGAGCGATCTTGAAAGCGATCGCCTGGTTGGCCCCGATCGGCCGGCCGAAAGCCTCGCGCTCCCGGGCGTAGCGGACGCTCTCGTCGACACAGCCCTGGGCGGCGCCGACGGCGAGGGCCGCGATGGCGATGCGCCCCTCGTCGAGGATGCGCAGGAAGTTGGCGTAGCCGCGGCCCCGCTCGCCGAGCAGGTTCTCCTCCGGCACCCGCACGCCCTCGAACGTCAGCGGGTGGGTGTCGCTGGCGTGCCAGCCGACCTTGTCGTAGGCCGGCTCGGCGGTGAAGCCCGGGGTGGGCACCGGCACGAGGATCGAGCTGATCTCCTTCCGCCCGTCGGGCAGCCGGCCGGTGACCGCGGTGACGGTGACCAGCCGGGTGAGGTCGGTGCCGGAGTTGGTGATGAACGCCTTGCTGCCGTTGATCACCCACTGCCCGTCCTCGAGCACGGCGGTGGTCCGGGTGGCCCCGGCGTCGCTGCCCCCGCCCGGCTCCGTGAGCCCGAAGGCGCCCAGGGCCCGGCCGCTGCACAGCTGCGGCAGCCACTCCCGCTTCTGCGCCTCGGTGCCGAACCGGTAGACCGGCATCGCGCCCAGCGAGCAGCCGGCCTCCAGCGTGATGGCGACGCTCTGGTCGACCCGGGCCAGTTCCTCGATCGCCAGGCAGAGGACGAAGTAGTCCCCGCCCATGCCGCCGTACTCCTCGGGGAAGGGCAGCCCGAACAGGCCCATGTCGGCCATGCCGCGCACGACCTCGTACGGGAAGGTCTTGTCGCGGTCGTGCTGGTAGGAGACCGGCGCGACGACCTCGCGGGCGAACTCCTCCACGGTCTTCTTCAGCTGCAGCTGTTCGTCGGTCAGGCGGGTGTCGAGCATCAGGTCTCCTGCACTGAGGGCGCGAGCGCGCCGAGGGCGCGTGAGGGGCTGGGGCGGCCGAGCCGGCCGGCCATCCAGAGGCTGGTGCGGGCCAGCGCGATCAGGTCGACGCCGGTGTCGATGCCGAGGCCGGCGAGCTGCCAGACGAGGTCCTCGGTGGCCAGGTTGCCGGTGGCGCTGCCGGCGTACGGGCAGCCGCCGAGGCCGCCGGCGGAGGCGTCCACCGTGGTGATCCCGTGCTGCAGGGCGGTCAGCGTGTTGGCCAGCGCCTGCCCGTAGGTGTCGTGGAAGTGGACGGCGAGCCGGTCGGCGCCCAGGCCGCGGGCGGTGAGCAGCTCGACCAGCGCGGCGACCTGGCCGGGCGTGCCGACCCCGATGGTGTCGCCGAGGCTGACCTCGGTGCAGCCCAGCTCGGCCAGCCGCAGCGCCACGCCGGCGACCCGGTCGAGGGGCACCTCGCCCTCCCACGGGTCGCCGAAGCACATGGAGACGTAGCCGCGCACCGGCAGCCCCGCCGCGCGGGCCTGCGCGACGACGGGCGCGAACATCTCCAGCGACTCGGCGACGGTGCGGTTGAGGTTGCGCCGCGCGAAGGACTCGGTGGCCGAGGCGAAGACCGCCACCTCGCGCGCCCCGGCGGCGATCGCCCGCTCCAGGCCCTTCTCGTTGGGCACCAGCACCGGCGCCCGCGGCGGCTGGTCCTCGCCGAGCAGCGCCAGCAGCTCCTCGGCGTCGCCGAGCTGGGGGATCCAGCGCTTGGGCACGAAGCTGGTCAGCTCCACCGTGCGCAGCCCGGCGGCGACCAGCCGGCGCACGAACTCGGCCTTCACCTCGACCGGGACGACGGCGGCCTCGTTCTGCAGCCCGTCGCGCGGGCCGACCTCGTAGATCTCCACCCGCTCCGGCAGGCCGGGCAGCCGGGTGCTCATGCGATCTCACCCGCGTGGACCACGGCGAGCTCCTGGTCGACGGCGACCTGGTCACCGACCCGCACGGCGACGTCGACCGTGCCGGCGGCGGGCGCGGTGAGGGTGTGCTCCATCTTCATCGCCTCCACGGCGAGCAGGGGAGTGCCCTCCTCCACGGTCGCGCCGTCGGCGACGTGCACCGCGACGACCATGCCGGGCATGGGGCTGCGCACGGTGCGATCGGCGGTGGCGGCGTCGGCGTGCAGGCGGGCGGGGGGCAGCTCGGTCAGCGCGGCGGTGGCGCCGTCGACGTGCACCCACGTGGTGGCGCCCGCGACGGCGGTGCGGGCGAGGGTGCTGCGGCCGTCGACGGTCAGCAGCAGGCCCCCGGGCACGGGCTCGCCACGCACCTCGTGCTCCGCACCGTCGCCGATCCGCAGCCGGGTGCCGTCGGTGAGGGTCACGGTCAGGCGCTCGCCGTCGGGGCCGGCGAGGTCCCAGCGCAGGGGAGCGCGCCGGCCGCCGGGGCGCCAGCCGCTGGGCACCTCCCACGGGTCGACGACCGGCCCGGCCGGCTGCAGCGCGGCCCACCGGGACAGTGCGAGGGCGGCGTAGGCCTCGACCGGCACGGCGCCGGTGACCAGGGTGTCGAGCTCGCGCTCGACCAGGCCGGTGTCCAGCCGGCCGGCGCGCACGTCGGGCCGGGCGAGCAGGGCGCGCAGGAAGCCGGTGTTGGTGCCGACGCCGAGGACGACGGTGTCGGCGAGCGCGCGGTCGAGGCGGGCCAGCGCGGCGTCGCGGTCGGGCCCCCAAGCGATGACCTTCGAGAGCATCGGGTCGTAGGTGGTGCCGACCGGGGCGCCGGCCAGCAGGCCGCTGTCCACGCGCACGCCCTCGCCGGCCGGTTCGTGCAGCACCAGGGCGGTGCCCCCGGTGGGGAGGAAGCCGCGGGCGGGGTCCTCGGCGTACACGCGGGCCTCGACGGCGTGCCCGGTCAGCGCGACGTCGTCCTGGGCGAAGGGCAGCGGCTCCCCGGCGGCCACCCGCAGCTGCTGCTCGACCAGGTCGATGCCGGTCACCAGCTCGGTGACCGGGTGCTCGACCTGCAGCCGGGTGTTCATCTCCATGAAGTACGGCTCGTCGGGGGCGTCCCCGGCGACGATGAACTCGACCGTGCCGGCGCCGGTGTAGCCGACCGCGCGGGCGACGTCGACGGCGAGCGCGCCGTAGCGCTCCCGCCGGTCGGGGGTGAGCAGCGGCGAGGGCGCCTCCTCGACGATCTTCTGGTGCCGGCGCTGCAGGCTGCACTCGCGCTCGCCGAGGTGGAGCACGGTGCCGTGGGTGTCGGCGAGGACCTGCACCTCGACGTGCCGTGGCCGCGGCACGAACCGCTCGAGGAACAGCGTGTCGTCGCCGAAGCTGCCGGCCGCC
>DATAAV010000006.1:0-2808 GCA_036259935.1 Geodermatophilus sp. | reverse complement strand
GCGGTACCAGAACGTCTACGGACAACGCTGAGGAAGGACGACTCGTGGGAGCAGACCCGTTCGACGGGCGAGAACTGTGGTTCCTGACCGGCAGCCAGGGGATGTACGGCGAGGAGACGCTGCAGCAGGTCGCCGACCAGTCCCGGCGGGTCGCCGCTGCGCTCGACGGCGCCGCCGAGGTGCCCGTGCGGGTGGTCTGGAAGCCGGTGCTCACCGACGCCGGGGCGATCCGGCGGGCGATGGGGGAGGCCAACGAGGACCCGAACTGCCTCGGCGTCATCACCTGGATGCACACCTTCTCCCCGGCGAAGATGTGGATCTCCGGGCTCGACGCGCTGCGCAAGCCGCTGCTGCACCTGCACACCCAGGCCGACGCCGCCCTGCCGTGGGCGACGATCGACATGGACTTCATGAACCTCAACCAGGCCGCGCACGGCGACCGGGAGTACGGGTTCGTGCTCACCCGGCTGCGCATGCCGCGGACGACGGTCGCCGGGCACGTCGACAACCCCCGGGTGCGGTCCCGGGTCGGCTCCTGGGCGCGGGCGGCGGCCGGCGCCGACGCCGCGCGGTCGCTGCGGCTGGCCCGCTTCGGCGACAACATGCGCAACGTCGCGGTGACCGAGGGCGACAAGGTCGAGGCCGAGCTGCGGTTCGGCATGTCGGTGAACACCTGGGGCGTCAACGACCTGGCCGCCGTGGTCGACGACGTCCCGGACAAGGCCGTCGACGCGCTGGTCGAGGAGTACGCCGACCTCTACGAGATGGACGCCGACGTGCGCCCGGGCGGGGCGCAGCACGAGGCGGTGCGCTACCAGGCGCGCCTCGAGGCGGCGCTGCGCAGCTTCCTCGAGGACGGCGGCTTCGGCGCGTTCACCACGAACTTCGAGGACCTCGGCGGCCTGCGGCAGCTGCCCGGCCTGGCCGACCAGCGGCTGATGGCCGACGGCTACGGGTTCGGCGGCGAGGGCGACTGGAAGACCGCGGCGCTGCTGCGCGTGCTCAAGGTCGCCGCCGCCGGGCTGCCGGGCGGCACCTCCTTCATGGAGGACTACACCTACCACCTGGCCTCGGACACCCCGAAGATCCTCGGCGCGCACATGCTCGAGGTCTGCCCGACGATCGCCGGCGAGCGGCCCCGGGTGGAGGTGCACCCGCTGTCGATCGGCAACCGGGAGGACCCGGCGCGGCTGGTGTTCACCGCCGGGCCGGCCGAGGGCGTCGTCGTCGGCTGGTGCGACCTGGGCGACCGGTTCCGCTGGGTGGCCAACGAGATCGACGTCGTCGAGCCCGACGAGCCACTGCCGAACCTGCCGGTGGCGCGCGCGGTCTGGCAGCCGCGGCCGGACTTCGCGACGGCGACCGAGGGCTGGCTGACCGCCGGCGGGCCGCACCACACCGTGCTGTCCACCCAGCTCGGCGCCGAGGAGCTCACCGACCTGGCCGAGGTGTTCTCGACCGAGCTGGTGCTCATCGACGGCGAGACGACCCGGCGGTCGCTGGCGAAGGAGCTCCGCTGGAGCGCCGCCTACCACCGCCTGGCCCAGGGCCTCTGACGAGCTTCATCGCGATACAGCTCGGGGGCGGGTGACCTCCCGCTCCCGGCGACCTGTGCTCTGCCCACCGTGGTGGGCAGAGCACGACTTCGCCGGGACGTCTCCGTGGACGCCGCTGCGCCACCTGGTCGTCTAGGTTCTCCCGCCGTGACCCAGCAGCTGTCCAGGGCGGAGCGTCGTCGGCGGCGGAAGGAGCCGGTCCCTCCCTACGACGGGCCCGACGCCGTCGCCCCGCCGCTGCGGTGGGCCCGGCGCTTCACCCCGCTCGGCATCGGCCGGCGCGGTGTGCGGCTGGAGATGGCGGGGGGTCAGCTCTCGGTCGTGCGGGTCGGGCCGCTGGGCGGGGAGCGGGTCGTCGTCCAGGCACCTGCGAGCCAGTTCCACAGCCTCGCCCCCGCGCGGAGCGGCCGCGGGCTGCACCTCTGGCACGGCTTCCGGCTCTTCCGGCTGGTCGGGAGGTCGAGCGCCGAGTCGAGCGGCAGCAACGACGTGGTCGCCTCGGGCGACGACGTCATCGGCGGCCTGATCGCGCTGATCCTGTTCCCGGTGTACCTGATCGGGGCCATCGGGGCGTACACGGAGAAGGTCGCCTCCGAGCGCGCGAACGTGGCGACGACACTGCGCTGGCTGGAGCCGGTCGTGGGTCCGCCGCCGCCCGGCCTCACCGTCCGCCCGCCACTGCCGGGCGGCTGGCTCACCGCGGGGCGGCTGCTGGTGCGACTGGCCGTGCTCGGCGTCGGCGGGGTCCTCGCCCTGGCCCTATGAGCTTCATCGCGATAAAGCCCCCGCGCTTTATCGCGATAAAGCTCAGAGGGGGGTGCGGCTGATCGGGCAGGACATGCAGCGCGGGCCGCCGCGGCCGCTGCCGAGCTCGGAGCCGGCGATCGGGACGACCTCGATGCCGGCCGCCTCCAGCGCCTCGTTGGTGACGGTGTTCCGCTCGTAGGCGACGGCCAGCCGCGGCGCCAGCGCGAGGGTGTTGTTGCCGTCGTCCCACTGCTCCCGCTCGGCGGTGACCGGGTCCAGCCCGGTGTCGATGACCCGCAGCCGGTCGATGCCCATCGCGGCCGCGGCGGCGGTCAGGAACGGTTCCGGGCCGCGCACCACCAGGTCGACGGTGTCGTCGGTGGGCGCGGTGTCGTCGGCGGTGACCGTCCAGGCCACCAGCGAGTCGGCGAGCGGCGGGTACATCACCATCGCGTCGACGTCGACCATCGTGGCGATGGTGTCCAGGTGCATCGTCGCCCGCTGC
>DATAAV010000005.1:0-3546 GCA_036259935.1 Geodermatophilus sp. | reverse complement strand
ACCCTCGTCCGGCGCGCGGGCGGTGCCGGGGGCGGGCGTCGCGCAGATCGATCAGCGGTGTTCGTCGTCGACGAGGACACCCTGCCGCAGACCCTGGCCGTCCTGCGCACCCGCGCCGAGCCGCTCGGCATCCACCTGCACGTCGCCGACCTCTCCGCCGGCTGGCCCAGCGACCTGCCCGAGGCCGGGGCGTTCGGCGTGCTGCTGTCCTACCCGGGGGCCAGCGGTGCCGTCCGCGACCACCGGGCGCTGGCCGCCGCCGCGCACGAGGCCGGCGCCGCGGTCGTCGTCGCCGCCGACCTGCTGGCGCTGACGCTGCTGGAGGCGCCGGGGGAGTGGGGCGCCGACGTCGCCTGCGGCAGCTCGCAGCGCTTCGGCGTCCCCATGGGGTACGGCGGGCCGCACGCCGGCTACCTCTCGGTCCGCGAGGGCCTGGCCCGGCAGCTGCCGGGCCGGCTGGTCGGCGTGTCGGTCGACGCCGACGGCGACGTCGCCTACCGGCTGGCGCTGCAGACCCGCGAGCAGCACATCCGCCGGGAGAAGGCCACCAGCAACATCTGCACCGCGCAGGTGCTGCTCGCCGTCATGGCCGGGGCCTACGCCGTCTACCACGGGGCCGAGGGCCTGACGGCGATCGCCGCCCGCGTGCACCGCAGCGCGCAGACCCTGGCCGGCTGGCTGCGCGCCGGGGGCGTGGACGTCGTCCACGACCGCTTCTTCGACACCGTGCACGCCTGGGTGCCCGGCCGGGCCGCCGAGGTCGTCGCCGCCGCGGCCGAGCGGCGGATCAACCTGCGGCTGGTGGACGCCGACACCGTCGGCGTGGCCTGCGACGAGACGACCACCGTGGAGATCCTGCGCGCGGTCGCCGCGGCGTTCGGGGTGCCGGCGGACAGCACCGACGAGGGCAGGGCGGCGCTCACCGACGGCGGTGCCGACGCGCTGCCGGCCGAGCTGCGCCGCCGCACCCCGTTCCTCACCCACCCGGTCTTCTCCGCGCACCGCTCGGAGACCGCGCTGCTGCGCTACCTGCGCTCGCTGGCGGACAAGGACCTCGCGCTGGACCGCACGATGATCCCGCTGGGGTCGTGCACGATGAAGCTGAACTCCGCGGTGGAGATGGCCGCGATCACCTGGCCGGAGTTCGCCCAGCTGCACCCGTTCGCCCCGGCCGAGCAGGCCCGCGGCTACCGGCAGCTGATCGACGAGCTGTGCACCGCGCTGGCCGAGGTCACCGGCTACGCCGCGGTCAGCGTGCAGCCCAACGCCGGCTCGCAGGGCGAGTTCGCCGGGCTGCTGGCCATCCGCGGCTACCACGCCTCCCGCGGCGAGACGCACCGCGACGTCTGTCTCATCCCGTCCTCGGCGCACGGCACCAACGCCGCCAGCGCCGTCATGGCCGGCATGCGGGTCGTCGTCGTGGCCTGCGACGAGGCCGGCAACGTCGACGTCGCCGACTTGCACGCCAAGGTCGACCAGCACGCCGAGCGGCTGGCCGCGATCATGATCACCTACCCGTCGACGCACGGGGTGTTCGAGGCCGACATCCAGGAGATCTGCGGCGCGGTGCACGACGCCGGCGGGCAGGTCTACGTCGACGGCGCCAACCTCAACGCGATGGTCGGCCTGGCCAGGCCCGGCCGGTTCGGCTCCGACGTCAGCCACCTCAACCTGCACAAGACCTTCTGCATCCCGCACGGCGGCGGGGGCCCCGGCGTCGGGCCGATCGGCGTCCGGGAGCACCTGGTGCCGTTCCTCCCCGGCCACCCGCTGGTCGACACGGGCACCCAGGGCCCGGCGGTCTCGGCCGCGCCGTGGGGGTCGGCCGGCATCCTGCCGATCTCCTGGGCGTACCTGCGGCTGATGGGACCCGACGGGCTGCTGCAGGCCACCGAGCACGCCATCCTGGCCGCGAACTACGTCGCCGCGCGGCTGCGGGAGCACTACCCGGTGCTCTACACCGGCGCCGACGGGCTGGTCGCCCACGAGTGCATCCTCGACATCCGGCCGCTGACCAAGGCCACCGGCATCACCAACGACGACATCGCCAAGCGGCTGATCGACTTCGGCTTCCACGCCCCGACGATGAGCTTCCCGGTCGCCGGCACGCTGATGGTCGAGCCGACCGAGAGCGAGGACAAGGGCGAGCTCGACCGCTTCGTCGACGCGATGGTCGCCATCCGCGCCGAGATCGAGAAGGTCGCCACCGGCGAGTACGACCGCGCCGACAACCCGCTGCGCAACGCCCCGCACACCCTGGCCATGGTGGCGGGGGAGTGGGCGCGGCCGTATCCGCGCGAGGCCGCCGTCTACCCGGTGCCGGCGCTGCGCGGCCGCGGCTACCTCGCCCCGGTGCGCCGGATCGACCAGGCCTACGGCGACCGCAACCTGGTCTGCTCCTGCCCCTCGCCGGAGGCCTTCGCCGAGCCCCAGCCGGCACCGGGACCGGCGGCCCGCGTCCCCGACCGCAGCCAGGGCGCACCGGACGACCTGGGGACGGCGGCCGACGCCGTACCCGCCGGCGCCCAGGCCTGACGACGGCCGTCCCCGCGAGGGGATCGCAGCGAGTTCCGCGAGCGAGGAGCGGACCGGGGCGCGGAGTCAGGCCCGTGGGCGGGTCCTGACGGCCCACCTGCTGCGGTGCTGGTCGACGACCGGCACCGCAGCTCTCGCTCGTTCTACCCACTTCCGTTATCCCCAACTGAGGCGTCGCTGACGACGGCGCGGGAAACGCGCAGCAGCGGGGGGAGGGGAACTGCCGTCCTCCGGGATCGCGCCGGCGTCCCCGTGGCGGCTCGCGGTCACGGGTCAGGAGGGTCGGCGCTCGAGCCGCGCGCTCCGGACGCGCCGGGGGCCTGACGGCGCGGGGCAGCTGCTGCCGCAGCAACGGTGGTGCCTGGGGGCCGGCCGAGTCGATCATGGGCTTGTTGCCGCCGACACGCGGCGACGCACCGCGGCGAGCGACGACAAGCCCATGATCACGGTCAGGAAGAGGCGGCTTGCTCGCGTATCGCCGTTATCCCCAACAATTCCATAGATCGTCACGAGTGGACTGACCCAGCAGTTGTGGGGGAGGGCCCGCGTCAGATCTTGCGCAGCAGGACCCGGCGGACCTCGTGGTCGGCGGCCTTCTGCAGCACCAGCCGGGCGCGCGAGCGGGTCGGCGCGATGTTGTCGCGCAGGTTGGGGCCGTTGACCGCCGCCCAGATGCCCAAGGCGGTCTCGCGGGCCTGCTCGTCGGTCAGGCCGGCGAACCGGTGGAAGTAGGCGCCGGTGTCGGCGAACGCCGTCCGCCGCAGCGCGAGGAAGCGCTCGACGTACCAGCGCTGGATGTCGGGCTCCGCGGCGTCGACGTAGACGGAGAAGTCGAAGAAGTCCGAGAGGAAGACCTCGGGCGCCCGGCCGTCGGCCCGGCGGCCCGCCTGCAGGACGTTGAGGCCCTCCAGCACGAGGATGTCGGGCCCGTCGACGACCTGCCGGCCACCGGGGACGACGGCCGGGCGCCCGAGGTCTTCCTCTCGGACTTCTTCGACTTCTCCGTCTACG
>DATAAV010000004.1:0-6770 GCA_036259935.1 Geodermatophilus sp. | reverse complement strand
CTCGCGCGGGTGAAACGGGAGAACAGACCGCGACATCGGATTTCTCCTGTGTCCCGGAGTTCCCGCAAGCGGCCGACCGGGGCGCGGACGCCGCGGCTCAGGCGCGGACGATCGCGGCGACCGGGCCGCCGCCGGCGGGGCCCTGGTGCACCGCGGCCACCGCCACGAACACCGCCGGGTCACCGGTCACCGACGCGGTGACGCCGCCGACGCAGGCCTTGATCTGGCGGTGCCAGTGCACGTCGGAGTCGTCGAGCATCGCGTTGCGCCGGTCGCGGACCATGCCGGAGGGGTCGGCCTCGCACTTGAGGAAGACGTTGACCAGCCGGTCGCCGAGGTCGGTGTGGTGCGGACGCTCGGGCAGCTCCAGGCCGGCGTCCCGGATGGCCGCCCAGATGCCGTCCTGGTCGAGGGCGTCCTTCATGACCGAGTGGCCGATCCGGTAGCTTCCGCCGTGCCCGCGGGCGTTGCCCACGACGACGATCTGCGCGCGGTCGAGCTCCACGCCCGAGGAGCAGGAGGCCACCGAGGAGTACAGGTCGAGGTTGTGCATGACGTCCTCGTCGCTCGGCATCTCGATCTCCCCGAGGGCGACGGCGATGCCCAGCGCGGTGGTGGCGTTGGAGAGGTCCATCGACTCGTGGGTGTGCTCGGTCCACACCGTCTTGCCGCGGCTCTTGGCGTCGCGGATGGTCTCGATGGTCAGCAGCGGCGTCTTGGTCTGCACGTAGTGCACGTCGGCCGGGTCGCTGATGCCGGCCTCGGCCATGGCCTTCTTCACCCCGGCGGCGACCTTCTCGATCATCGACACCCGGCCGATGTCCTCGGGGAGGATCTGCTCGCTCATCGCGTAGCCGACGGTCACCCGGGGCTCGTCGGTCTTCTCCACGGCGTCCTCCGGCAGCGTGGCGAAGATCGTGGCGTGCGGGCTGATGACCCCGTCGGTGCCGCCGGACCACACGATCGGGATCTGCTTGACCTCCTCCGCCGAGCGGGAGCCCTTCTCGGTCAGCACCTCACGGAAGGCGCGGTCGGCGATGATCCGGGTGTAGTCGTTCACCCCGCCGTTGCCCTCGGTCTTGCCGATGACGGCGATCACCCGGTCGGCGTCGAACACGCCCTCGTCGATGAGCTTGGCCAGCTCGGAGGCGTCACTGACGTTGTGCAGCGGGACCTTGCGGACCTCGATCGGTGCGGGCACGTGATCACTCTTCCTTTCGTCGGGAGGGGATGGCCCTCCTGCAGGGTCCCGCCGCGAGCCTGCGAGTGGTGGGGGGCAGGAGGGTCCTTTCTCAGGTGGTGAGGACGGTGCCGACGTCGTCCCCGGTGACGACGTCGGCGATGTGCTCCAGCGAGGTGATGACGGCGCGCGCTCCGCCGCCGCCGACGAAACGCAGTGCCGCGTCGACCTTCGGGCCCATGCTGCCGCGCGCGAACTGGCCGGCCGCGGCGTGTTCCCGCAGCTCGGCTGCGGTGACCCGGCGCAGCGGACGGGCGGTGGGCGTGCCGAAGTCGACCATCACGTTCGGGACGTCGGTGGCGATCACCAGCGTCTGCGCACCGAGTGAGTCGGCGAGCAGTGCGGCGGTGAGGTCCTTGTCGATGACCGCCTCGACGCCCTGCAGGGCCGTGCCGCCGGCGTCGGTCACCGGGATGCCGCCGCCGCCGGCGCAGACGACGACGAACCCGGCCGCGGACAGCGCCGAGATCGCCGGTGTGTCGACGACCGCCCGCGGCTCCGGGGAGGCGACCACCCGCCGCCAGCCGCGCGGCCCGCGGTCCTCCCAGATCTGGCCCAGGGCGATGAACCGTTCGGCCTCCTCGCGGGGCAGGAAGCGACCGACCGGCTTCGACGGCTCGGCGAACCCGGGGTCGCCAGGGTCGACCAGCGTGCGGGTGACCAGGGCGGCGGTGCGCTGCGGCAGGCCGCGGGCGGCGAGGGCGGCGTCGAGCTCGTCGGCCAGGGTGAAGCCGATGGTCGCCTGGGTCTGGGCGACGCACCAGTCCAGCGGGACCGGCGGCACCTCGTGCGCGGCCAGCTCGTTCTTCACCAGCAGGTTGCCGACCTGGGGCCCGTTGCCGTGGGTGAGCACCACCTCGGCGCCGGTGGCGACGACGTCGGCGATGTGCCCGGCCGCGGCCGCGATCGCCTCCCGCTGCGCGCGCGGGGTCGCCGATCCGTCCGGTCCGGTCATCGCGTTGCCGCCCAGCGCGATCACGACGCGGAGGGAGGAGGTCACCGGGCGACCCTAGCGGCAAAGTGCCTCAGCGCTGAAGTAAATCCCGCGCTCAGCGGCGCCAGAAGTCGAACCGGTCGCGGCCGGGACGGAAGCCCGCCGCCTCCACCACGTCCACCGCCACGTCGAACTGCTGCCCGACGGCGGCCGGCTGGTGGGCGTCGCTGCCGAAGCTCACCGCCTCGCCGCCCTCCTCGAAGAACCAGCGCACCTGGTCGACCGAGGCCAGCGGGCTGCTGGTGTTGACCTCCAGCGCCCGGCCTGTGCCGGCCAGCGCCCGGAACACCGCCCGATACTCCTCCTCGAACCGCTTCTCCTCGTACCGGCCGGCGCCGTGCGGCCAGTACCGGCGCGGGAAGTCGACGTGCGCGAGCACCTCGAAGACGTCGCTGGACTCGATCATGTCGACCATCTCGGTCAGGTAGCGGCGCAGCGTCGCCTCCGCGCCCAGCCGGCCGAACACCCGGGTAACGCCCACCAGCCGGCCGTCGACGGTCAGCGAGTGCAGCGAGCCGAGGACCCGGTCGACCGGCGCGTCCCGCAGGTGCGCGGCGACGCTGCCGGCGAACAGGTGCGGCTCGCCGGTCTCCACCCCCGACCAGATCCGCAGCTCCGGAAAGCGCTCCCGGCACTCGGCGAGGTCGGCGAAGTACCCCTCGACGTCGATGGGCAGCTGGTGGGCGGGGCTGCGGTCCACCAGCCCGTCGGTGGTGGCGCGGTCCTCGGCGCCCCACACGGTGAAGTCCAGGTGCTCGGTGAAGGCGATCGCGGGCAGCCCCTCGGCGACCGCCCGCTCGCAGGCCAGCGCCATCGTGGCGGAGTCGGCGGTGTCCCAGGACCACCTGGTGTGCACGTGATTGTCCGGCGGGCGCATCGCCGCCATCCTCCCCCGACACGTCCCGGTCCCGCGCGGGAGGGCGGGGTTGTCGGTGGCGCTGCCTACTGTCGACGCCCATGAGCACCGCCGCGCCGCCGTCCGCCCTCACCGCCGAGGCGCTCGCCGTCCTCCGCGAGCTCACCGGGCGGCCCGACGCGCAGTTCCGGGAAGGGCAGGACGCCGCCGTCGCCGCGCTGGTCGAGCGCTCCGAGCGGGCGCTGGTCGTCCAGCGCACCGGCTGGGGCAAGTCGGCCGTGTACTTCGTGTCGACGGCCCTGCTGCGCCGCCGCGGTGCCGGGCCGACGCTGCTGGTCAGCCCGCTGCTGGCGCTCATGCGCGACCAGGTCTCCGCGGCGTCGCGGGCGGGCATCCGGGCGGTGGAGATCTCCAGCGCCAACGCCACCGAGTGGGACGACGTCGCCGGGCGCCTGGCCACCGACGACGTCGACGTCCTCCTGGTCTCCCCGGAGCGGCTGACCAACCCGCGGTTCCGCGAGGAGCAGCTGCCCGACCTGGTGAAGCGCTGCGGCCTGCTCGTCGTCGACGAGGCGCACTGCGTCTCCGACTGGGGGCACGACTTCCGCCCCGACTACCGCCGCATCCGCGACCTGCTCGCCTCCCTGCCCGCCGGCACCCCGGTGCTGGCCACCACCGCGACCGCCAACGAGCGCGTCGTCGCCGACGTCGCCGAACAGCTCGGCGCCGGCGGGGTGGAGGTGACCACGGTGCGCGGCCCGCTGGCCCGCGACTCGCTGCGGCTGGGCGTGCTGCGGCTGCCCACCGACCGCGCCCGGCTGGCCTGGCTCGCCGCCCACCTCGGCGACCTGCCGGGCAGCGGGATCGTCTACACGCTCACCGTCGCCGCGGCCGAGGAGACCGCGGCGCTGCTGCGCGACGCCGGCCACGAGGTGCGCGCCTACACCGGCCGGCTCGACGACGCCGACCGCAAGGACGCCGAGGAGGCGCTGCGGGCCAACCGGGTGAAGGCCCTGGTGGCCACCTCCGCGCTCGGCATGGGCTTCGACAAGCCCGACCTCGGCTTCGTCGTCCACCTCGGCGCCCCGTCCTCGCCGGTCAGCTACTACCAGCAGGTGGGCCGTGCCGGGCGCGCCGTCGAGTCGGCCGACGTGCTGCTCCTCCCCGGTCCGGAGGACCTCGCGATCTGGCAGTGGTTCGCCACCTCCTCGATGCCCAGGGAGGACCACGCGGCCGCCGTGCTCTCGGCGATGGCCGACGGCAAGGCCTGGTCGGTGGCCCGGCTGGAGACGGTCGCCGACGTCCGTCGCTCCCGGCTGGAGCTGCTGCTCAAGGTGCTCGCCGTCGACGGCACGGTGGAGCGGGTGCAGGGCGGCTGGCGCTCGACCGGCCGGCCGTGGGTCTACGACGCCGACCGCTACGCCCGGGTCGCCCGCACCCGGGAGGCCGAGCAGCGGGCGATGATCGCCTATGCCCGGCCCGCCGACGAGGCGCAGTGCCGGATGGCCTTCCTGCAGGAGGCGCTGGACGACCCCACCGCCGCACCCTGCGGGCGCTGCGACGTCTGCGCCGGTCCCTGGTATCCCGCCGACGTCCCGCCCGGGGCCGCGGAGGCCGCCTCCGCGGTCCTCGACCGGCCCGGGGTCGAGCTGCCGCCGCGGGCGCAGTGGCCGACCGGTGCCGACCGGCTGGGCGTGGGGGTCAAGGGCAAGATCTCGCCGGCCGAGCAGGTGGATCCCGGCCGCGCCGTCGCCCGGCTGACCGACCTGGGCTGGGGCCAGCGGCTGCGCACCCTGCTGGGCGACGACGGCGTCGGCGGGGTGGTCACCCTCGACCTCGAGGCGCCCGGCATCGAGGAGGACCCGGACGCCGCCTTCGACGTGCCGGTGCAGCGGTCGGTCTCCGACGTGCCCCCGGACGACGATCTCCTGCGCGCGTGCGCGCGCGTGCTGGCCTCCTGGGAGTGGGCCGAACGGCCGGCCGTGGTCGTGGCGGTGCCGTCCCGGCGCCGGCCGCGCCTGGTCACCGGCGTCGCGCAGGGCCTGGCCCGGATGGGCCGGCTCCCCTATCTGGGCGAGCTGTCCCTCGCCTCCGGTGGACCGACCGGGCAGCCCGGCGGCAACAGCGCCTTCCGGCTGGCGGGTCTGTGGCAGCGGATCGTCGTCGGCGCCGAGCTCCGGGACCGAATGGCCTCGCTCGGCCCGGTCCCCGTGCTGCTCGTCGACGACCTCGCCGACTCCCGCTGGACGATGACCGTTGCCGGACGTGAGCTCCGGCTGGCCGGGGCCTCCCGCGTGCTGCCGTTCGCGCTGGCCCTCACCGCCTGAGGGGTCGTACACGCGTTCGAACCGGCGTAGCCTGCCGGCATGTCGCTCGCGCACCAGCCGTCGATGTGGGACCTCGCCGAGGCCCCGGCACTGACGCCGCTGGCGGGCCGGGTGGCCCGGCACCGGCTCAGCCAGGGCGCCTGGGTGGACCACCTGCCGGGCTGGGTGGAGGGCTCCGATGCGGTCCTGAAGGTTCTGCTCGGCGACATCGGGTGGCGGGCCGACCGGCGGCAGATGTACGAGCGCGAGGTGGCCGTGCCCCGGCTGCTCCGCTGGTACGGCGGCGAGGAGACACTGCCGCACCCTCTGCTCACCGACGCCCGGGATGTGCTCAACGCCTACTACGGGCCCGAACTGGGTGAGCCGTTCGTCACCGCCGGCATGTGCCTGTACCGCGACGGGCGGGACAGCGTCGCTTGGCACGGCGACCGCATCGGCCGCAGTCGGACCGAGGACACGATGGTCGCCATCGTCTCCTTCGGCTCACCCCGCCCGCTGATGCTGCGGCCGGCCGGTGGCGGCGAGAGCCTGCGCTTCCCCCTCGGGCACGGCGACCTCGTGGTCATGGGCGGGTCGTGCCAGCGCACGTGGGAGCACTGCATCCCCAAGACGACCAAGCCCGTGGGTCCTCGGGTGAGCGTCCAGTTCCGCCCCCGCGGCGTGGCCTGACCGCCCCGTCAGCCGTGCGCGTGTCACGCCGCGCGGTGGGTCCCCGCGTGACGCAGGACGCGCTCCGGGAGGAATGACCGCGCCGGGCAGGGCGTTGGACCACCCGTCCGAGCCCCCGACCTGCAGCACTGCGGGTGGGCGAGGACCGCGGGAAGGGCCCCCGGGACCCCCGTGCACGGTCCCCTCCGGGCCGTGTATGGTTTTTCCTGCACCGCGCGAGAACGGACCGGGCCGCCAGCCTGGTCAACCGCCGGTCGAACCCCTGCGGTTTGACTGCTGCGGAGCGCGGAGTACAGTGGAGATACCGCCTCGAACGAAGGCCGAAAAGGCCGGGGTTTCGTGTGCGTCCGCTCCTTGAGAACTCAACAGCGTGCCGAAAGTCAGTGCCAAGTAACAATCCCCGTGCACTGCGTTCCCCGGTTGGGGGTCGTGGTGATGGGTTTCTTTGAGGTTGATTGATCGAGAGCGTCCGGTTCTCGGTTCTCGGCCTGGTTCAAGCATCTACGGAGAGTTTGATCCTGGCTCAGGACGAACGCTGGCGGCGTGCTTAACACATGCAAGTCGAACGAGCCGCTCCCTTCGGGGGGTGTGCTAGTGGCGAACGGGTGAGTAACACGTGGGCAACCTGCCCCCGGCTCCGGGATAACTCCAAGAAATTGGGGCTAATACCGGATATGACCGCTG
>DATAAV010000003.1:0-22090 GCA_036259935.1 Geodermatophilus sp. | reverse complement strand
CCGGCTGGGTGCGCTCCACCAGGTGCCGCAGGCGCTGGAGGGCCGGGTGCACCAGGCGGGTGAGGCGGGCGGCGAACGCGGCGAGCAGGTCGGCGAGGTCGGTGTCCGGCCCCGTCGTCCAGTCGCCGGTCATGTAGGCCTCACCGAAACCGATCTTGGCGTCGGCGCCGAGCCGGGCGAAGACCGCGCCGGGGCGGACCAGCCGCATGACCGGTGCCGACTTCCCGCCCGCGCCCAGCACCCGCCCGTCGGGGCGGACGACCCGGATGGGCAGCGGGGCGACGGCCCGCCGGAAGACCGCCTCGGCGACCCGCGCGCGGAACGGAGCGAACGGCACCGTGGCCAGCCCGGGCCAGTGCGCCGCGTCCGGCCGCGGCACGGGGAAGCGCTCGCGGCCGGCGGAACTCCGGTCGTGCTGCGCGATCGTCATCGGCATCCGGCCTCCCGTCCCGGTCGGCGGTGCGGTCGACGGCGCTGTCGATCACCTCCGCTGGCGGATCGTCGGACCGCCGCGTCCGCCGCGCAAGCGGATCCGCGCTGGTGAGGCCGGGTAGCGGCCGGTTTCGGCACTCGGCCCCGTCGGGTTGCCGGGCGCGCCTACGCTCGAGCCATGCTGTTCTCCCGGTACAAGACCCAGCCGGTGGCGCCCGAGAACGCGCTGCCCGGCCGCCCCGACCCCCTGCCGGGCATCCCCGAGTTCCACGCGATCAACGGCAACCGCATCCGGCCGCCGTTCCCCGAGGGGCTGCAGACGGCGGTCTTCGGTGCCGGCTGCTTCTGGGGGGTCGAGAAGGTCTTCTGGCAGACGCCGGGGGTGTACTCCACCGCGGCCGGCTACGCGGGCGGCTACACCCCCAACCCGACCTACGAGGAGGTCTGCTCGGCGCAGACCGGGCACGCCGAGGTGGTCCTCGTCGTCTTCGACCCGGCGGTGACCTCCTACGAGCAGCTGCTCAAGGTGTTCTGGGAGGACCACGACCCCACCCAGGGCATGCGCCAGGGCAACGACATCGGCACCCAGTACCGCTCGGCGATCTACGTCCAGGGGCCCGAGCAGGAGGCCGCCGCCCGCGCCAGCCGTGACCAGTTCCAGGCCCGGCTGCACGAGGCCGGCTACGGCGACATCACCACCGAGATCGCCCCGCTGCGCGAGTTCTACTACGCCGAGGACTACCACCAGCAGTACCTGTACAAGGTGCCGAACGGCTACTGCCCGGTGCACTCCACGGGCGTCAGCTGCCCGGTCGGCCTGCCCGGCGTCTGACGGTGCCGGGAGCATCGACCGAGCGCCGGCGAGGGAGGAGCGGACCGGGGCCGGAAGGCGCCCCGTGTCGCGGCGTCTGGGAAGGGACCCCCTTGCCCCCCGCCACTCGCAAGCTCGCGGCGGGACCCTGCCAGGGGGCCGCCGTCCTCCCCGCCCCTCGCGCGCTCGGGGCGGTGCCCTGGACGGGGCCGCCGACCCATTGCCTGGCACCGTGACCGGCACGACGGAACTGCTCGCGCAGCTGCGCCGGGAACCCGACGTCGAGGCGCCCGACCTGGTCGCGGTCGACGCCACCGACCGGCTGCTGCTCGACGAGGCGGCCACGGCGGTGGCGGCGACCGGGCCGGGGCAGCTGGTGGTCGTCGACGACGGCTACGGCGCCCTGACCCTCGGCGCGGTCGACGCCGGCGCCCGGGACGTCCGCGTGCACCAGGACCTGCTGGTCGGCGAGCTGGCGCTCGCCCGCAACGCCGAGCGCACGGGGCTGGTCGGCAGCTACCGATCCCTGCCGCTCACCGGCGGACTGTTCGCCGGCGCGCGGGTGGTGCTGGCCAAGGCGCCGAAGTCGCTGGACGCGCTGCGCGAGCTCACCGAGCTGGTCGCCGCCTGCGCCGACCCCGGCGTCACCCTCTACGTCGGCGGGCGGGTCAAGCACATGACCCTGGCGATGAACGACGTGCTCGGCGCCGGGTTCACCGAGGTGTCGGCGACCCTGGCCCGGCAGAAGTCCCGGGTCCTCGTCGCCCGCGGGCCCCGCCCGGGCGTCGTCCCGTCGTTCCCGCGCAGCCGGCACCACCCCGACCTCGGGCTGACCGTGTGCGCGCACGGGGCCGCCTTCGCCGGCACCCGGGTCGACGTCGGCACGCGGGTGCTGCTGCGCGCGCTGCCGCGCATGGCGCCGGACGCCCGGACGGCGCTCGACCTCGGCTGCGGCACCGGAGTGCTCGCCACCGCGCTGGCGCTCGCCCGCCCGGAGCTCGACGTGCTGGCCACCGACCAGTCCGCGGCGGCCGTGGCCTCGGCCGCGGCGACGGCGGCGGCCAACGGTGTGGAGCGCGTGCGGGTGGTGCGCGACGACGCGGCCGCCACCGTGCCCGACGCGAGCGTCGGCCTCGTCGTCTGCAATCCGCCGTTCCACCTCGGTGCCGCCGTCGTCACCGGGGCCGCCGACCGGCTGTTCACGGCCGCGGCGCGGGTGCTGCGCCCCGGCGGGGAGCTCTGGACGGTCTACAACAACTCGTTGCCGCACCGGGCGGCGCTGCGCCGGCTGGTGGGCCCCACCCGGGTGGCCGACGCGGAGCGGCGGTTCACCGTCACGGTGTCCTGCCGCCGCTGAGGTCGGGACGGAGGACCCTGGCCGCCCTCCGTGCACCCCGTCACCGTGCAGTGACATGACGACCGTCGACGCCCGACCCGCCGACCTGGCCGACCGCATCCTCTCCTCCGTGATCGGCACCCTCGAGCTCGCCGCCGTGCACCTCGGCGCGGAGCTGGGCTGGTACCGCGCGCTGGCCGAGGCCCCGGCCACCGCCCCCGAACTGGCCGGCCGGACCGGCACCGACGCCCGGTACGCCCGGGAATGGCTCGAGCAGCAGGCGGTGGCCGGCTACCTCACCGTCGACGACGTCGACGCCGAGCCGGACGCGCGCCGGTACACCCTGCCGCCGGAGCACCGCGGCGTCCTGGTCGACGACCTGGACCTCGCCTTCATGCCGCCGTTCGCCCAGATCGCGCTGGCCTTCGTCCGCAACGTCCCGCGCCTGCTCGAGGTCTACCGCACCGGCGGCGGGCTGGGCTGGGCGGAGATGGACCCCGAGGCCCGCGAGGCCCAGGCGGCGGCCAACCGGCCGTACTTCCTCGGCCCGCTGGCCACCGAGGACCTGCCGACGCTGCCGGAGGTGGACGCCGCCCTGCGCGCCGGCGGGCGGGTCGCCGACATCGGCTGCGGCATGGGCTGGTCGTCGATCGGCATCGCCCGCGGCTACCCCGAGGCCCGCGTCGACGGCTACGACGTGGACGAACCGTCCGTCGAGCAGGCCCGGCGCAACGCGCAGGAGGCCGGGGTGGCCGACCGGGTGCGCTTCCGCACCGCCGACGCGGCGGCGGTGGACGAGCCCGGCGGCTACGACCTGGTCACCGCGTTCGAGTGCGTGCACGACCTCGCCGACCCGGTGGGAGTGCTGACGGCGATGCGCCGGATGGTGCGCCCGGGAGGCACCGTGCTGGTGGTCGACGAGCGGGTCGCCGAGACCTTCACCGCGCCCGGCGACGACGTCGAGCGGCTCATGTACGGCTACAGCCTCACCTGCTGCCTGCCCGACGGGCGCTCCGCCCGTCCCTCGGCCGGCACCGGGACGGTCATGCGGCCGGCCACGCTGGAGCGCTACGCCCGGGAGGCCGGGTTCACCGGGGTGGAGGTGCTTCCGATCAGCAACGACTTCTTCCGGTTCTACCGGCTGCGCACCGGATGACGCGGCGACTGGGCACCGGGCCCGGGGGCAGGGCAGGCTGACCGCCATGCGGACGCGGCGGCAGTTGACCTATCGGGACGGGATGCGGGGGGTGCTGCCCTGGCTGGCCGGGTGGCTCACCTTCCAGGGCGTGCTGGCGATCGCCGGACGGGTGGCCGCGCGCCGCCGGAACGAGGGCGACGAGAGCACCGCCGGTATCCGCCGGGTGCAGACCCTCGGTGAGGTGAACCTGCGGCCGGCCAACCCTGAGCTGTCCCGGGTCCGCCTGGACCTGGCGATGGCCGGCGGCGTCCTGGACCTCACCGGCATCCCCCGGGTGCCCGGCGGCGTCGACGTCACTGTCCGCGCGCTGATGGGCGGGGTCGCGGTGCGGGTGCCGTCGCACTGGTCGGTGTGGTGGCACTTCCGCGGCGTGGGCGGCGTGGGCGGCGACGTCCGGCGGACCTCGGACGAGATGCACGCCGACCTCCGGCTGCACGTGCAGGCGCTCTTCGGCGGCGTCGGTGTCGAGACCGCCGGCGCCGGGGCCGCCGACGTCGGGTCCGCCGCCTGACCCGGGCTCCTCAGCAGAAGCCGGGCGTGCCCCGCCAGGCCACCTCGGCCGGCGCGGCGTCGTCGCGCAGCACCGTGCCCTCGATCAGCCCGTAGGGGCGGTCGTCGGCGTGGTAGACGACGCCAGGGTTGTCCAGCCCGAACGCCGCCAGGCCCTGCAGGAAGTGGTGCCGATTCGGCATCGACAGCCGCACCTCGGCGACATCGTCCACCTGCTCGAGTACCGCCCTGCCCATGGCGAACAGCGTCTGCTGCAGCGCCAGGGAGTGGGTCGTGGCGAACGTCTCCAGCAGCGCGGTCCGCACCCGGTCGAAGCAGGCGTCGAACGCGAGGTCGTTGCCCGTGTACCGCCAGCGCGCCGTGACCGCGGTGGCCAGGATGCGGTCACTGGTCTCGGCCAGGGTGGTGTAGCGGTCGCGCGGAAAGCCCCGGAACTCCGAGCCGGTGGTCTTCAGGACGACGAGGTCGCGCAGCCCGGCCAGCACGTGGACCTCGTCCCGGTCCACCGTCGCCACCGCCGTCCGCACCTCGCTGCCGGCCCGGCGGAAGGCGTGGTCGTGGGGCCGGCCGCCCACGGGGATGCGGTCCCAGCCGTAGGAGTCCACGGCGACCCGCGCCCCGGTGATCCACGGGTAGGCGCCGGCGAAGTGGCGGGCCAGCCGCAGGCCGAACTCCTCGGGGGAGCCGACGCCGTCGCGGGCGAAGGCGAAGACGGTGTTCTTCTGCGTGTCGGTGGCCAGCACGTGGCTGTTGTCGCCGGTCGTGTGCGTGGCGGTGAAGTCGCCGCGCAGGCTCGTGCTGACGTTGAGGTCGACCAGGCGGTGCCGCGGGCTGCTCCGGTCCACCGCGACGACGCGGACCTCCGCCTTCCCGTACTGGTTGGGGCCGAGCACGATCGCCATGGCGGGCACTGTTGCACGTGGAACGTTTGAGGAGGGGGCCGATCAGCTGCCGCGGTAGGTGGAGTAGGCGAACGGCGCCAGCAGCAGCGGCACGTGGTGGTGCTCCCCGGGCTCCCGGACGTCGAAGGTGAGGACCACCTCCGGGTAGAACGACTCCCGCCCCTGCTCGGCGAACCACGGCCCGGTGGAGAACACCAGCCGGTGGGCGCCCAGGCCGGTCGCGCCCTCGACCAGGAGGCAGCGGCCGTCGTCGTCGGTGACCCCCTCGGCCAGCAGGTCGCCGCCGGCGAACAGCCGCACGGCGATCCCCATGGCCGGGCGCCCCAGCACCGAGTCGAGCACGTGCGTGGACACGCTCATGGGGAGACCAGCCCCCTCACCCGCAGGCCGGTGATCTGCGCCAGCTGCTCGGTCGCCTCGGCGCGCTCGGCGTCCTCGTCGTTGCCCAGCCGCCGGCGCAGTTCGGTGAGCATCTCCTGCGGCGAGCGGCCGGCCGCGCGGATGAGGAAGACGTGGCCGAAGCGCTCCTCGTAGGTGCGGTTGCCGTCGACCAGCGCGGCGCGCGTGTCGACGTCCGCCGCCGTCATGGCGCTCTGCTCCTGCCGCGACGCCTCGGCCTCCGGGGAGGAGCCCTCGACCCGGTCGCCGATCCGCGGGTGCGTCGCCAGGGCCAGGGCCACCTCCTCCCAGGGCAGCCCCCGGACGATCTCCTCCGCGCGTGCCACCAGGGTGTCGGCGTCCGGATAGGGCCGCCCCGCCACCAGCTCGGCGGCGAACCGTGGCGCGGCGTTGCAGGCCCGCAGGGCCTGCACGGCCCGGTCGGCGGGCTGGGAGTTGAACTCCTCGAGGGCGGCCACGGTGAGAGGATGCCAGCCCCTGCGGACGTCGTGCTCTCTCGCGACAGGGCGCAGGGGGAGCAGACGGAGGAGGCGCAACGGTGGACGTCGCGGCGGGACTGCCGGAGGAGGTCTACGCCGAACTGGACCGCCGGCTGGCGCCGGTGGACGCCGCCCGGCGGGCCGCCTACCCGGGGGAGCGGCCCGGCCGCCGGCCGGTGCACACCTGCTACGTCCCCGCCGACGCCGTCGTCCCGGGGCTGGCCGCGGCCTGGGGCGCGGCCGCGCTGGCCGCCCTCGACGAGCACGGGCCGCCCGACCTCGGGCTGGCGCCGGACCTAATGGAGCAGGTGCTGCCCCGCGTGCGCGCCAAGCTGGCCGCCGAGCCGGTGGAGGACCTGCGGGTGGACGCCGAGGATGGCTACCGCGGCGGCCCCGACGCCGAGGACGACGACGTGCTGCGGGCCGCGGCGGCCGTCGCCGCCGACGTCCGGGCGGGCAGCGCGCCGCCGTCGGTGGGGATCCGCGCGAAGTCCCTGGAGGACCCGACCCGGCGGCGTGGCGTCCGGACGCTGGACCTCTTCCTCGCGGCCCTCGCCGGTACCGAGGGCTCGGAGAAAGGGATTTCCGGCACGGGGCGTCCGGCGCGGGCCGTCGTCACGCTGCCCAAGGTGACCGACGTCGAACAGGTGCGCGCGTTCCTCCCGGTGCTCGACGCGCTGGAGGCCGCGCACGGCCTGCCGCTGGACCTGGAACTGCAGATCGAGACGCCGCAGGCGGTGCTCGGGGCGGACGGGGCGGCCACCCTGGCGCGGATGGTGCACGCGGCGGGTGCCCGGTTGCTCGGGCTGCACTTCGGCACCTACGACTACAGCGCCGCCCTGGGCATCGCCGCGGCATACCAGGCCTCCGACCACCCGGCCGCCGACTTCGCCAAGCACGTGATGCAGGTGGCGGTCGCGGGGACGGGGGCTCGTGCCGTCGACGGTTCGACCAACCTGCTGCCCGTGGGCTCCTGCGAGCAGGTGCACGCGGCGTGGCGGCTGCACGCCAGGCTGGTGCGGCGGGCGCTGGAGCGCGGGCTGTACCAGGGATGGGACCTGCACCCCGCGCAGCTGGTCACCCGGTACCTGGCCACGTACGCGTTCTTCCGGGCCGCGCTGCCCGCCGCCGCGGCCCGGCTGGCCGCCTATCTCGACCGGGTGGAGGGCGGCGTGCTCGACGAGCCGGCCACCGCCCGGGCGCTGGCGACGGTCGTGCTGCACGGACTGGACTGCGGGGCGCTCGACGAGGCCGAGGTACGCGGGGCCACCGGCGCGGCGCGCCCCGTCCTCGCTGCGCTCGCCGGGCGGCGGCCGGAGGCCCGGTGACCTGGGGCTCGCGGAAGGCCGCCGACATGAGATGCGAGACGAGCAGGGGCCTGTAACAGTGGAGCGGGAAACTCGTCCGGGAAGCGATGTTTGACGGCCGGGTCGCACGAGGTAGTAAGCCTTGTCGCACCCTCCTCGTGGCGAGGCCCGTAAGGCGGTGTCCGACAATGCAATTGGTCGGCCGGACGTTCCCGGCCCGGGTGAGGTCGAGGAATTGGTGAGCAGAGCCGCGACGGACTGTTCGGCGCACTCCGTGCTGCCGTCCGCCGGAGGCTCGCTCATGGCCCCCAACCCGCAGGGTCATGGGCACACCGCGGCCGTCGTCGGCTCCTCCACCGAGCTCCTCGACGCCGCGCTGCCCTTCGTCCACGCCGGTCTGGTCGCCGGGGACCTCACCGTCCTGTGCTCCTGCTCGCCGGAGACCGTCGATCTCGTCCGGCGCGAGCTCGGCGAGCAGGTCGGCGCGGTGGAGGACGACGCGCGGATCGCCCTGCGCGGCACCCGTCCCCCCGACGCGTTCCACGTGACCCGCAAGCTGCTCGCCCGTGCCGCGGAGGCGCCCTCGGGCCGGCTGCGGATCCTCGGCCAGCTCGACTTCGGCGGCACGCCGCAGGAATGGCGGGAGGCGCAACGCTACGAGGCGGCGGCCAACGCCGTGCTCGCCGACGCCTCGCTCACCGCGATGTGCCTCTACGACACCCGGATGCTCCCGGACGAGGTGGTGGAGAGCGCCCGGGCCACTCATCCGTACCTGCTCAGCGGCGGTGTCCCCGCGGTCAACCCCGACTTCCGGCAGCCGGAGGCGTTCCTGCGGGCGCTCCCGCTGGCCCGCGAACCCATGGAGGCAGGCGAGCCGGCGTACGCGGTCGACGGCGCCTTCGTCCTCGCCGACCTCCGCCACCGGCTGTGCGAGGTCCTCGTCGCGCACGTGCGCGACCGCGACCAGCGCGAGGACCTCCACCTCGGCGTGAGCGAGGTCGCCGCCAACGCCTTCCGGCACGGCCGGCCTCCGGTGGCGGCCCGGGTCTGGGTCGACGCGCAGCGGATCGTCTGCACGATCTCCGACTCCGGGCGCGGCTACGACGACCCCCTCGCCGGCTTCCAGCCCGCCCACGGAAGCGACCTGTCCCGCGGGGGCATGGGGCTCTGGCTGGCCCGCAAGCTGTGGGACCACGTCGACCTGCTGCCCGGCGAGCGCGGGTTCACCGTCCGGCTCAGCGCCACCCTGGTCTGACCCGGCCGCTCGTCTGACCTCGCCCGCTCCTTGACGGGCCAGATGTCTCACTGCTGAGGTATCGGCGTGATCGTCGTGACCGCCGCCGGGGGGCGCACCGGGACGGCGGTCGTCACGGCCCTCCGGTCCCGCGGGCTTGCGGTCCGTGCCGTGGTGGGCTCTCCGCGACCCCGGCCGGACCTGGCTGCTCTCGGCGCCGAGGTGGCCGCCGCCGACCTGCGCGACGCCGGCGCGGTCACGCCGCTGCTCGCCGGCGCCGACGCGCTGTACCTCATCTGGCCCAACTTCGATCCCGCCGAGGCAGAGGGCGCCGCGGCGCTGTTCGCGGCGGCCCGCCGGGTGGGAGTGGCACGTGTGGTCTACCACTCGGTGCTGCGGCCGCAGGCGCGGGCCATGCCGCACCACGCCGCCAAGGACCGCGTCGAGGAGGCCCTGGACGCCAGTGGCCTGGCCTGGCGCGTGCTGCAGCCGTGCGCCTACGCCCACAACCTGGACGCCGCGCTGGCCACGGCCGCGCGCACCGGCGAGTTCCGCAGCCCCTGGGGGCTGGACCGGCCACAGTCGCTGGTCGACGTCCGCGACGTCGCCGATGCGGCGGCCGTGCTGCTCACCGATGACGGCCTCGACGGCGGCACGTTCGAGGCCGCCGGGCCGGAGCCGCTCACGGCTTCCCGGATCGCCGCGCTCTTCGCCGCGCGGCTCGGCCGGGAGATGCGCGCGGTCGACGCCGTCCCCGACGGGCCGGTGCCGCCCCGCGAGGACTATCCGGCGCACTGCCTGCGGCGGATGTTCGACCACTACCGGGCGCACGGCTTCGCGGGCACACCCCGGGTCCTGGAGGCACTGCTCGGCCGGCCGGCGCGGAGCTTCGCCGACCACCTCGCGGACCTTCCCGCTCTCCCCGGCGTGGAGGCACTCCGGTGACACGGCCCACTACGGTGGGTGCCGTGGGGGATGCCGTGGACCTGATCCTCGAGCAGTGGGCCCGCGAGCGTCCCGACCTCGACTGCAGCCCCATGGGGATCATCGGCCGGATCACCCAGCTGCAGCGCGAGGTGCACCTGGCGCAGCGGGCCACCTTCGCCCGGCACGGCCTCGACGCCCCGTCGTTCGACGTGCTGGCCGCCCTGCGCCGGGCCGGTGCTCCCTACCAGCTCACCCCGACCGCGCTCATGCGGACCGCGCTGGTCACCTCCGGGGCCATCACCCAGCGGCTGGACCGGCTCGAGGAACGTGGCCTGATCACCCGCGAGCGCAGCGTCGCCGACGGGCGGGCCGTCGTCGTCACGCTCACCGACGCGGGCCGGGCGGCGCTGGACGCGGCCCTGCCCGACCACCTGGAGACCGAGCGCCGGCTGCTCGACGGGCTCTCGGACGACGACCGCGCGCAGCTGGCCGACCTGCTGCGCCGGCTGCTCATCGCGCGGGGCCGGGTGCCGCAGCAACCCTGAGCTTTATCGCGATAGAGCTCAGGGGAGGTCGGGGACGTCCGCGGGGGTGAGGTCCGGGCGGACGCGGACGAAGCGCAGCGGGTGGCGGAAGACGCCGGCCTGCAGCGCGGCGTCGGCGCTCACCTCGACGACGACGTCCGGCTGCACCCTGGTCAGCGGCACGGACAGCCGGCCCCCGCCGAAGCGGCCGGTGCCGATGCGGTCGGGCCACGGGTGCTCCGGACCCGCAGGCCGCAGGACGGCGGCCAGCTCGGCGGCCTGCCGGGGGGAGAGCGGGCTGGTGCGGCCGACCACGACCAGCTCACCGTCCCGGTACCGCCCGGCCACCAGCTGGCTGGGCTGCTCGATCGGGCCGATCACCCCGCCGGCCAGCACCTCGGTGGTCTCCCAGGACTTGACCTTCACCCACTCCCGCCGGCCGGGCGCGTAGCGGGTGCCGGCGCCCTTGGCGACCAGCCCCTCCACCCCCGCGGCGCGGTAGTCGGTGAACCACTGCCGGGCCTCGGCGACGTCGGCGGTCACGGGCGAGAGCTGCATCGGCGGGGCCCAGCGCCCGGCGAGCTCCTCCAGCGCGGCCCGCCGCTCGCGCAGCTTGTACCCGCGCAGGTCGCCGCCGCCGAGGGCGAGCAGGTCGAAGGCGACGTAGGACGCCGGCGCGCTCGCCACCAGGGCGCCGATGCGGCTGGGCGCGGTGACCAGGCGGCGCTGCAACAGCCCGAAGTCCAGCCGGGTGCCGTTCCAGACCACCACCTCGCCGTCGACGACCGTGCCGGGGGGCACCTGGGCCACCGCCGCCGCGACCACGTCCGGGAACCGGTCGCTGAGGTCCCGGCCCTGCTTGGACCACAACCGGGTGGAGGTGCCGGTGCGGACGATCACCAGCCGGTACCCGTCCCACTTGGGCTCGTAGAGGCAGCCGCCGGGCAGCGCGTCGGCCTGAGGGATGTCCCGGACGGGCTTGGCCAGCTCCACCGCGACCGGCCCGGCCAGCTCGGGCGGCACGTCGGGCAACCCGGGCACGGACAGCGGCACGACGGACAGCCTGGGGGCTGCTCAGTTCTCCCGCAGGCCGCTGAGCTGCTCCTTCACCCTTTCTGGGCAGGTCGCCACGCTGCGCGACGCCGTCCGGGAGCCGCATGGCGCGGCGCGGAGGTCAAGTCCCGATCCGGTAACGGAGCAGGGCTCGACCGCACGAGCAGCAGCTGACCACCACGCCCACGGTGCGCGGGCGCTGGATGACCTCCCGCCACGACGTCTGACCTGCCATGCTCCGCGGGGGACCCTCGGGACGGTGCTGGAGGGGGTCCGATGAGTGCATCGATCCCGGACACGGTGCGGCAGCCGCTGGCGACCGCAACGGCCCGGCTGCGGGACGGGGCCGCGCTGAGCGGCACCCTTGTCGCTCTTCTCCTGGTCCTCATCGTGGCGGCCGTCTCCGCACCGCGCTTCTTCGACCCGACGAACGTCGAGAACACGTTGCGGCGCGCGGCGATCCTGGGCTTCGTCGCCGCCGGCCAGATGCTGGTCATGTACATGCGGGGGATCGACCTGTCCGTGGGGGCGATGGTCGGGGTGACCGCGGTGGCCGTCACCGTGACCGCCGATCCGTGGGCGGGACTTCTGGGCGCCGTCGGAATCGCCGTCGCAGTCGGATGTGTCAACGCGTGGCTGGTCACGCGCCGGCAGGTGCCGCCGTTCGTGGCCACCTTCGGCATGCTCGTGCTGCTCGAGGGCGTGCGCCTGATGTGGACCCGAGGGTCTGCCAGCGCCTCCGCGCCACCCGACCTCGTCGAGTTGGCACGGGGCTCCGTCCTCGGCGTGCCGACCCCGGTGCTCGCGTGGCTGGCGCTGACCGTCGTGGCGGCTGTGGGCATCACGAGGACGGCCTCCGGTCGCCGGATGGTGCTGGCCGGAGCCAACGACCGCATGGCCCGGCTCTCCGGCGTCGGAACGGGCGGCTTCATCGTCGTCGCCTTCCTGCTGTCGGCCGTCCTGGCCGTGGTCAGTGGCCTGTTCCTGACCGGGCACGCCGGCTACGTCGACCGCTCGATCGGGGCCGGCAGCGAACTGGACTCGATCGCCGCCGCTCTGCTGGGCGGTGCTCGCTTCAAGGGCGGTGAGGGCTCGTTCGTCGGAGCCGCGATCGGCTGCCTGCTGCTGAGCTCGCTCGGCACGCTGATCGTCGTCCTCGGCCTGCCCCCTGCCCTGCAGGACATCGCCGTGGGCCTGCTGCTCCTGGCGGCTCTCGCCCTGGCTCTGCGACGCCGCTGATGGGCACCGGGTCCGGCGGTCCCGTGGTGGTGATCCCGCACTGTGTCCGCATCCGGTCGGGCCGGCTCGGCCCGCTCCCCCAGGAGAGGAAATGACCCTCATCCCGCCATCGGGCCGGCGACGCCGGAACCGTGTGACCTGCGCCGTGGCCGCGCTCGTGCTGCTGACCGCCGCGTGCGGCGGGGAGGAGTCCGTAGAGGAGGACAGCGGGCCGGCCGCTGCGAGGACACCCGTGCCCACGGACGCCAACGGGCGGCCGATGCTGTCCGACTCCTACTCCGCCCAGATCGCCGAGGCCACCGGTGTCATGGTCGACACCAGCCAGTTCGCGACGGAACCGCCCTACCGCGTCGCCACCGTCGTGCAGGGACCGAACAACGGTTGGGGAACCATCTTCGACGCGGTCATGCGCGATGCCTTCGACCGCTCCGGCCAGGTCGGGGACCTGCTCTACGTCCCGTGGGACTTCGCCACGGAGAACCAGGTGAACGGGATCGACGACGCCATCGCCGCCGACGTCGACGCCATCCTGCTCACGTCGCTGTCGCGGGCCGGTCTCGCCGCGGCGGTGGACCGTGCGGCCGCCGCAGGCATCCCGGTCGTCAACTGCATGGCCGGCGTGGAGACCGACTCGTGGACCGCGGAGGTCAGCCGCGACATCCCGCTCATGGGCTACGAGACGGCCGGCGCGGTCGCCGAGGAGCTGGGTGGGCGCGGAAAGGTCGTCATGCTGCACGGCATCGCCGGGGTCGACGCGGCGGAGTTCTGGAAGAGCGGGGCACTGGAGGCGTTCGGCGAGTATCCGGACATCGAGGTCGTGAGCGAGCAGTACGGCAACTGGTCGGCAGCCGACGCGATCAACGTGATGCGGACCGTGGTCGCCCAGCAGGGCGACATCGACGCGGTCTGGGTCGGCGGACTGGAGATGGCCCCGGCCGTGATCGACGCCTTCACCGAGGCCGGTCGCGAGGTGCCCTTCATCGGCGGGACCAACCCGACCAACGGGTTCCTCCGGCTGGCGATCGAGAACGACCTCGAGTTCTTCGCCGCTCCCTTCCCCTCCGCCGCGTCCCAGCTGTGCGTCGACACGGTCCTCCGGGTGCTGGCGGGGCAGCAGGTGCCCCGCTACCAGGACGTCGTGGAGGTCATGGAAGGCACCGAGCCGTACGGCGAGGAGGACGCCGAGAGGTGGTACGAGCCGGACTTCGACGACGACTTCATCGGCCCCAAGGTCACCGACGACCAGGTCTACATCGACGCCGGTTTCGCCAGATGAGGCGGGCGGAGGAGCCCTCGTCCGGGCCGGCGGCTCCTCCGACCGAGGCGGGAGTGAGATGACCAGGCCATCCATCGAGCTGCGTGGGATCACCAAGCGCTTTGGGCCCACCACAGCGCTCCGGGGCGTCGACCTCGCGGTCCCTCCCGGGGAGGTGCACGCGCTCATGGGGGAGAACGGTGCGGGCAAGTCGACCCTGCTGAAGGTGGTCTCCGGCGCCGTCTCACCGGACCGGGGAGAGATGGCCCTCGCCGGGGAGCCGGTCGATCTCGGCAGCCTGACCCCGGCATCGGCCCGCCGGCTGGGCGTGGCGATCGTGCACCAGGAGTTCTCGCTGATCCCCTCGATGACGGTGGCGGAGAACATCTTCCTCGGCCGGGAGGTGCGCCGCGGGATGGGACTGGACCGGCGGTCGATGCGGGACCAGACCCGCCGGCTGCTCGAGCGGGTGAGCTGCGGTGTCCGCCCGGAGACAGTGGTCGAGACCCTGAGCGTCGCCGATGCCCAGCTGGTCGAGATCGCCAAGGCGCTCGTCGGTGACATCCGGGTCCTCGCCATGGACGAGCCCTCGGCGGTCCTGTCCGGTGCAGAGCTCACCAACCTGTTCGCCATCGTGCGCGCGCTGGCCGACGACGGCGTCGCGGTGCTGTACGTCAGCCACCGCCTCGACGAGGTCTTCCGGCTCTGCGAGCGGTACACGGTTCTCAAGGACGGCGCCGTCGCAGCGACCGGCGCGATCCGGGAGACGACGCCGGACGACCTCGTGGACACCATGGTCGGCCGCTCGGTGTCCCAGGTCTTCCCCGCGCCCGCGGCCGCGCGGGGTGAGGTGCGGCTCCGGCTGCGGGACTTCTCCGTGGAGGGACTGGCCGCCCCGGTGGACCTGGAGGCGCACGCCGGCGAGATCGTGGGCCTGGCCGGGCTCCAGGGCTCCGGCCGTACGCGGCTGGCGAAGGGCATCTTCGGCGCGGTCCCCGCCCGCGGGCGGGTGGAGATCGACGGCCGCGGCCGGCGCCCGTTCCACCGGCCGGCGGAGGCCATCGCCGCGGGGATCGCCTACCTGCCCGAGGACCGCAAGGAGGAGGGGCTCGCGCTCGACAAGAGCGTCGCGGTGAACGGCTCGCTCCTGGCCCTGTCCCGGCTGCGGAACCGGATCGGCCTGCTGGCCGACAGCGCCGAGCGGGAGATGGCCGACGACATGCGGTCACGGCTGTCGATCAAGACCGCGCCAGGAGGCCGCGACCTGGTCCGCAGCCTCTCCGGAGGGAATCAGCAGAAGGTCGTCCTCGGCAAGTGGCTGACCCAGCGCCCGCGCGTGCTGGTCTTCGACGAGCCCACCCGCGGCATCGACGTCGGCGCCAAGGAGCAGATCTACCGCATCCTGCGCGAGCTGGCCGATGACGGGGTGGCGATCCTGTTCATCTCCTCGGAGCTGATCGAGGTGCTGGGGTTGGCCGACCGCATCCTCGTCATGGCCGGCGGGCGCCTGGTCGGTGAGCTGCCCGGGCACGTCAGCACGGAGGAGGACGTCATGCGGCTGGCGTCCTCGCACCGCCCGACGACCGCGGCGGCCGCCCCGTGAACGGCCTCCGGGAGCGGGTGGCCGGGGCCGTCGCCTCCGGCGCGGTGGTGTGGCTCGTGGTCGCCGTCCTGGCGGCGGTCGCGGCCTTCGGGGCAGATGACTTCGCGACCGCGGCGAACCTCACCAACCTGGCTCGGCAGGCGGTCGTGCTGATGCTCGTGGCGCTCGGCCAGTTCCTGGTCGTGCTCACCGGCGGCGTCGACCTCTCCATCGGGGCGAACGTGCGACTCACGGCCATCCTCGCGGCGATGGTCATGGGTGGGGCCGACTCGCGCTTCCTCCCCGGTGTGGCCGTCGCGCTCGCGGTCGGGACCTTCGTCGGGCTGGTGAACGGGGTCATCGTGGCGGTGCTCCGGATGGAGGCCTTCATCGCGACGCTGGCCACCCAGGCACTGCTCGCGGGGACGGCGCTCTACATCGCGGCCACTCCGCAGGGACGCAGCGCACCACTGCTGGACCGGCTGTACGGGGCCACGCTTCCGGGCGGCGTCTACGTGATCACCGCCCTGGCGCTGGTCATCTGGTTCGCCGCTGCGTTCGCCCTGCACCGCACCCCCTGGGGCAGGCACGTCTATGCGACCGGTGGCGACCAGGAGGTCGCCGCACTGAGCGGAGTGCGGACGACCGCCGTCGGCCTCAGCGTCTTCGTCCTCGCCGGGCTGCTCGGGGGCGTCGCGGGAGTCCTCACGCTCGCCGGCTCGGGCGTCGGTGATCCGAACGCCGCCGCCGGGCTGGAGTTCACCGCCCTGGCCATCGTGGTCATCGGCGGGGCCAGCCTGGCCGGGGGCCGGGGGCGCCTGCTGGGCGTGTTCGGCGGCGTCGTCCTGTTCGCCCTGCTCGGCAACGTCTTCAACCTGCTGCGCGTGGACGTCTGGTACCAGCAGGGCATCCGCGGCCTGGTGATCCTCATCGCCGCCGCCGCCTACGTCCAGCGCCGTCGCGCGCCCGCCCGCCGGCCCGGTCCGGCCGGCGCCCCGTTACCGGCAACCACCTGAACGACACCTGGAGGCACCCATGGCCATGACGTCGGACAGCGGCAGAGGCTTCACCCAGCAGGAGCTCGACGAGTTCCTGACCACCGGTCGCCTGTTCGCCAAGGTCGCCACGGTGAACGAGGAGGGATGGCCGCAGATCAGCCCGGTCTGGTACTCCTGGGACGGTTCGGCCTTCCTGATCATCAGCAAGGCGCGGACGGGCATGGTGAAGAACCTGCGCCGCGATCCGCGCTGCGGTCTGCTGGTGGACAACTACCAGCTGCCCTACGCCCGGGTGAGCGTCCAGGGGGAGGCGGAGTTCCTGCCCGAGGACTTCGACTACGTGCCGCCGATGCGCGAGATGGTGTTGCGCTACCTCGGGCCCGAGGGCATGGACTACGCGGAGCGCACGATGGTGTTCCCGCGGGTGCCCTTCCGGGTGTTGCCCCGCAAGCTCGCCTCCTGGAACGGCGGCGGCTTCGACCGCACGTTCCAGCGCGACACCGTCTGGAAAGAAGTTCGAGCGTGACCGGTCGGCCGGCCGGGAAGCGGGCCCGCCGATGATCATCGACTTCCACACCCACGTGGACGAGGCGCCGGCGTTCGGCTGGATCGACCCGCCCGACAAAGTGGTGGCCCTGCTCGACGCGGCCGGCATCGACACCGCGGTGATCATGACGTACACGGACCTGCCGGGGCTCAACCCTGAGGCGCTCGAGTACATCGTGGCCGCAGCCGGGCGCTTTCCGGGGCGCCTGATCCCGTTCGTGCGGCTCGATCCCAACTACACCGCGGAGGTACCCGACCTGGTGCTTCGAGCCGTGGACCTGGGAGTCCGGGGTGTGAAGCTGCATCCGACGACGACCCTGGCCCACCCTGCGGGGGCCGGGACGCTCAGCCTGCTGCGCCAGTGCGCCACGCTCGGCCTGCCCGCGCTGTTCCACTGCGGGGACGACCCGTACACGACGCCCCAGGCGCTGGGGCTGGCTGCCGCAGCGGTACCCGACTGCGCAGTCGTGCTGGGCCACATGGGGGGGTACCTGCACGTGGAGGATGCGATCGCGGTCGCCGAGGCCCATCCCAACGTGCACCTGGAGACCTCCGCCATGCCGTACCCGGAACTCATCAGGACGGCGGTCGCGCGGGTGGGGGCCGAGCGGGTGATCTTCGGCAGCGACGGGCCCGGCTGCAATCCTGCGCTGGAACTGGCCAAGGTGCGGGACCTGGGACTGCCCGCCGGGGAGCAGGACCGGATCCTCGGGGACAACGCTGCCCGCCTGCTGGGGATCGCGTGATGGTCGTCGACGCGCTGGCGGTGGCCGCCCCCAACCTCTTCATGCCCGGCTCAGGCGACGTGCGCCACCTGGTGGACGCCGGGCGGGCCCTCGGCATCGAGGGCCACGTGGTCGCCCCGGGCCGCCCGCCGACCTACGCACTGCCTCCGGCCAACGACCGGCTGGCCGAGGCGGCGGAGGGACTCACGTCGGTGGCCCGGCTGGGCCGGGTCGACCCTCATCAGGGAAGCGATGCGGTGGCCGAGGCCCGCCGGTGCCTGGACGTCCTCGGGTGCGCCGGCCTGTTCCTGCACCCGGGAGAGGAGGTGTTCCCGATCCGGCAGGCCGCCGCCGTCGTCGCCGAAGCCGCCGTCCGTGGCGCTCCCGTCGTCGTGGCCACGGGGACGTACGCCCTCTCCGAGCCGCTGCAGGTCCTGGACCTGGCCCGGGCGGTGCCCGACGCGGTCGTCGTGATGACATCCGGTGGGCAGATCAACATCTCGGGTCTGAGCATGGTCGACGCGTGGGCGGCACTGCAGTCCTCGGCCAACCTGCACGTGATGACCAACGGCGAGTACCGGCAGGACTACCTGGAGCGGCTCGTCCGGGACCTCGACCCCCGGCGGCTGCTGTTCGCCTCCTTCACGCCGTACTACGAGCAGGCCTTCGAGTTGCGCCGAGTCCACTCGATGGACGTCGGGGCCGAGGACCGGGCGCTGGTTCTCGGCGGGAACGCCCGCCGCATCTTCCGCCTCTGATCCCCCCGTCGACCGTGGAGGGGCGGCACCGGTCCGTCCCCGGTCGGGTCAGTGCGCCGCGGCAGCCGGCTCGTCCTGCAGGCCCTGGGCGGCGGCGCCGGTGTCCGGATCGTCGTAGGCGCCGTCGATCAGCACCGGACGGCGGCCGGCGCGGTGCAGCATCGAGGCGGCGATCGACGCCCGGTAGCCGGTGCCGCAGTACACCCACACCTCGCCGTCGGGCACCTCCTCCAGGCGGCCGGCCAGCTCGTGGATCGGGATGTGCTGCGAGCCGCGCACCCCGCCGGCGGCCCGCTCCTCGTCGCGGCGGGCGTCGAGCACCTGCACCGGCCCGCGGGCCATGGCGTCGGCCAGGCCGGCGAAGTCGCTCACCCGGTAGGACGCCGGCGCACCGCCCCCGAGCTGCTGCGGCGTGCCGACGGCGGCGCCGGCGAGCCGGTCGACGCCGATGCGGACCAGCTCGCGGCGGGCGTCGAGGACCTGCCGCTCGCTCTCCCCGATCAGCGTCAGCGGCGTGCTCCAGTCGTAGAGCCAGCCCAGGTAGGTGACGAAGTTGGTGGACAGCTCGAAGCTGAGCGTGCCGGGCAGGTGCCCCGCGGCGAAGGCGGTGCGCGCCCGCAGGTCCACCACCCATTCGCCGTCGGCCAGCCGACGGGAGAGCTCCGCGGTGTCCACCGGGCGGGGCACCGAGAGATCCACCGGATCGGGGCCGGTGGCGTTGATCGGCCCCACGCGTGCGTAGTACGCGGGGAAGGCGCCGAGCCCGGCGACCAGCTCGTCGACGAAGCGCTGCTCGTCCTGGGTCAGCGCGGGGTTGACCCGGATCTGCTCGCCGATCGTCGACTCCGTCCCCCTGGTGGGGGTGGCCGAGCAGAAGCTGCCGAAACCGTGGGTCGGGAACACCGGCGTC
Organism: Geodermatophilus sp.; assembly: GCA_036259935.1. Classification (GTDB taxonomy): domain Bacteria; phylum Actinomycetota; class Actinomycetes; order Mycobacteriales; family Geodermatophilaceae; genus Geodermatophilus. Next base: position 2,965 of record DATAAV010000003.1, on the reverse strand, counting down.
CCGGCCGGCAGCTCCTCGGCCAGGCAGCGCACCGAGTGGTACTGGGCGTGCGTGAGGGTCAGGGTGTGCTCGGGGCCGAGCAGGTCGGTGCGGCCGGTGGCGCCGTAGAGCATCGAGCCCCCGGTGAAGACCCCGCGCACCGTGCCGTCGGGGTCGGTGAGCACGTAGCTGACGTGGTGGTGGGTGTGGCCGGGGGTGTGGAAAACGCGCAGGCGCACCGGGCCGGCGTCGAACACCTCGCCGTCGAAGGCCCGCTCCCGTTCGTAGCTCACCGTGTCGCCGGCCGGGACGACGTAGGTGGCGCCGACCGTGCGGGCGAGCTCCAGGCCGCCGGTGACGTAGTCGTTGTGCAGGTGGGTCTCGAGGACGTGCGTGATGCGGACCCCTCGCTCGGCGGCGAGGTCGAGGACGCGGTCGATGTCCCGCTGGGGGTCGACGACCACGCCGACGCCGTCGGCGGAGACGAGGTAGCTGCGGTCACCGAGACCGGCCGTCTCGATGATGTCGATCTGCATGGCACGCTCCTGGGTGCGTCACCGGGGAGGGGCACCTCCGTCCTGGGCCGCAGGCCATACCCCTCGTCGCCATTGGACACGTCCCGGCCGATCACCGACAGCGGTTGCGCCGCGACCGCGGCCCGCCGGGGCCGGTGGCAGCATGGGGCGGTCTGCAGGGAGGGACGGCGGTGACCGAGCGCAAGCCCCCGGGCGTGTCGTTCGAGAGCTGGGTCGAGGCGCAGATCGCCCGCGGCATGGCGCGCGGGGACTTCGACGACCTGCCGGGTGCCGGCAAGCCCCTGCCGCGCCGCAGCGCCGACGAGACCGCCTACGACTGGGTGCTGGAGAAGGCCCGCCAGGAGGACCTCGACATCGGCGCGATGCTGCCGCCGGGGCTGGCGCTGCGCAAGGAGCGGGAGGACCTGCCCGTCCGGGTGGCCCGGCTCCCCTCGGAGGCGGCCGTGCGGGCCCACGGAGAGGACTTCAACGCGCGGGTGGAGCAGTTCTGGCGCCGTCCGCAGGAGGGGCCGCCGGTCGTGGTGGCCCAGGTCGACGTCGACGAGCTGGTGGCGGGCTGGAGGGCCGCCCGGCCGCCCGCTCCGCCGCCCCCGGTGGTGGAACCGGCACCGCCGCCGCACCGGCGACGGCTGTTCGGCTGGGCTCGACGGCACTCCGACCGGCCAGGATGAGCGGATGCGGTTCGTACTGGAGGTCGATCTGGACGCCGGTGCCCTGGCCGGCGCCGAGCGGACGGAGGAACTCGGCCGGATCCTGCGCTACTGGGGCGGGAGCCTGAAGCAGGTGGCGCTCGAGCCGGGAGCCCGGCAGGAGCTCTACGACAGCGGCTACACCGCCGTCGGCGAGTGGCGGGTCGAGGGCTGACGTCGGTTCCCGGCGAGATCGGCGATCTCGGCGGCATCAGTCGCTGATGGTGCCGAGATCGCCGATCTCGTCAGGGGATGGATCGCCTAGAGGACGTCGAACTCGTTGAACGCCGCGCCGCCGGAGAGCGTCGCGTAGCCGGGGCCGCGGTCGAAGAACGGCTCGTCACCGGTGCGGGCGGCCCGCATCCCGGCCCGGAGCGCCTCGGTCGCGGGCAGGTCGGCCTCGCCGGACTCCAGGACGACGACGCCGTAGTCCTCGCGGGCCCCCTCCACCGACACCTTCCGCCAGGCGATGTCGCGCAGCACCTCCTCGACCGGCCGGTCCAGCGGGTCGCCCCAGCCGCCGCCGCCGGTGGTCCGGATGCGGACGACGGTGCCCGCCTTGAGCGGCTCGGCGTCGGCGAGTGCGTCGACGTCGTGCTCGTCGGGGCCGCCCGGGTCGACGGTGATCTGGAACGGCCGGCCGGCCTTGCCGCCCTTCACGCCCCAGCAGGACAGGATCGAGCGGTCGGCGATCGACATGAAGTGCGCGTCGCGCAGCACCCGGATGTGCTTCTCGTAGCCGCAGCCGCCGCGGTAGCGGCCGGGCCCGCCGGAGTCGATGGCCAGGCCGAGCCGCTCGACCCGCAGCGGGAAACGGCCCTCGGTGAACTCCGTGGGCAGGTTCCGCGAGTCGGGGACGACGTGGATGGTGTCCTCGCCGTCGGCGTAGTACCGGCCGCCGGAGCCGCCGCCGAGCACCTCGCGCATCAGGTACGGCTGGCCGTCGACGTCGGTGCCGTAGACGCCGGTGTAGCGGATCGTCTCCTGGTCGGCCGGCATCCTGCCGTCCACCGCCTTCGCGATCACACCCGCCAGCACTCCGAGCAGTCGCAGGATGACGAAGGTGCGCGCGTTGGTCGGCGCCGGGAAGATCGGCGTGAGCAGCGTGCCCTTCTCCGGGAAGCGCATCTCGATCAGCGGGACGACGCCCTCGTTGACGTCGAGCTGGGCCATCCGCTCCGGTGTCTCCGCAAGGTTGCGCAAGATCGGCGCCAGCCACTTCTTGAGGAAGTTGCCGTCGGCGTAGTCGCCGCAGTGGTTGATCGGGCCCTTCGCCTGCGGGCCGGTGCCGGTGAAGTCGATGACCAGCGGCGTCTCGCGGCCGGAGTCCATGGTCAGCGTGATCCGCTGCCGGTGCAGCTTCGGCGGCTCGACGCCGTCGTGCTCGGCGTAGTCCTCCCACACGTAGGTGCCGTCGGGGATCTGCGACAGGATCTCCCGCCGGTACACCTCGGTGGAGTTGGCCAGGATCGCGTCGAAGCAGGCTTCCACCGCTTCGACGCCGTACCGGTCGAACAGCTCACCGAGGCGCCGGGCGCCCGCCAGGCAGGCCGAGCACTCCGCGTCGAGGTCGGCGGCCAGCGAGTCGGGCATCCGGGAGTTGCGGGTCATGATCGCCAGCGCGGAGCGGTTGGGCACGCCGGCGTCCCACAGCTTGATCGGCGGGACCGCCAGCCCCTCCTCGTAGACGCTGGTCGCCTGGCTCGGCATCGAACCTGGTACGGCCCCGCCGATGTCGTCGTGGTGGCCGAAGGCCTGCAC
>DATAAV010000002.1:0-16610 GCA_036259935.1 Geodermatophilus sp. | reverse complement strand
CGCCGTCCTCAGGGGGCGGCGGCTGCCGGGACGCGGGGACGGCTACTGGTCGTAGCGGCGGCGGAAGCGCTCCTCGAGGCGGTTCTTCAGCGGCTGGCGGCGGGGCTTGCCGCCGCGGCCGCGGCCGGCGGGCCCGCGGGTGCTACCTGCGGCGGCCGGCCCGGCCTCGACCACCCCGGTCGCGGACCGGTAGTTGAGGACGCCGAGGGCGGCGCCGCCGAACATCACCAGGAAGCCGAGGACGCCGAGCGGGACCGAGGGGACCACGGCACCGCCGATGAGGACGGCCAGGCCGACGACGACCAGCAGGGCACCCAGCTGCAGCTTGCGGCGGGCTTTCAGTTTGCGGTCGCCGGTGCGGACGGAGGAGGCGAACTTGGGATCGTCATCGACGAGGGCGCGCTCGATCTGCTCCAGCAGTCGCTGCTCGTGCTCGGAGAGCGGCACGTCGACCTCCAGTTGGGCGGAGCCAGGACCGTCGGAGGCTGCCGCCGACGGTGACACCGAGAATACGAGCCGTCCGCGGGGCGCGAAAGGCGAGTGCGCCCGGACCCGCCGGTCTCGGCCGGCGATCACTCTCGCGGGTGGCTCGCACCCTCGTAGAAGGGACGAACGGCCGCCCACGGGGGTTCCCGGAGGCCCGCGGGAGGGCCCGTCGGCGGGGGTTCACCGACCCGCGCCGGCGGGGGTTCACCGGCCCTCTCCGGCGCGCGCGCGGTCGTGGCGCAGCAGGGTGGCCGGGCGCACCGCGCCGGCGCCGAACCGGCGGGCCGCCCGGTCGGCGGCGAGCTCGGCCTCCCGGCGGCCGTGCTCCCGGGCGCCCAGCGCCAGCTGCCGCGGCGCGGAGCCGGCATCGACCAGGCGCTCGGCGCGCACCCCGACCAGCCGGATCCGCACCCGGTCCAGGCCGAGCGCGTCGTAGAGGCCGCGGGCGGTGTCGTAGAGCTCCTGCCCGACGTCGGTGGGGACGTCGAGGGTCCGGCTGCGGGTGATGGTGGCGAAGTCGGCGAAGCGGACCTTGATGCTCACCGTGCGGGCCAGGTACCCCGAGGAGCGCAGCCGGCCCGCCGTCCGCTCGGCCAGCCGCAGCAGCTCGCGGTGGATGACCGCCGGGTCGTCGACGTCGGTGTCGAAGGTCTCCTCCGCCCCGGTGGACTTCTCCGGCTCGTCGGGCACCACCCGGCGCGGATCCCGGCCCCAGGACAGCTCGTGCAGGTGCGTGCCGGCGGCGGTGCCGACCGCCCGCTGGAGCGTGCGCAGCGGGACGTGCGCGAGGTCGCCGACCGTGCGCAGACCCAGCCGCAGCAGCACCTCCTCCGTCTTGGCCCCCACCCCCCACAGTGCGCCGACCGGCAGCGGGTGGAGGAACTCCATGACCTCGGCCGGCCGGACGACGAGCAGCCCGTCGGGCTTGGCCCGGGTGGAGGCCAGCTTGGCCACGAACTTGGTGCCGGCCACGCCCACCGAGCAGGTGATCCCCTGCTCGTCGAAGACCCGGGCGCGGATGTACTCACCGATCTGCGCCGCGTCGCCCAGCCGCCGCCCCGCGCCGGAGACGTCGAGGAAGGCCTCGTCCAGCGACAGCGGCTCCACCAGCGGGGTGATCGAGCGGAACAGCGCCATGACCGCGCGGGAGACCTCGACGTAGAGGGCCATGTCCCCCGGCAGCACCGTCGCGGTGGGGCACAGCCGGAGCGCGCGGGCCGTCGGCATCGCGGCGTGCACCCCGTAGCGGCGCGCCTCGTAGGTGGCCGAGGTGACCACTCCCCGGTTCCCGGCGCCCCCGACGATCACCGGGGTGCCGGCGAGCTCGACGCCGGCGCACCTCCACGCTGGCGAAGAACGCGTCCATGTCGACGTGCAGGACGCCGCACCCCTCGGCCCGGCTCGCCGGCGCTCCCACGGGCCCCCCATCCCTTCGAACACCTGTTCGGTGACGTGGTCGCAGCGTAGCGCCCCGCGGGCCCCGGTCGCGCGTTCCCCGGCTGTGTCGGTCGCCCCGCAACCGCTGGTCGGCGGGCATGTGTGGGGCCAGGATGCGAGAGGTACCCAGCGGCGAGTGGCCGCCGCCCGGCGGCCCGTATCGATTCCGGAGCGGAGGAGCCATGGCGCTCGACGACGACGACATGACCAGCACGGGCCCGGGTGACGGCGGCGCCGACGGCGGTGCCGACAGCGGAGCGGACGGCGGCGCCGGGGACGCGGGCGCCGACGGCGGGGCCGACAGCGGAGCCGGTGACGGCGGGGCCGACGGCGGGGCCGACGGCGGAGCCGGTGACGGCGGAGCGGACGGCGGAGCGGGCGACGGCGGGGCCGACGGTGGTGCCGACGGCGGGGCCGGCGACGCGGGCGCCGACGGCGGGGCCGGCGACGCGGGCGCCGACGGCGGCGCGGACAGCGGAGCCGGTGACGGCGGGGCCGACGGCGGCGCGGACGGTTCGGCCTGACCGGGAACCCGACCGCACGGGGCCGGGCGGCGTCCTCTCCTGAGGAGTTCCGCCCGGCTCTGCGCCGCTGCACCGGCCTCGATCCGCAGGTCTTCGCCGAGCAGTACTGGTCCCGCCGGCCGCTGTTGACCCGGGCCGAGGAGTCCGGCAGCTGCTTCACCGACCTGCTCGACCTGGCCGCCGTCGACGAATTGCTGTCCCGCCGCGGGCTGCGGACGCCGTTCCTGCGCATCGCCAAGGACGGCGCCGTCGTCGATCCCAAGCGGTTCACCACCTCGGGCGGCGCCGGCGCGGAGGTCGCCGACCAGGTCTCCTCCGACGCCGTGCTGCGGCTGTTCGCCGACGGAAGCACCGTCGTCCTGCAGGGCCTGCACCGGCTGTGGCCGCCGCTGATCGAGTTCGCCGACCAGCTGGCCGCCGACCTGGGCCACCCCACGCAGGTCAACGCCTACATCACCCCGCCGTCCTCGCGGGGGTTCTCCCCCCACTACGACGTGCACGACGTGTTCGTCCTCCAGGTGGCCGGCGAGAAGCACTGGCGCATCCACGAGCCGGTGTTCGCCGATCCGCTGCGCACCCAGCCGTGGAACGACCGGGCTGCCGCCGTCGCCGCCGCGGCCGAACGCGAGCCGGTCATCGACGCGGTGCTGCGCCCGGGCGACGCGCTCTACCTGCCCCGCGGCTTCCTGCACTCGGCGATCGCGCTGGGCCGGATCAGCGCGCACCTCACCGTCGGGGTGCACCCGGTGACCCGCTGGGCCGCCGCGGAGTCGGCGCTGGATCTGGTGCGGAGCCTGGCCGCCGAGGACCCCGAGCTGCGCCGCTCCCTGCCGCTGGGCGTGGACCTGGCCGACCCGGCGGCCGTCCGCGACGACGTCGCCGCGGTCGTCGCGGCGCTCCAGGGATGGCTGGACCGGGTGGATCCCGACGAGGTGGCCGACCGGCTGCGGGCACGGACGTGGGCGCAGGTGCGCCCGGAGCCGGTGGCGCCGCTGACCCAGGCGGGCGCGGCGGCGTCCCTGACGCCCGACACGGTGCTGCGGCTGCGCCGCCGGCTGCGCTGCCGGCTGCTGGAGCCGGAGGGCGGGCGCGTCCGGCTGATCGCCGGGCGGCGCACCCACGAGCTGCCCGAGCAGACCCGGCCGGCGCTGGCCGCGCTGCTGCGGGCCGGGGAGCTGAAGGTCGCGGACCTGCCCGGCCTGGAGTCCGCGGACCAGCTCACCCTGGCCCGGCGGCTGGTCACCGAGTCGGTCGCCGTCGTCCCGGATGCCGCCGTACCCGACGGCGTCGTCGATGAGGTCGTCGCCGGGCAGGATGGGACGCGTGACCGCACGCCCGGAACCGGACCGTGACCGGGCCGGTCCTCCCGGCGTGAGCGGCGGCACCGGACCCGGTGCCGACTTCTGCCGACCGGCCGAGGCGCCTTCCCGCCCCCTGGGCCGGCTGGACGAGGCCCGCTGCTCGGTGCGCGCCCTGGCCCGCGGCGACTCCGTCATGGCCAGCGCGCCCCCGGCGCGGCGGTGGCTGCTGATCGAGCAGCCCGGTCCGTGGGGTCGCGATGCGCTGCTGCAGTCGCGCTTCGACGCGGAGGCGGCGGCGCTGCTGGTCCACCGCGCCCGGGTGGAGGAGGTGCGGCTGTTGCTGGTCCGCCGGCCCGGGGGCCGGCCGGCCGAGTCCGGCCGGCGGTGGGCCTACGTCGACGCCCGCCCCGGCCGCGAGGGGGTGTGGTGGTCGGTCCGCGGGTCCGACACCGAGCTGGTCGACGCACCGTGGGACGGCTCGGTGGGCACACCGGCGCCCGGCCCCACGTACCTCGTGTGCACCCACGGCGGGCACGACGCCTGCTGCGCGTTACGCGGCCGGCCGCTGGCGCGGTCGCTGCCCGCCACGCCGCCGGCCGACGTGTGGGAGTGCAGCCACCTGGGCGGGGACCGGTTCGCCGCGAACGTCCTCGTGCTCCCGCAGGGCTTGTACTACGGGCAGGTGCCCGGGAACGGGCGCGAGCTGGTGGCCGCCCACGAACAGGGGCGGGTCGCGCTGCCCTGGCTGCGCGGGCGGGCCGGCGTCCCGGCACCCGCGCAGGCCGCCCAGCACGCCGCCCGCAGCCGGCTGGGCCTGCTGGGCCTCGACGACCTCCCGCCGCGGGGAGTGCGGCGGCTGACCCCCGCGGGCGCCGAGGTCGAGCGCTGGGTGGTCACCCTCGCCGGACCGGGTGGCGACGTGGTCGTCGAGGTGGAGAGCCGCCCCTCGGAGGACGCGGTCCCGCTCACCTGCCGGGCGGTGCACCCGGCGCACACGCGCACGTGGCACGTGTTGTCGATGACCGGGGCGGGCCGGCCGGTCTAGCCGAGGGCGCGCCCGCGGGCGGTGAGCAGCGGGATGGCGAGCTCGGTCGCGGTGAGGGAGCCGTGGTAGGCGACCAGCCGGCTGGGCCCGGGTTCCTGCCGGCCGGCCGTGAGCGCCCAGCTGCCCCGGGCCAGGGCGACGACGTCGCCGATGCGCGCGGCCAGGGCGTCGTCCACCGGGCCGAACACGCCGCTGGCGACGGCCTCGTCCCGGCCGGCCACCCAGGCGCGGTCGCCGAGCACCTCCCGCCAGCGGGCCAGCAGGTCCTGCTCCGCGCCGGGGACGGCGTGCGCGTAGCGGGCCCGGGGTTCCCCGGCCAGCAGGCGGACGCCGTCGGCGAGCTCGGGGACGTCGTCGATGTCGACGCGGGTCTCGGCGGGGACGTCGAGCATGCCGTGGTCGGCGGTGACCAGCAGGGCCGCGTCGTCGGGCAGGCCGTCGACCACCTGCTCGACCAGCCGGTCGACGAGCGCGAGCTGGGCGCGCCAGCTGGGTGAGTCCACTCCCCGGACGTGGCCGGTGAGGTCCAGTTCGGCGGTGTAGCCGTAGACGAGGGCCCGCGGCCCGGCGGCGAGGGAGGCCAGCAGCACCGCGGAGAGGTCACCGGGGCTGACGCTGCCGGCGTAGGTCGCGCCGCGGTAGACCGCGCGGGTGAGACCGGAGCGGGCGAAGGCGTACGGCGCGACCGCGGTGACCTCCACCCCGTCGGCGGCGGCCTGCTGGAAGACGGTGCGACGGGCCTGCCAGGTGTCGGGATCGGGGTCGTCGGACCACTGGACGTGGTTGAGCGTCCGCTCCTCCCCCGGCACCGCGGTGACGAACCCGAGGACCCCGTGGCTGCCCGGGGGCAGCCCGGTGCCCAGGGTGGCGAGGCTGACCGGCGTCGTGCTGGGACAGGGAGCCGACAGGTCGCCGCACGGGGTGGCCAGGGCGGCGAGGGTGGGGGCGAGGTCGGCATGGGCGCGCACCAGGTCCGCGCCGAGTCCGTCGATGAGAAGGACGGCGACGCGGCGGGCACCGGCCAGTGCGGCGGTGAGGCCGAGCGGGTCGGCGGGGAGGTCCTCGCGCTCGACCGGCACCCCCAGCGCGGCGGCGGCGCCGGGCAGGACGTCGGCGAGGGTCCCGGTGCCGTAGGCGGGACGCTGCAGGTCGGGCGGGAGCTGCGCGGATTCCCTGCGCGCCCTCGCCAGTCCGGTCACGGGCGGGTCGCCAGGAGGTGCAGCCCGGCGGCAACGTCGCGGTAGGGCGAGGACTCGGCCAGGGCCAGCTCGAGGCGGCGGACGGCGTCCGGGGCGGCGCCGGAGGCGGCGTCGAGCAGGTCGGCGACGACGGACACCCCCCGCCACGTGCCCGGCTGCAGGCCCGCGCCCTCGACCAGGGCGAGCAGCTCGTCGGGGGTGAACCGGCGGCGCGCGGGACGGCGGGCGCGGGCCGGGGCGGGGTCCCGGTCCTCGAGCAGGGCCAGCGCCTCCACCGGGTGGCCGCCGAGGGCGCGGGCCAGGACGGCGCCGGCCCGGTTGGCGGTGGCCACGCTGACCTGCCCGCCGGGGTGTAGGGCGCGGGCGATCTCGCGGAGGGTCACCGCGGGGTCGTCGACCACCTCGAGCACGGAGTGGCAGAGGGCCAGGTCGTAGGTGCCGCCGGTCGCGGCCAGCACCTCGTGCAGCAGGTCGCCGTCGCCCTGCATGCCCCGCACCTGCGACCCCACGCCGGCGTTCTCGGCCCGCCGGTGCAGGGTGGCCAGGGCGTCGGCGCTGGGGTCGACGACGGTGACCTCGTGCCCGAGCTGGGCCAGCCGGACGGCGAACATGCCGCTGCCGCCGCCGACGTCGAGGACCCGGAGCGCGGTGCCGGCCCGGACGACCGGGTCGAGAGCGGCCCACACGGCGGCGGTCCGGGCGGGCAGCTGCTCCGCGGCGGCGGAGGCGGAGGCAGGGGGCAGCACCTGTCGGAGCCTAGTGGCGCCCGGCCGGCGGCACCTGCACGCCGACCGGGGGCAGCCGGGGCCGGCTCCGGGTCAGGCGGAGACCTGGTCGGCCGCCCGGCGGATCTCGCCGATGTCGATCCGGCGCATCTTCAGCATGGCCTCGGTGGCGCGCTGCGCCCGGCCGGGGTCGGGGTCGCTCACCAGGCTCATCAGCTCGGTGGGCACGACCTGCCAGGAGACGCCGAACCTGTCCTTGAGCCAGCCGCACATGCTCTCCTCGCCGCCCTCCGTCAGGCGGTTCCAGTAGTAGTCGGTCTCCTCCTGGTCGGCGCACATGATCTGGAAGGAGATCGCCTCGCTGAAGGTGAACTCCGGGCCGCCGTTGAGCCCGACGTACTCCTGGCCGTCGAGGGTGAAGCTGACGGTCATCGCGGTGCCCTCGGGCATGGGCATCCCGGGGCCGTAGCGGGTGACCTCGCCGACGGAGGAGTTCGGGAAGATCGACGTGTAGTGGGCGGCTGCCTCCTCGGCCTGGCCGTTGAACCAGAGACAGGGAATTTGCTTCGGCATCGGGGAGTCCTCTCTCGTCCCGGGGTGTTCCGGTTGCAGAGAGGACGACGGGGCCGCCCGGAACTCATCGGTGGCTGCCCCGGAACCCAGCGGACCGACGCGGTGCCTTCAGACCCGTACCGCACCCGCGGGAGCCACCCGGCTCAGCAGCGCGCGGAGCTGGTCGCGCTCGGCGGCCGAGAGGCCGGCCAGCTGCTCGGCCACGCCGGCGTCGGCCGCCCGCGCCGCGGCGTCGCGGACCGCGCGGCCCCTCTCCGTCGCGGCGACCAGCTTGGTCCGGCGGTCCACCTCCGATGACCGCCGCTCGACCAGACCGGCGGTCGCGAGCTCGTCGACCAGCAGCACCACCTGGCTCGGGTCCAGACCGAGCACGCCGGCCAGGTTCCGCTGGGAGATCCCGCCGGGCGAGTCGGCGGCGAGCACGAGGACCGAGAAGGAGCGCACCCGCAGGCCGTGCGGCGCGAGGGCGGCATTGGTCGCCCGCACCACCACACCGCTGGCCCGCGAGAGCAGGAAACCGACGTCATCGGTGAGCGCGGTGCGTTCCACGAGCTCCTCCATCGTTGACGGTCACCACGGTAGCGACCGCCCGGAGACCCGGGGACGACGTCCGGCCCCCGGCGAGGGACCCGCGAGATCGGGGAACTCGGGGCTCCGTCGGCCGGCGGAACCCCCAATTCTCCGAGGTCGGCGGTGCCGCCTCGACCTGAGGTGGAGGGTGAGGCCTCAGCGCGGCACGGGGCCGGTGCTCGCGCGGACGATGAGCTCGGTGGCCAGGGTCTCCCGCAGCGCGGCCTCGTCGGACGGACCGTCGGCACCGGCGCCCGGGCCGACGAGGTCGACCAGCATCCGGACGGCGGCCGCGCCGGCCCGGCCCACCGGCACCCGCACCGAGGTGAGCGCCGGCAGGGCCATCGGCGCGATCCAGCTGTCGTCGATGCCGACCACGCTGACGTCGTCGGGCACCCGCACGCCGCGCTCGCGCAGCCGGCTCATCACGCCGAGCGCGATCTGGTCGTTGTAGGCCACCGCCGCGGTGACCCGCTCGGCCAGGACCAGGTCCCCGGCGCGCACGCCGGCCTCGAACCGCGGCTGGAACGGCCCCAGGTCGGCCACCTCGATGCCGCTGCGCTCGGCGGCCCGGTGCAGCGCCCGGTGGCGCTCGGGGGTGACGTAGGACTCCGTCGGCCCGCCCAGGTAGGCCAGCCGGCGGTGGCCGAGGGCGGCCAGGTGCTCGACGGCCTGGCCCAGGCCCTGGTCGCTGGGGGTGAGCACCGCCGGGACGCCGTCCAGGTCGCGGCTGACCGTCACCACCGGGGTGAGGGCCATGACCGCGCGGATGTCGGCCTCCGGCAGCCGTGAGGAGGCCAGCACCAGGCCGTCGACCTGCCGGGCCATCGCCAGGGCGAGCTCCCGCTCCTCGCGCACCTGTTCGTCGGAGTCGGCGAGGAACAGCGCGTGCTCGTGCCGCCGTGCCGCCCGCTGCACCTCCTTGATCAACGGGGTGAAGAACGGGTTGGCGATGTCGGGGAGGATCAGCCCGAGGTTGCCGGTCCGGCCCACCGCGAGGCTGCGGGCGACGGGGTTGGGCGAGTAACCCAGCTCGGCGGCGGCGGCGAACACCCGGCGCCGGGCCTCCTCGGCGACGACCTCGGGCCGGGCGAAGGCCCGCGAGACCGTCGACGGGGACACCCCCGCGTGGGCCGCTACCTTCCGGATGTTGGTCACACCGCATCCTCGTACACGCAGGTCGGCCTGCCGCGCATCCCGGCCGGTCACTCGCCCGGAGGGACCAGGTCCCTCGTCCTCACGGCCGGCCGTGGACGATCCTGGCCAGGTCCCTGCAGAGCAGATCGGCGGCCTGATCGGCGGCCGGGGACACCGAGCCGTAGCTGAAGAACCCGTGGTTGAGCGTCGGGTAGTCGCGGAACACGACCTCGACACCGGCCGCCCGCAGCTTCTCCACGTAGGCCACGTTGTCCGCGTACAGGAAGTCGTGCGCACCGACCCCGATCACCGTCGGGGGCAGCGCGGCCAGGTTCGGCGCCAGCGCCGGGGACACCCGCGGGTTCCCGACCAGCTCGGCCGCGTTCGGCCCGAGGTAGTCCAGCCCGACGGGCGCCCCGGCCACCGTCGTCAGGTCGGTGGCCGGGTAGACGAGCAGCTGCGCGGCCACGGGCAGGCCGCGGTCGGCGAACTCCTGGGCCAGGACGGCGGTGATGTTGCCCCCGGCGCTGTCCCCGGCCAGGACGAACGTGGCCGGGTCGCCACCGAACTCGTCGACATGGGCGAGCACCCACTCGGCGACCGCGCGGGCGTCGTCGAGCCCGGCAGGCCACCGGTGCTCCGGCGCCAGCCGGTAGTCCATCTGGACGACGACGGCGCGGGCGGTGGCCGCGATCCGGGCGGCGCTGCCGGCGTGCGAGTCGAGGTCGCCGATGATCCAGCCGCCGCCGTGCGTGTAGACGACCGTCGCGTCGGCCTCCCCCTCCGGGCGGGTCACCCGCACCGGGATGTCCCCGGCCGGGCCGGGCACCACGGAGTCGGTCACCGAGGCGACCTTGAACGGCTTGGGCGGGTAGAAGTCGCGGCGCATCACGATCCCGCGGGTGCGGGCCTCCTCCGCCGGGACGCCCTCGAGCAGCGGCCACATGCCGGTGGCCGTCATCCGCTCCTCCATCGCCGCGACCTGCGGGTCGAGCGCCGGCCGGGCGGGCTCGCCGGTCATCCGCCGGCGCAGGAAGTCGATCGAGCGGTCGGTCACCTCGGCCACCACAGGCGCGCCGACGAAGACGTGGTCGCCGTCGGTCTCCAGATACTCGACGTCGGCGTCGAGCTCCTGCAGCGCGCGGTGCAGCATCCGGCTCTGCTCGACGGGGACCAGCCGGTCCTGGGCGCCGTGGGCGATGAACAGCGGTGCGGCATCGGGCCGCACGTAGCGGATCGGGGACAACTCCTCCGGCGTCCAGTCCGTCCCCCGGGTCAGCAGCACGAGGGGGTCGCCGGCGCCGCGCTCCTCCGACTCGGCGTGCGCGTCGAGCACCAGGCCGGCCAGGTCGGCCGGGCCGTACCAGTCGACGACGGCCTGCACCTCCTCGGACTGCTCGAGGAACTCGCCGGTCCGCGGCTCGGCGTCCAGGCGCCGGCACAGCCCGGTCAAGGTCGCCAGGTGCGCTCCGGCCGACTCGCCCCACAGCGCCACTCGCGAGGCGTCGAGCCCGAACTGCCCCGCGTGCGCCCGCAGCCACCGGATCGCGGCCTTGAGGTCGAGCGCCGGTGCCGGGAAGGGCGCCTCGGCGGCCAGCCGGTAGTCGACGAGCGCGACGGCGAAGCCCGCCTCCACGATCCGCTCGACCACCCGGGAGGCGTGCAGGTTCGGCGGACGCCGGCGCCGGGTGCCGTGCACCCACCCGCCGCCGTGGATCCACACCACGACCGGAGCCGGGGACTCGGCAGCCGTGGCCGGGACGCGCAGGTCGAGGAAGAGCGGCCGGAAGCCCGGCTCGGCCGAGTAGACCAGGTCGCTCCAGCGGACGTCCCCCGCCTCCCCGACGACCGGCGGGTCGAACGGAAAGGCCGCGGTGCCGTCGGAGAGCGGACCGGGCTCCGAGCGGAAGACGGAGAGCAGGGACGGGGCGTCGGGCACGGCATCTCCTCGCAGCTGGGCGCCGTCCCGCCCGCCGTGACCGGCGGGCCGCCGGTCGGCCGTTCCCGGGCGGGCGGGGTGGCCGGCATCACTATGCAACCGGTTTCATAGAGCTGTCAAACCCGGCCCCACGGGCCCGGCGCCGCGATTGACAACTTAATGAAACCGGTTTCACACTGAGTCGGACGCCGTCCCGTCCCGAGGCCGAGGACCCAGGCGGTCCCGCTCCGACGCAGCCCCTGTGAGGCAGGCATGACGACTCCGCACCAGGTCCCAGGCGGACAGCCCGTGTCCGCGACCGAGGCTCCCCTGCCCGCCCCCGGCTTCCTCGTCGGGCTGATCGGCTCGGGCATCGGCCCGTCCCTGACCCCGCCGCTGCACGAGCGCGAGGCCGACCGGCTCGGCGTCCGCTACCTCTACCGGCGACTGGACATCGACCGGATGCAGCTGCCGGCCGCCGCGGTCGGTGACCTGCTCGCCGCCGCCCGCCTGGTCGGCTACGACGGCCTGAACATCACCCACCCGTGCAAGCAGCTGGTGCTCGAGCACCTCGACGAGCTCTCCCCCGACGCGGCCGCCCTCGGCGCGGTCAACACCGTCGTCCTGCGCGACGGCAGGGCCGTCGGCCACAACACCGACTGGTCCGGCTTCGCACGCGCCTTCGCCCGCGGCCTGCCCGACGCCGCGGTGGACTCCGTGGTCCTGCTCGGCGCCGGCGGCGCCGGGGCCGCCGTCGCCCACGCGCTGCTCACCCTCGGCACCGGCCGGCTGACCGTGCTGGACGTGGACCCGGCCCGCGCGCGGACCCTCGCCGACGCGCTTGAGGAACGCTTCGGCGCCGGACGGGCCGTCGGCGCAGCCGCTTCCGACGTCGAGACGGTGGTCCCGGCCGCGAACGGGCTGGTGCACGCGACCCCCACCGGCATGGCCGCCCACCCGGGCCTGCCCCTGCCGGCCTCCCTGCTGCGGCCGGACCTGTGGATCGCCGACATCGTCTACCGGCCGCTGGAGACCGAGCTGGTGCGCACCGCGCGCGCCGCCGGGTGCCGGGTCCTCGACGGGGGCGGCATGGCCGTCTTCCAGGCCGTCGACGCCTTCCGGCTGTTCACCGGCCTGGAGCCGGACGCCGAGCGGATGCTCGCGCACTTCACCACCCTGGTCGGCGCACCGGAGCAGGGCGTCGGTGTCCGCTGACCGCGCGGTGCCGCGCCGGGCGATCGCCACGGTGTGCCTGTCGGGCACGCTGGAGGACAAGCTGGCCGCCGCCGCGGCGGCCGGGTTCGACGGCATCGAGGTGTTCGAGCCGGACCTGATCGCCTCCCCCTGGTCGCCGGCCGAGCTCGCCGCCCGCTGCGCCGACCTGGGCCTGTCGATCGACCTCTACCAGCCGTTCCGGGACCTCGACTCAACCGATCCCGAGCGGTTCGCCCGCAACCTGGTGCGGGCCGAGCGCAAGTTCGCCGTCATGGAGCAGCTGGGCACGACGACGGTGCTGGTGTGCTCCTCGGTCGCCCCGGACGCCGTGGCCGACCTCGACCGGCTCGCCGAGCAGCTGGCGACGGCGGCCGCGCGGGCCGGGGAGCGCGGCCTGCGCATCGCCTACGAGGCGCTGGCCTGGGGCCGGCACGTCTCGACGTGGGACCGCTCGTGGGAGGCCGTCCGGCGGGCCGACTCCCCCACCCTCGGCCTGTGCCTGGACAGCTTCCACGTGCTCTCCCGCGGCGGGGACCCGGCCGGGTTCGCCGCCGTCCCGGGCGAGAAGCTGTTCTTCCTGCAGCTGGCCGACGCCCCGCACATGGACATGGACGTCCTGCAGTGGAGCCGCCACCACCGGCTCTTCCCCGGCCAGGGCGCCTTCGACCTGCCGGAGTTCCTGCGGCACGTGCTGGCCACCGGGTACGCCGGGCCGCTGTCGCTGGAGGTGTTCAACGACGTCTTCCGGCAGTCCGACCCGGCCCGCACCGCGGTCGACGCTATGCGCTCGCTGGGATGGCTGGAGGAGGCGCTGGCCCGCCGTGCTCCGGAGACCGGGCTGCCCGTGCCACCGGAGGCGCCCCGGCTGACCGGGCACGCCTTCGCCGAGCTCGCCGTCGACGGCGTCTCCGGCCCCCGGCTCGGTCAGGTGCTCACCGCGCTCGGGTTCGCCCACACCGGCCAGCACCGGTCCAAGCCGGTGCAGCTGTGGGAGCAGGGCGACGCCCGGGTGCTGCTCAACGCCTCCGTCGTCCGGCCCGCCGGGCCCGGCGTCGCCGAGGTGGCCGCGCTGGGGCTGGAGAGCGAGGACCCGGCCCGCTCCGCCCGGCGGGCCGAGGCGCTGCTGGCGCCGCTGCTGCCACGGGCCCGCGGCGCCGCGGAGGCCGATCTCTCCGCGGTGGCCGCCCCCGACGGCACGCAGGTGTTCTTCACCCGCACCGTCCCCGACGGCTGGCCGGCCGACTTCCTGCCCACCGGCGCGACCGGCCCCGGCGCCGGGATCACCGCGATCGACCACGTGGGGCTCACCCAGCCGTTCGACTCCTTCGACGAGGCGGGGCTGTTCTACCGGGCGGTGCTCTGCCTGGAGCCGGAGAGCGTCACGGAGCTGGCCGCGCCGTTCGGCCTGGTCCGCAGCCGGGCGGTCACCGGACCGGACCGCTCGGTGCGGCTGGCGCTCACCGCGGCGCTGCTGCGCCGGGGCGAGTGGGCGCCCGGCGTGCCCGCCCCCCAGCACGTCGCGTTCGCCACCGACGACATCGTCGCCACCGCGACCGCGCTGCGCGCCGCCGGCGCACCCCTGCTGCCGGTGCCGGCCAACTACGTCGACGACCTGGAGGCCCGGCTCGACCTCGACCCGGCCCTGCTGGCGGCCGTCCGCGAGCACGGGCTCATGTACGACGAGGACGAGCACGGCTCCTACCTGCACCTCTACACCGAGGTGCTCGGCTCCCGGGTGTTCTTCGAGGTGGTGCAGCGCTCCGGCGGCTACGACGGCTACGGCACGGTCAACGCACCGGTCCGCATGGCCGCCCACCGCCGCCTGCGGCTGGCCGCGGAGGCGGCGGGCCGGTTCGCCTGACCCTCGGGGAGAGGGTCAGGGCCGGCGGTAGACGGCGTCCGGGACGTCGGTCACGAACATGTGGCCTGGCGCGTGGGTGATCGCCAGCGGCGGCCGCGAGGCCAGCAGCGCCGCCTGCGGGGTGACGCCGCAGGCCCAGAACACCGGCACGTCCCCCTCGGCGGCCTCGACCGGGTCGCCGTAGTCCGGGCGGGCCAGGTCGGCGATGCCGAGGGCAGCCGGGGCACCCACGTGCACCGGGGCGCCGTGTACCTCCGGCATCCGGGCGGTCACCTGCACCGCGGTCACCACCCGGTCGCCGGGGATGGGCCGCATCGTGACCACCAGCGGCCCGGACAGCCGCCCGGCCGGCCGGCAGGCGCGGTTGGTCCGGTACATCGACACGTTGCGGCCCTGCTCGATGTTGCGCACCGGCACGCCGGCGTCCAGGAGCGCCGTCTCGAAGCTGAAGCTGCAGCCGATGAGGAAGGCGACCAGGTCCTCGGTCCACAGGTCGACGACGTCGGTCGGCTCCTCGACCAGCTCGCCGTCGCGCCAGACCCGGTACAGCGGCAGGTCGGTGCGCAGGTCGGCGTCGGGCGCCAGCGTGGTCCGGTACGACCCCGGCTCGGTGACTTCCAGCAGCGGCACCGGCTTCGGGTTGCGCTGGGCGAACAGCAGCATGTCCAAGGCCCAGTCGCGGGGCAGCACCACCAGGTTGGCCTGGGCGAACCCGGGCGCGACGCCCGACGTCGGCACGGCCAGGCCGACGCGGTAGCGCTGCCGCACCTCGGCGGGAGTCTCCATCGCCCCATGCTCCCCCGCTGACGGGAGCTCCGGCCAGGTCTGTGCCGGGCGCTCGCGTTGCCCCTGGCCGGGCCCGGTTCTACCGTCGGCTCCCACCAGAACCGCGCACCACGCGCCCCGCCGACGACCCGCCGCGGGACGTGCCGATCCGCAGACACCGTCGCGGACGCCGATCCGCGGCGCACACCGGGAGCGCCGATGTCGCAGAGTCCGGGAGACCGTCCGCAGGCCATGACCGCACCCGGCGGGCGGATGACCGCGGGCACGCGGTCCACGCTGATCGGCGCGATGTTCCTGATGGCCACCTCGGCCATCGGCCCCGGTTTCATCACCCAGACCACGGCGTTCACCGTGCAGCTGGGCGCCGCGTTCGCCTTCGCGATCGCCGTCTCGATCGTCATCGACATCGCGCTGCAGATGAACGTGTGGCGGGTCATCGGCGTCTCGGGGCGGCGCGCGCAGGAACTGGGCAACCTGGTCCTGCCCGGCCTGGGCTGGGTGATGGCCGGCTTCCTGATCATCGGCGGCCTGGTGTTCAACATCGGCAACGTCAGCGGCGCGGGGCTGGGCACCGACGCGATGTTCGGCCTGGACCCGCGGATCGGCGGGGCGCTGTCGGCGCTGATCGCGATCGGCATCTTCCTCAGCAAGCGGGCCGGGGTCGCCGTCGACCGGATCGTCGTCGTGCTGGGCCTGGTGATGATCACGCTGACCGCCTACATCGCGATCACCTCCGGTCCGCCGGTGGGTCGGGCGCTGCGCAACGTGGTCCTGCCCGAGCAGGTCTCCTTCCTGGCCATCACCACGCTGGTCGGCGGCACCATCGGCGGCTACATCGTCTACGCCGGGGCGCACCGGCTGATCGACTCCCACGTCACCGGCGAGCGGCACGTCCGGGACATCACCCGCGGCTCGATCACCGGGATCATCCTCACCGGGATCATGCGGGTGGTCCTGTTCCTTGCCATCCTCGGCGTCGTCACCGGGGGTGCCGACCTCGGCGCGGAGAACCAGGCCGCCAACGCGTTCGCGCAGGCGGCCGGCGAGGTGGGTCTGCGGGTGTTCGGCGTGGTGCTGTGGGCGGCGTCGATCACCAGCGTCATCGGCGCCTCCTACACCTCGATCTCCTTCGTGACCTCCCGGACGCGGACCAGCGACCGCACCCGCACCCTGCTCGTGGTCGGGTTCATCGCGCTCACCACGCTGGCGTTCGTCCTCGCCGGCGCGGCCCCCACCACGCTGCTGATCTTCGCCGGCGCCTTCAACGGTCTGCTGCTGCCGATCGGCATCGCGGTGCTGCTGTGGGTGGCCACCCGGAGGGCCGATCTAATGGGCGGCTACCGGTACCCGCGCTGGCTGCTCGTCGTCGGCTGGCTGGCCTGGCTGCTGACCCTCTACCTGGCGGTCAACTCGATCCGCCCGGTCCTCGACCTGTTCTCCTGAACCACCTTCTGGGCGGAGGATCGGGCCGTGACCAGCACCGTTCCGTCCGACGGCGATCGGACCGTCGACCTCAACTCCGACCTCGGCGAGGGGTTCGGCCAGTGGACCCTCGGTGACGACGACGCGCTGCTCGGCGTGGTCACCAGCGCCAACGTCGCCTGCGGCTTCCACGCCGGCGACCCGGTGATCCTGCGCCGGGTGTGCCAGCGCGCCGCCGCCTCCGGTGTCGCGATCGGCGCGCAGGTGGGCTACCGCGACCTGGCCGGGTTCGGCCGCCGGTTCATCGACATGGAGCCCGACGCGCTGACCCAGGACGTGATCTACCAGGTCGGCGCGCTGGAGGCCTTCGCCCGGGTGGCCGGGAGCCGGGTGCGCTACGTCAAGCCGCAC
>DATAAV010000001.1:0-2594 GCA_036259935.1 Geodermatophilus sp. | reverse complement strand
CCGGAACGTCGGGTACCGGCGCGCCTCGTCGGCGAGGAAGTCGAGGAAGTCCCACTGCGGCACGAACGCGACGTACGGGAACCGGCCCGGGAGGCGGGTGAAGTCGGCGAGGGCGAACGTGCCGTCGTCGGTGGTGACCCCGATCCGCGAGACCTTCTGGTGCGGCAGCGCCAGGAAGGAGTCGGCCAGGCCCAGCTCGTCCAGCAGGCGCAGCGTCGAGGGGTGGACGGTGTCCCCGCGGAAGTCGCGGAAGAAGTCCGCGTGCTTCTCCAGGACGACGACGTCCAGTCCCTGACGGGCCAGCAGGAGGCCGAGCATCATGCCGGCCGGCCCTCCCCCGGCGATGCAGCAGCTGGCGTCGGTCATGACCGCCTCCCGGTCCACCCTCGGGGCGTTCGGACGTCCGCCCATCATCGGGGGTTCGGCCCTCGCGGTCACCCGACGGCCGCGTGGTAAGAAACGCGCACCGGCCCGCACCAACTGATATGGCACCGCGACGTCAGCACGGCGGCGGACGGGGAGAGCGCGATCCGGTCGTTCTCTCGGTCTCCGGGCACCAGCCGCGCGGGTGACCGGCGATGACGACCGCGTTCGTCCTGTCCGGGGGCGGCAGTCTCGGTGCGGTGCAGGTCGGAATGCTGCAGGCACTGGCCGAACGACGGATCACCCCGGACCTGCTGGTGGGTACGTCCGCCGGGGCCCTCAACGCCGTCTTCGTCGCGGCGCACGGGACCGCGCCGACGGCGCTCGACGAGCTCGCCACGACCTGGGCCCTCCTGCGACGCGACGGCGTCTTCCCGGTCCGGGCACCGCAGATGCTGCTCGCGCTCGCCGGGGCCCGGGACTCGGTGTGCACCCCCCACGGCCTCGAACGCCTGGTGCGCCGACATGTGACCTTTCCCCGCCTGGAGGACGCGCCGATCCCGGTGCACCTCGTGGCCACCGACCTGCTCTCCGGCGAGGAGGTGCTGCTCTCCGACGGCGACACGCTCACCGCGCTACTGGCCAGCAGCGCCGTGCCCGCCGTCCTGCCCCCGGTACGGCGGGACGGCCGGACGCTGGTCGACGGCGGGCTGGCCGACAACGCGGCCATCTCGCAGGCAGTCGCCGTCGGCGCCGACCGGATCTACGTGCTGCCGACCGGGTACGCCTGCGCCCTCCCGTTCCCGCCGACCCACGCGCTCGCCGTCGCGGTCCAGGCGCTGACCCTGCTCATCCAGCAACGACTCGTCCGCGACGTCGCGCTGTACGCGGACCAGGTCGACCTCGTCGTGCTTCCGCCGCTCTGCCCGCTGCGCATCTCGGGGATCGACTTCCGGCACGCCGCCGAGCTGTGCCGGCGGGCGCACGCCTCCTCGGCCGCCTGGCTGGACAGCGGCGCGGCAGTCCTCCCGAGGCCGGAACGGATCCTGGGCCTGCACGGCCACCCGACGAGCCCGGCGCGGCCGGACGAGCACGACGCGCGCCGGCCGGCCTGAGCTGGGCCGTGCCGACCGGTCGGTCGCCCTAGTCGCCGGGCATCCGTCGCAGCGCCGTGGCCGGGTCGATCCCCGCGTCCGCGGCGGCCAGCAGCAGCAGCGTGGTCGCTTCCTCGGAGCAGGCCGGGCAGCCCGAGAGATGCGCGGACATCGCCGCCGTCTCCGCACCGGCGGGTTCCACCGCGCCGGCGAGCAGACCCTCGACGTAGCGGTCGACCAACCGGAAGCAGTCGTCGCACGACAGCCACGGCCCCGGGTCGGTCGTCAGCCGCCGGAGCGCGTCGAGCGGCAGCGCACCATCGGCGGCGTTCATCCGGCCTCTCCCCTCGAGCGGGCGGGCGGTGTCAGGAAGCCCTCTGCGGCCAGGTGGGCCCGCAGGCGGCTGCGGGCGTCGTGCAGCGTCTTGTAGAGGGCGTTGCGATTCGTGCCGAGCCGCTCCGCGAGGACGTCGATCGGCACCTCGTCCACGATCAGGGCCAGCGCGATCCGCCGCTGGTGGGGGGTGAGCGCCCGCTCGATCGCCTCCCGGGCGGCGGCCGCGAACTCGGCCGCCTCGGCGTACTGGTCGGGTGAGGGCCGCGCCGCGACCAGCGGCGGGGCCGCCTCGAGCGGCACCTCCCGGCGCGACCAGGCCTGACGGCGCAGCTCGACCGCTGCTTGCAGGACCGCGAACTTGTAGGCCCAGGTCGTGAACCGGCTGCGTCCCTCGAAGGTGGGCAGCTTGCTCAGCACGGCGACCATCGCCTCGTCGGCTGCCAGGTTGACGACGTCCTCGACCTGCGCCGCGCCCACCGCGGCCCGCATCGCGGGCATGCGCGAGACCTGGAATCGCGCGCCACGCAACAGCAGCGCGTGCAGCCGCCGCAGCGCGTCCTCCCGAACAGGGCCGGGGGTGGTGAGCGCCGCGATCCAGTCCTCCGGAGGAGCGGTCGGCCCGTCGGCCCGGCTTCGGGCCGATCGATCGGGGCTCACCTCGGTCACGGTCGGCCCTCGCCAGGGTCGATCGGGGCCAGGATGCGAGCGGCCAGCTCCGGCGGGCAGCCGCGGTCACGGAGCGCGAGCAGAGCGTGCAGGTCGATGCCAGGGGTGGTGGCCAGCTCGAGGGCGAGCGGTAAC